>JAIDKG010000121.1 GCA_029051525.1 Muribaculaceae bacterium
TGCTTCAAAAAGTTGCTTTGGAAAGGTATGAACGCGCCTTTAGAAACAACAATGCGGTAATTCTTACCCTTATAAAGCGCACTGCTCAGACGATTAGTCTGAGCAGTGCGCAGAGAGCACACCCCCACCGGCACCAGTCGCGGAGCGACTGCACTTTCAGCCCGCCATCATCATGAGCATCGCCCCTCTACAAAAGTAGATATACTGCAGTCGCGGAGCGACTGGCAACGATGGCGCGAGCAAGATGTTGCATAACAGTAGCGTAAATGGAACTTTTAGTGGCCGAAAATTGTATAAATAGTGTTAATTTTCTCTATCCATTAGCGACATAGCTCTGGCGAAAAGCAGACACTTAAAAATTAATACTATGGCTCTCAATATCGTAATTGCTTCAGATTCTTTCAAGGGATCGCTTTCATCGGCCGAAGTGGCCGAGGCCGCCAAGGCCGGAATAATGAGTGTGTTGCCGATGGCACAGGTCACGGGTGTGGCGGTGGCCGATGGCGGTGAGGGGACGGCCGATACTCTGGTGCGTGCCCTTGGAGGGCGATGGATAGACTGCCGTGTGGCCGACCCTCTGGGGCGCATGATTACAGCCCGGTATGGCATTGTGGATACTCCCGACGGATCGGCGGCTCTGATCGATATGGCCTCGGCAAGCGGGTTGCCCCTCCTGCTGAAGGAGGAGCGCGATGTGATGCATACCACCACGCGGGGCACGGGCGATATGATAGCCGATGCTTACCGGAGGGGATGCCGTAAGTTTGTGATAGGCATCGGCGGCAGCGCTACGTGCGACGGCGGCATGGGTATGCTGCAGGCTCTCGGGTTCCGCTTCCTCGACGCCGATGACCATGAACTCCCCTCGGGAGGGGGCGCATTGCAACGGCTCCAACGCATTGACCACTCGGAGGCGATGCGCGACCTTACCGATTGCCGGTTTACGATTATCTGCGATGTCACCAATCCACTCTGCGGCCCGGATGGGTCGGCGGCGGTGTTCGGGCCGCAGAAGGGGGCCTCTCCGGCCGATGTGGCGGAACTCGACCGCGGATTGGCACACTATGCCACAATCGTGGCACGCGACATAGGGCGCGATGTGGCCCGCACTCCCGGATCGGGAGCCGCCGGCGGACTCGGCGCGGCATTCCTGGCATTCTTCAACACTGAGTTGCGCCCCGGCGTGGAGGCTGTGCTCGACCTGGTGGGATTCGATTCTATCATCAAAGATGCCGACCTGGTAATCACCGGCGAAGGACGCATCGATGCCCAGACACTCTTCGGCAAACTCCCCCTCGGCGTAGGCCGACGAGCGGCCGCCGCCGGTGCGCCGGTGGTGGCCATCGCCGGAATGGTGGAGGATGCTTCGCTACTGCTCAAGGGTGGTTTTGCCGGGGTATTCCCGATCCTGAGCCGTGTGGCGAGCCTTGAGGAGGCCATGTCGGCTCCCGTGGCCCGAGCCAATGTGGCTGCGGTGGCCGCTTCGATTGCTAATTTCTTCAATGTCACTCACCCTCATAAGTAGCTAATAAATAGTTGCTTAAAAAAACCTCAGTAAGCCATGTTGTCAGCTATAGGAGTTCTGATTGGTCTCGCACTGGCCATCTTCCTCATTATCAAAAAAGTGCCGATTGCCTACTGCCTTATTTTAGGCGCTGTGGTGGGCGGTCTGTGCGGCGGTGTGTCGCTGGTCGACACGATCGAACAGATGTTTGCGGGCGTAAAGGATATCATCCCCGCCATTTTGCGTATCCTTACAGCCGGTGTACTCACCGGCATACTGATTCAGACCGGTGCCGCCGAGACAATCTCGGCAGCCATCATCAAGAGATTAGGGCGCAATAATATCTTCCTGGCACTCGCCCTCTCCACGATGTTGCTCACAGCCGTGGGGGTATTTATCGATGTGGCCGTAATCACCGTGGCGCCAATCGCCATCTCGCTGCATAAACGCTACAAAATCCCGGCCTCCAAACTGCTCCTGATGATGATTGGAGGGGGCAAATGCGGCAATATCATCTCCCCCAACCCGAATACGATTGTCAGTGCCGAGAATTTCCAGGCTCCCCTGTCGTCGGTGATGGCCGTGAATGTAATAGCCGCCGTGGTGGGATTGATATTCACCGTCACTGTGATAAAATGGATCTATTCCGGCTCGAAAGATGAAGCTATGGTAATCGATACCGAAGCCGTAGACCCCGAAATCGACAACCGTAATCTCCCATCCCTCTTCAGCAGCATCGCCGGTCCGGTGGTGGCGATACTCCTGTTGGCGCTGCGCCCGATATGCGGCGTGGTGATCGACCCGCTGATTGCACTTCCCGCAGGGGGACTGGTGGGACTCGTGCTGATGCGCCGCTCGCGCGAGGCACTGAAATGTGTATCACTCGGTCTGTCGAAGATGACCGGCGTGGCCATCCTGCTTATCGGCACCGGCACGATAGCCGGTGTAATCAAAGCCTCCTCAATCACAGGCATGATAGTAGGGATGCTCTCTTCAAGCCATTTCGGTGAGACACTGATGGCTCCACTGTCGGGCATTCTGATGTCGGCCGCCACCGCCTCCACCACTGCGGGAGCCACAATCGCCTCGTCATCGTTTGCACCCTCGATCATGGCCACCGGAGTATCCGCCGTATGGGGAGCCGCGATGATCAATTCCGGCGCCACAGTGCTCGACCATCTCCCTCACGGCACATTCTTCCATGCCACCGGCGGCACAATGAGTCTCACGTTCCGGCGCTGCATGGCACTGGTACCCTACGAGACCGCCATCGGTCTGGTGCTGGCCATCATGACCTTCGTATGCTACGAACTGTCCCGCTTCTTCTGATTCCCCATACCTATCACCCCGCCTCTTCTGATTCCCCATACCTATCACCCCGCCTCTTCTGATTCCCCATACCTATCACC
>JAIDKG010000122.1:0-19967 GCA_029051525.1 Muribaculaceae bacterium
GGAGAGAGGGGAGTGCGAGGCTCCCGGGGGAGGGAGCCTCGCTTTGGGATTAGTGGGATAGGCGGATTATTTTGCAGCCGTGGGGCTGTACGGTGGCGTTGATTTCGGAGGCGGGGCCTTCGTCGGTGTGGCGCCAGAGGTCGCGCTGCTGCCAGGTGCCGTCGATGCCGAGGTCGGTCAGGGGAAGGGCATAGGTCTTGGCGGCGTCGCCACGGTTGAAGAGGCCTACTACGTAGTCGCCGTTGGTGAGCTGGCCATACCAGATCTGGTTGTTGTCGTTGAGCAGGTCGTCGCTGAGGGGACGGCCCACGAAGCCATCGGCGTTGAGGGCGAGCATCTCACTGTTTTGATAGAACTTGGCGTCGGCACCGATTGTAGAGGGCTGGTCGGCGATAGTCACCGGACCACCGGCCATGAGCTGGAGCGAGATTACGGTCTCCTTCTCAGCATCGGAGGCGAAGGTGTTGAGGCGGATGAAATCGCCGTCCATAATCACCTGATCGCGGCCTGCGATGTGGCTCCAGTAGGTGAAGCCATCAAACATGTTCATGCAGTTGGGCCAGTTGGCATAGGCCACCCCGCGGTCGTAGTTGGAGCAGTGCCACCATCCACCACCGGCGGTATCGGATACGATACGGATCATGTGGCCATATTTCTTCTCCAGTTCGGCATCGTTGTAGAGGTGGGGCATCACGAGCGAAGTGAATATGCCGTATTTCTTGGCCGACTCGGCGATATATGCCAGAGCCCGGGCATAGGATGCATGGCCGTAGCCGTGGCCCACGACACCTATGTTGCGGTCTTTGCCGTCCTCATACCATGATAGGAAGTCCATGCGGATATAGTCGATGCCCAGATCGTGGTAATGCTTGAAGAAACCATCGATATATTCGCGAGTGCCCGGGTATTCGGCCACAGTCCAGTTGAACCATCCGCCTGCGGCACCGGGGTTCATGATTTCCGACTTGCCATTGTAGTAGAGGTCGCCAAATGTCTTATCGGTGCCTTCGATCTTGGTTTCGCGCGGGCCGTGAATCCAGAGGGGATTGTCGTAGACTCCCACCTTCAGACCTTTAGCCTTACATTTCGCCACGAGGTCGCGGAGCGACATCGTGCCGTAGTGGGTCATATATCCGCTCTCATCGTTGGCGAGCATGGGGATAAAGCCATCGGTGCAGACCATGTCGTAGCCATAGGGTTTGAACTCTGTGGCCACCCAATCGATGATTTCGTCCCATTGGGCCGGAGTGATATCCATATCTTCATTTTTCACTCCATTCTGCTCGCGGGTGTAGCAGTATTCGTAGACGCTCCAATAGAGGGGAGCTTTGCGCGAACGGTCCAGTTCGGTCTCTGGGAGATCGGCCGGCACCTCAAGCGAGGGGGGAAGACGCATCTCGACTTCGTTGCTGCAGGATGCTGCGAGCATGGCGCAGCCGGCGAGTGATGCTGTGAGTATTGTCATTGCTTTCATTTGATAGCTCGATTAATTGTGGCTGTGGCTAAGTAGCCAATATAAAGGGGGTGAGAGAGGTGTTGAGATGAGAGTAAACAGGGGAGGGAGGCCCCGATGCGATAGCTGACGGGTTAATATTAATATTGAGGCATGAGGCCTCCCTGCCTATTAGTACGGAAGTCGGTTCAGTCGGCTAAATATTCCGCATTGATGGTCCAGGCCTCAAGGTTGAAGGTGAGGCGGTAGCGACCTGCGGTCTTGACTACCCACTGGTCGTCGGGACCGGTGGTGTAGACGAAATCGGGTTCCTCCACGCCATCGGTATCAATCGCCACATCAGCGCGCTGCGGACGGATGAATGGGCAGGAGTAGGTGCCGTCGGGAGCCAGACAGACTTTGAAGTGACCCTCCATCAGGATTCCCTCCCAGGTAAAGATGTAGGTATCCTGCTGTGTGAAGGGGGTTGGGTCGTCCATGCTCCAGCCATTGGGTGTGGCATCACCGATCATGTAGAGAGTGGCGGTGTCGAAGGGTGTTTTCTCAACGGTGATTTCACCGAGATACTCAGCCTTGAAGGTGCGGGCCGAGAGGTCGAAAGTGAGGTGATAATTTCCTCGGTCGGCCACTACCCATTTCTCGTCGGGATCGCCGGCGTGGTACTGGAATCCTGTCTCCAGTCCGGCCGAAGAGATCCTTTCACCATTCTCAAGCGGACGAATGAACTCCACATCCCATGAACCGGGCGAAGCACATGCCTTCATCTCGCCCGGATTGAGCAGGCCGGTGTATTCAAAGATATAATCGCCGGTTTTCTCGAGGGGCTGCGGTGAATCGATATTCCATCCGGCCGGCGTGGCATCGCCCACCATGAAGAGTGTCGGGGTCTCGATCGGTTCCGTCTCCCCCCCGGTGGGGGGAGTGTCGGGCTCTGACGGGGCTTCGCTTTGCAGACATACCGAACTCATGGTCCAGTGTCGCAGGTCGAAAGAGAGATGATATGTGCCCGAGGTTGTGATTACCCACTTCTTATCGGGGTCGCCTGCATTCATGCAGAACTTCTGATTCTCGATCGGGTCGGTGCCTATAGGCTCCTGATCCTCGATGGGGCGGATGAAGCCCACATCCCAGGAGCCCGGTTGCAGACAGAGTTTCATTTCCCCCTGATTGAGCCGTCCCTCCCATTCAAACAAGAGTGGATCCTCCCCCTCGGCTGCGAGAGGTGTGGGATTTCCGATATCCCATCCGGTCGGTGTGGCATTGCCCACCATATAGAGGGTAGAAGTCTTGATGGGGAGATCATCGGTGATGATGATCAGGTCCTTCTCGCTTTCGCACGCTCCGAGCAGGAGGGCTGTGGCGGCGAGGGCAGGTATTGTGAATTTGCTGAAATGTGTCATTTTACATTAGTTTTGCCGGTGATGAATCATCAGCTGCTATAGCCGGGATTCTGCACAAGGGCGGGATTGGAATTGAGGATGGGTCGCATGATGGGGAAGATCTTGGTATGTTCGGAGCCATCGGGAGTCTTGTCCCACCAAGAGGAATTGCAGAACTTTCCGAAGCGGATCAGGTCGATGCGACGTCGGCTCTCGGCAAAGAATTCGCGTCCCCACTCGCGGAGCATCTCAGCCTCATCGAGGCGGGCTGTGCCTTCGGGGGAGTAGAGCACCTGCATGTGATTGGCCTGCGGATAGTTGCGCTTGCGCACTGTATTGAGCAGACGGGCAGCCTCGGCCACCTTTCCGGCACGCAGCTTGCACTCAGCCAGCGAATAGATAATCTCCGGGAGTCGGATTTCAGTGTAATCGCTCTCCATCTGATGGGCATCGTCGTCGCTATAGAAAGGATACTTGGCGAAATGCCATCCTGAGTTGTGGTCGCCGCTCTGCAGATTGGAGGTCTTGTCGGTGGGCCACTTGTCGGGGTCGAGGCTCTGGAAGCGTCCTACGGCATCACGGATATAGAGGTCGTAGGGCTGTTCCGGGGCGCGCACACGCTTTGTGGCGCCATTCTCATCCACATATTCCAGATATCCGAAGAGGAACATTCCCTCGCGGCGGCTGTCGCCCAGATTGCGATAGAGTTTCATGCGCTCATCATCGGGGTACATGCGGAAGTTCTGGATCGGCATGCCGAGTTCGTAGGTGTAGAGATTGCCGTTGAGATCATAGCTCGGAGAGGCGGCATACTTCGTGTTGTGGTCGCCACCCTTGGCCTTGCGGTCGCCGAAATAGTAGCGGGCGCGGGCCGGAGTGGTCCACCAATATGTGTCGCCCTGATAATGCCAGAAAGAATAACCCTGCGAACCCGGGAAACCGAAGATCACCTCATCGCAATTGTCATTGTCCCAGTCGAAGGGGGCATCCCAGCGGTCGGCCACCTGATAGGCACCATAGGTGCCGTCGATGATAGCCTGAGCCACCGTCTCGCAGTCGGCATAATGCTCCTCGCCGATATATACGCCTGCATTCAGATAGAGGCGCACCAGGAGGGCGGCACAACCGGCCTTGGTCCATTGACCCTGGATGGCGGCGTTGGTGCCGAGAGCCTCCTTGGTACGGAGCAGGTCGAGACATTCCTTCAGCTCCGACTCGATGAAATCGTAGAGCACACGCGGCTCCACCTGGCCGGTGGAATTCTTCTCGATATCATAGTAGCTCACAGCGAGAGGCACATTACGGAAAGCATCGAGCAGACGGATATAGAACCATGCACGGAGCACACGGCACTGCGCCTTGAGATTATTGAACTCCGGCTCCGAGAATCCGAACTTCGCCGGGTCGAGGCGGTCGAGGTCCTCGATCACATAGTTGCACTGCATGATACCCTGGAAGCAGCCGTTCCATTCGGTCTGGGCATCACCGCCATCCTCCACATTCCACTGGTGATAATGGAGTCGGCGCCATCGGCCACCATCGTCCCACCATCCGTCGCGGGTGGGGGTGATGAGCTGGTCGGCCGGGAGCTCATTGAGCACGTGGCGGCTTTGGATGCTCCAATAGGCATGCTCGAAGGGGCGCAGAGCGGCGCGGATCACGTCGTTGCGGGTATTGTAGTAGTTCTGCGACGCCACCTGATCGTAGAGGGTCTCATCGAGATCCGTGCAGCTTCCCAGCGAGAGGAGAGCCATGGCGGCGGGCAGTATATATCTTGACAGTTTCATTTTTAATGCATTATTGTGTTGATGAGAATCAGAGATCAAGCTGCACGCCGATTATGTACTGGCGTGTCTGCGGATAGTAGGTGCGCGATGCCTGGCCGCCGGGGGTAGTGCCGTTGACGGGATAGGAGGCGGGATCCACGCCGCTGAACTTGGTGATCGTAAACACATTCTTCAGCGTGCAATAGAAGCGCATCCGGTCAAGAAATCGTGCATTTACCGGGAGGGTGTAGCCCAGTGTCAGGTTGTCGAGCTTGAAATAGTCGCCACGCTCGATAAAGTAGTCGCAGACCACCGGATTGACATCGGGCGAGATATCGAAGTTCTTGCCATAGGCTTTGCGCAGCATATTGCCGGTGAAGTTGCGCGTGCCGTAGTAGAAATCGTGGATATTGAAGAGGTCGAAACCGAAGGCTCCGCGGAAGAAGAGCGAGAGGTCGAAGTTGCGGTAGCGGAAGGTATGGGTGGTGGAGAGGTTGAACTTCGGCATACCGTTGCCCACGATGCAGCGGTCTTCATCTGTAGCGTTGGATGCGAGGATGATGTCGCCGTCGCGGTCGTAGACGAGCCATTCGCCATCGGCATTATGTCCGGCATAGCGCCACATGTAGAAATTGCCTACCGATTCACCCTTCTCGATGCGCTGCAGATTATAGAAGGGATAGGGATCCTCGGTGCCGCACATATTGTAGAAATCCTGCCCCACATAGTCGGAATTGCTGAAATCCACAAACTTATTGCTCATCGTAGCACCCATTACATTGAATTCGTAGCTGAAATCCTTGGTGCTCACAGGGCGGAAGTTGAGTTCAAACTCGAATCCGGTGTTGCGCATTGTGCCCACATTGACGTAGGTCTGGTCGTGGAGGAAGGGGGGCACGCTCACATTGTAGGTGCCGAGCAGGTCCTGCTGGGTGCGGTGGTAGTAGTTGAGCGAGCCGGAGATCATGTTGTTGAGCAGCGAGAAGTCTACGCCCACATTCCAGTTCTTACCCTTCTCCCAGCGCAGGTCGGGATTTACGTTCTTGCCCGGGCCCCACACCTGATAGTATTGGCCATTATAGTAGTAATAGCCGAAACCGCTCATTGTGGCGAGCGAGAGGTAATTGCCGAAGTCCTGATTGCCGGTCTCACCGTAGTCGCCACGGATCTTGAGTTCGTTGATCCAGTGGATATCACGCATGAAGGCCTCTTCCGAGATGCGCCATCCGGCCGAGAATGCGGGGAAGTTGCCCCACTTATGTTTCTCACCGAATTTCGACGAACCCTCATGTCGCAGCGATGCTGTGGCGAAGTAGCGACCGGCGTAGTCGTAGCTCACGCGGCCGAAGAAGGAGATGAGTTTGTTGTCGTTCTTATAGCTGCCCATGAGCACTTCACCCTCCTCCTTGGCGAGTTCGCCCGATCCGAGATTGTCGGCACCGAGACCATCGTTGGGGAAATCCTTATTTTCGGCATTGAAGCCGGAATACTGCGAGTACTGATAGGAGTAGCCGATCATCGCCTTGATGTTGTTGCGGCGGAATGTGGTGGCATAGTTGGTGAGCCATTCCACCACATACTGTCGCTCCTTGGCATATGAGCGCGATGCCTCGCCGTTGTAGCCGTTGTTGATGGCCTGAGTGCTTGTAGAGGGGCGGAACCAGGTGTTGTTGTTGTCATACTGATGGTCGGCAAACATCACCTGAGTGCTCAGATTATGCGAAGAGTTCACATTGTCGGGGAGGAAGAGGGGGAGGAGATTGAGTTTGACGGTTCCATCCCAGTCGAGGAGCTTGGTGTCGGCATGGTCGGTCTCGAGTCGCTGCGACTCCACGGGGTTGTAACCTACCACCTGACCCTGGAAGTTGTAGTACTGTGTGGGGTTCTGCGGGTCCATGATGGGGGTGGTGGGGTTGGCCTCGATGGCATTGCGGAATACATTCCAGTCGGCATTGTCGCGATAGATGATGCGCGGAGCCACATTGAGCACGATATTGAAGAGTCCCCCCTTGGTGGTATGACTCACTGATGCACGCGCACCATATTCCTCACGCGAAGAGCGGAGGTCGATACCGTTGGCTTTACGATAGTCGGCGCTGGCGCGGAAATTGCTTCGCTCATTGCCGCCGCTCACCGAGATGGTGTGTTGAGTGGTGAAACCTGTGCGGCTCACGGCGCTGAGCCAGTCCTCATTGCCGAGGAGGTCGACACCCTTGTCGCCCCATCCGAGGCGGTAGGTGCGGTATTCGTCGGCGGTCATCATGTCGAGTTCGCGATTGAGCACATCCCATGCGGCAGTGCCGGTATAGGTGGTGTGGATATTGCCGTCGCGGGCACCCTTCTTGGTGGTCACGAGGATCACACCGTTGGAACCCCGGGTGCCATAGATGGCAGCTGCCGCGCCATCCTTCAGGATATCAAACGATGCGATGTCATTGGCATTGAGGTTGGTGAGATTGCCGCCCGGCACACCGTCGATCACGATAAGCGGGCTTGAGCCGGCATCGCGCGATGACACGCCGCGTATCTGAATGCTCGCCATATTATTGGGGTCGCCCGAGCCGGTATTGGTGATGCTCACCCCCGGCACCTTCCCCTGGATCATCATCACCGGATCGGTGGCGCTTACCGAGAGGAAGTCCTTCTCACCCACGTGAGAGATAGCCGATGTGAGCTCTTTCTTATCCATGGTGCCATAGCCGATCACCACTACCTCATCGAGCACTTCGGAATCCTCCTGCATCTGCACATCGATGTTGTGGCGACCGTTGATGTCGATTTTCACCGGCTTATAGCCCACATAGGAGAAATTGAGCTGACCCTTGGAGTCGGCCTCGATAGAATAATTGCCGTCGATATCGGTGGCGGTGCCGGCGCTTTTGCCGTTGACCATTACGGTGGCACCGATGAGGGGCTCGCCGAGGTGGTCGGTCACCAGACCGGTAATCTTGATAGTCTCAGCCAGCGAGGCGAGCCCTCCCGAAAGGAGCAGAAAACCGATCATGGCGCTGCGCGGGTTCATGATGTTGTTGAGTTTTCCCATTAGATTCGTTGTAATGATGTTGAAAAGTTATGGGGTTTGAAATATCTGATTTCAGTTCAGCAGGCGAGAGTAAAGAGAGATTCATATGAGGAGTGTGGTGCCGCTCTTCGGATGCAAAATTATATAGCGCGAGGTGGGCGTGCAATAGGTGGTAGGGAAAAAGTAGTGGATTTAAAGCTATAAAGCGTTGATAATCAGATGTGGCGAGATGGGAAATGTAGCTAAAAATGTAGTGGTTTTTAAGCCTGAAATGAGGTAATTATTCGGAGCTTTGGGGTCATCGGCCTATGCTTGCGATTGCCTCTTCGAGGTGGGCGCGGTCGCCGGCGGCTTTGTTGCGCACCTTGGTGCGGTAGTTGTAGATGGTGGTCAGGGAGTAGCGGAGAAACTTGGCGATCTTATCGCTGTCGGTTATGCCGAGGCGATATAGGGCGTAGATGCGCAGCTCGGGGGAGAGGGTGCCCGGATGCCGCGGCTGGATGGCCTCTTCCGGGCGTAGGAGAGCATTAAAGTCCTGCACGAAATTTGGGAAGAGGCTCAGGAATGTCTTATCGAATTGCTCATAGAAGGCCTTGAACTCAGCATCGATCGGGGCCGATGACTTAACAAACTTCCGGAGCTTCTCCGCGCCATCCGAGGCCAGGAGTTTGGCCACAGTCTTGCGGTAGGTGTCAATCTTCTCGATATATTCAAGACACTGGTCCATGTAGCGGCCGATGTATACCTCCTTGAGTTCGGAATTCTCGGCAATCGCGCTGTTGGCATCCGAGAGTCGGGCTATATAGTCCTTCAGATCGGCATTGAGGTGCTGCAGACGTGAATTGGCATCCTGGATGGTCTTCCGGGCACGCGAGATACGATTGTTCTGCCGGCGAGCGTAGACGAGTAGTACAAGCAGACCCACCCCCACCAGAGCCAGGAAGATGCTCACCACCATCATCGACGACCGCTGCTTCTCGACTGTATCCACATAGATGGAATTGATCATCGGGTAAGACCGGCTCAGCTCAAGCACCCGCTGGCGGGCATTGCATTTCTCGGCATCCTCCACGGCGATGGCCATGAATCGATAGGCACGGTCGAGATCACCTTCACGATAGAGGATCAGAGCCAGATCGCGCAGTGCCACATATTCGCGCACCGATGCGCGGATATCACCTAAAGCAGCGCGAAGCAACTGGATTTTCTGCTGCTCCACGTCGCCCATTCGGTTGTAGGCGTCGCTGAGACTCCAAGAGAACATAGCCGTCTGATGGAAATCAAGGTCATTGCGGCTACAGAAATTTTCGATTGTCTCGATTGCCTCGTGGGGGCGACCCTGCGCGTTGAGTTTGTCGGCATAGGTGATGGTATATGAGAGGGTGCCCGGGTCCTGGATTGAGAGTATCGAGTCGCGATACTGAGCTGTAAGGTCGGTATAGGTCTTTCGGTCGCGGCTCACGGCCGAGAAATCGGATAGATAGCCATAGAGGGTGCGCCGGGTGTGATAATAGTAACCTAAAAGGTAATCGGGGAGGTCGGTCGTGGTGATTGAATCGAGCACCTCAAGACACTCTCGATACATAGCCGTGACATTGAATACATTAGCTTTATTCAGCATGGCAGCCCGGATCAGTTCCGGGTCTCCGATATCGCGGGCGATAGTCTCCCTCTCCTCACAGACAGTAAAGGCCGAATCGGCATTATAATATAAAAACTCCTCATAGAGGGCACCGAGGGCGTCGAAACGTTCGCGGCCATCCTTGGCCCCGGCCACCTTGCGGCGGGCGGCCGAGATACTTTCCTCCTTCTGGCGGAGAAAATCCGGGCGCATCTCAAGCGCCTTCTCGAGTTCGCCCATCAGCGAATCGGTGAGTTCTTGAGAGTTGCGGGACGCAAAGGCAGATATACAGATTCCCAGCAGGAGAGCGGGAAGGATTATAAGGCGGTGTAGCATAGTGCAAAATTAGTTAAAATTTCGCATGTGAGCAAAGAGTGCAAGTCGGCCGAAGGCCGGTGCACGGTGCCGTAAGGCACTTTGACTCACTGCAAAATTAGAAAAATAATATTATTTGGGCAAATGCAGGCGTAGAAAGTGGGCTAAGAGTGAACCGTGAGAATCGGAACGTGAAATATTTCCGCCATTCAATTGTTATAGATTGCAAATAATCCGGGATTCCTGCAAATTGCTGATGAGGATTAGTTCTACAGTATAAATAAATCTTAATGACAGATGGAAATATTGTTTCTTTGCATAGTGGTGTTTCTGTTTCTGCTGGCGATCTTCGACCTTTCGGTCGGGGTGAGTAATGATGCAGTCAATTTCATGAATTCCGCTATCGGCTCCGGAGCCGCCACATTCAAGAGGGTGCTTATAGTGGCCTCGATAGGTGTATTTATCGGTGCTGTGATGAGCAATGGCATGATGGATATCGCGCGGCATGGAATATTCCGGCCGGAGCATTTCTCATTCTACGACTTGATATGTATCTTCATGGCAGTGATGGTGACCGACATCATACTGCTCGATATCTTCAATTCATTGGGGATGCCTACATCGACCACCGTGTCAATGGTGTTTGAACTGCTCGGAGCCACCTTTGTTGTGGCGCTTATCAAAATGGCGGGTGGTATAGATCTCGGTTTCAATGACTTGCTCAACACCGAGAAGGCTCTCTCTGTGATATTGGGTATCTTCCTCTCTGTGGCGATAGCCTTCTTCTTCGGCACTGTGGTGCAATTCCTCACGCGAATGCTCTTCACTTTCAATTATCGCAATAAATTGAAGTGGAATATCGGAGTGTTTGGAGGACTGTGTATCACGGCTATAGTATATTTCCTGCTTCTTAAGGGTGCGAAAGATATGACCTTCATGACTCCCGAGGTGAAGGGTTATATCAAATCCCATACATGGCAGATCCTGATATGCTGCTTTGTGGGCTTTACATTGCTGATGCAGTTGCTGCATATGCTGAAGGTGAATGTACTGAAGGTGGTGGTGCTTGTGGGCACATTTGCCCTGTCGATGGCATTTGCCGGCAACGACCTTGTCAACTTCATCGGTGTGCCTCTCAGTGGATTAGCTTCCTTCCAGGATTATATGGCCAATGGTGATGGCGATGCCTATGGATTCCTGATGGGCTCGCTCAACGGGCCATCGGACACTCCGTTCTACTTCCTCATAGGAGCCGGAGTGATTATGGTAGTGTCGCTGGCCACATCGAAAAAAGCTCGCAATGTGACAAAGACTGAGATCGGACTCGGCTCGCAGCAGGGTGGCGATGAGATGTTTGGTTCGTCGCGCATAGCGCGCCGGTTGGTGCGTGTGTCACTGCGATTGCTGGCGTGGGTGCGCCGGGTCACACCCCTCAAAGTGCGCCAATGGTTTAATCGCCGCTTCAACCAGGAAGAGACAATCATCGATCAGGGAGCGGCCTTCGACCTGGTGCGCGGTTCGGTCAATCTGGTGCTTGCCGGTGCGCTGATTGCACTCGGCACATCGCTCAAGCTGCCGCTCTCCACAACCTTTGTGACCTTTATGGTGGCCATGGGCACCTCGCTTGCCGACCGTGCGTGGGGGCGCGAGAGCGCAGTGTTCCGCATCACGGGTGTGATTTCGGTGATAGGTGGCTGGTTTATCACCGCCGGGGCAGCCTTTATCGGAGCAGGAGTGATTGTGCTTCTGATGCACTTCGGTGGTATCTGGGTGATGATTGCCCTCGCTCTGCTGACTATCTTCCTTATATTCCGTAGCAATCGCCGCTTCAAGGCCCGCAAGGCCGAGGAGAAGGATGATGCACTCTTCAACAGCATTCTGGCCGGCGATGATACACGTGAGAACTGGAGTCTCCTTATGCGCTACATCACTCAGCAGCAGCTGACCTTCTTGGGCTATGCAGGCGAGACCTATATGGCGGTGGCCCGGGCATTTGTGAAGGAGGATGTGAAGGTGCTGCGCAAGGCCGGATCGAGCATCGAGAGGCAGAAGAACATCTTGAAGAACAGTCGTCGCAAAGAGACCCTCTGTCTGCGCCGCGTGGCGCATGAGACGGCAATCGAGAAGAGCGCCTGGTTTCATCTTACCAACAATTGCTGTATGAGCATGCTCTACAACCTGCGGCGTATCGACGAGATATGCAAAGAGCATGTAGAGAATAACTTCCGACCGCTGCCCGAGCGGCAGGTAGCCGATTTTGAAATGCTGCGCACCCGGATCGGCACAGTCTTCGACGATACATTGGTCATGATGCAGAGCGGCACGATCGAGACTATCCCGTTGGTGCGCCGTGATTGCGATAGAATCAAAGATGCCATCTCTGATATATATCACAGTCTGCACGAGTTGCTGCATGAGGGGGATCCGGGGTCGATGACGGTGCTCTATGTGTATATGAATACTCTGTCGGAGACTCAGGAGATTATATCCTCGCTGCGCAAGTACCTGCGAGCATACGGTAAGTTGCGCAATAGCGAGTTCCGCAGCCGTCCGGCTACTTCAGCACGAGGAAATTAGCCGTCGGGTAATTATACGCTCTAAGCGCTCAAATCATCACCCCTTCGTCATGTTGATGGCGGAGGGGTGGTTGCAATATTGCAAGTATAATGAGCGTAGGGGAGGGGCTTCTGAGTGAAATGTTATAATTATGAGTGAAATGTATTGAGGATTTAATAAATTTGATGTAACAATCAACGACTAATACGTATATATAAGATGGCAATCAATCTTCAGAAAGGACAGCGTGTTGAGATTGGTCTCCGCAAGGTGGCCGTAAACCTGGGATGGGATGTGAATACCAATAGTGGCTACGACTTCGACCTCGATGCCTCGGCATTTATGCTGGGTGAGAACAAGAAGTTGCCCTTGGATGAGTTCTTCGTGTTTTACAACAATCAGGAGTCGCCCGACCATGCCGTGAAATCATCGGGCGATGATCTCGATGGCGATGAAGGTGAGACACTCACCGTAAATCTCGATCTGGTGGATCCGCGTGTGAACGAGATAATCTTCACCGTGACTATCCATGATGCGGAGGCACGCCGTCAGAACTTCGGCCAGGTGCATAACTCCTATATGAGTATCTGCAACGAAGAGACCGGTGAGGAGATAGCCAAGTATGACCTCGACGAAGATTTCTCGGTGGAGACAGCCGTGGAATTCGGCCGACTCTATCGCCGCAACGGCCAATGGAAATTCGAGGCTATGGGCAATGGCTGCCGCGGCGGTCTGCAGGCTCTTGTCAATAAATATGTGGGATAATCGCCACCAATAAATATACATCCCCCCGGCCAAAGCAAATCTTTGACCGGGGGGATGAATATGTTGCTATGTTGCGGCGCGGAGGTCAGAGACTGTTGCGGAGGATATCGACCACCTCGGCGCGGGTTAGTTTCTTATACCCGGAATCGAGTATGATGGTAGCATCGGCGATCCCCTCTATCATCTCAGGTGTGGCACCGATTTGGGAGATGCGGGTGGCGGCGCCGATAGTGCGTATCCAATCCATAAGGGCATCGATACCTTCGGAGGCCAATTGCTCTTCGCTCTTACCCTCGGCCGGGATATCCCACACCACTTTGGCGAAGCGGGCAAACTTGGCAGGGCAGAACTGCATCACATATCGGTAATAGGCTTCGGAGACGGCTGATAGAGTCATGCCATGTGTGGCATCGGTGTAGGCACCGATCGCATGGCCGAGCATATGCACCATCCAGTCTTCACGTTTGCCTTGGCTGATAAGAGTATTGAGAGCCCATGTGGCCGCCCACATGAGGTTGGAGCGGGCTTCATAGTTCGCCGGATCTTTTACAGCCACAAGGCTCGATGCCACTATCGAACGCATCAATCCCTCGGCGAGATAATCGGAAGTGGAGTCATCGTGGCCCGAGAAATACTGCTCCATGATATGGTTGAACATATCATAGATGCCTGCCACGAGTTGGCGATGGGGGAGGGAGAAGGTATAGCGCGGGTTGAGCACTGCGAATTTCGGCATTACTTCGGTGCCGAATACTTTGCCGATTTTCAGATTGGCAGCATGATTGGTGATTACGGAGCCGCCGTTCATCTCCGAACCGGTTCCGGCCATTGTGAGCACCGCGCCGAGAGGGATGATACGTGCATCGGGAGCCGGATTGGCCTGCTCCACCCAGAAGTGTTGCCATGCATCACCGTCATACCAAGTGGCCACGCTCACGGCCTTGGCATAGTCGATAGTCGATCCGCCACCCACAGCGAGTATGAAATCCACATTATGTCGGCGTGCCAACTGTGCACCCTCCTCCATCTTCACGACGGTAGGATTGGGCATTACGCCTGAGAGCTCCACCACCTCCTTGTCGGCCTCCTTAAGAGCCGCCATCACATCATCATACACGCCATTGCGCTTGATTGATCCGCCGCCATATATCAGCATCACCTTTTTGCCAAACGGGCGGAGCGCCTCGGCCAGATGACTCTGAGCCTTATCGCCAAAATAGAGAGTAGTGGGATTTGAATATTTGAAATTGCCTAACATATTGATATTAGATTGATAATAGATTGAATTATCTAAGTAAAGTTTGCGCTTTATTTACGTTCTCAATTGTCACGTTGATTTTTATCTCCTGATTACGGGTGAGTAGCACATCGGTAGAGGCATCCACTTCATCAGGACTCAGGTATCTGTGATTGTTGCGGGAGATGGACCATCCATTCATCAATCCGCCGTCGGGGTAAATGCTGAGCTTCTTCCTGACAGTGAGGAAATTCTTATACTTTTGGGAAATCAATACTTCGGTATAATTTACCGGGCTTCTTTCTGCATTCTCTGATTTCAGCTCCGGATCGGTCTTAATCTTTTTCCAAAGGCCATGAACAACATCGGGATTAGTTACCCCGTAAAGTGTGTCGAAATCAGAGTCAATCCTGTCTCTCACAAACCATGGTAGTACTTGCTCACAGACGTTGAGGATTTCACGGCGGCGCACAGCATCACGAGCCGCTCCCTCTTCGAGCCACTTTTCAAAACCATGTTTTATTTCGCTGAGTGTCTGACCCATTGATTTTACTGTAATATTATCCATTCGCCATCGTTAACTGTACCCCTTCGCATCAATACTCCCATCGCTTTTAACGAAGCAAGATCTCGTTCTACTGTACGAGATGTCACCGACAAAGTCTCCGACATTCTTCAAATATTAAGTCAAGGGTATACGTGATTGAGTCAATCAAAGCCCATGGGTACAACCCTTCCGAATTAGAAGAATCTGATTTATGACATGATACGAAATATCTTCCGGCATCAATAATTTCATATATATCCTGAAGAGGTATAGTTATTTCTTTGTTTATAATTGTATTTTGTTTAATCGATATCGGTATTGTGATATTGATTTGTTTCAATAAGATAGGAGTCGGCGATATATCGGTCGCCATAGAGATGGAGCCCGGTTGAGTGGTCATGAAATCTCTCGCATGTTGTGCTTCTATAGAAGCGCTTCAATGCCTGTAAGGGCGTGATAGACAGCTTCTCTGCTATCAGGCATGCGATGGCTCCCATGCGTCCCCATCTCAGAATATCTTTCAATGATTTGTTATAATAGTCCATCTGATTAAATAAATTGGCAGTCTGTGAATTGCAGATATCGTTCAAGGATATCCTGGTTGAGGATGCAGATCTGATTGTTGGGCTTAAGGTATCGCAGGTTTTGCAAGGCTCGTTCCTGAGAGATGAAACCCAGGATATACATGTTGACTGTATCAATGACCCGGTCGTCGGCGACGCCTCCTTCCACATAGTCAAAGTTCCTCCATATATCCTTGCCGTCACGACATGCCACAATAAATTCGAGCCAGTTTTCATCATATCTGTCAAAAACCAGTGTCCGTGCTTCTTCAAGAATGGCCTTTCTGTCAAGTAGATATGTATTTATCAGCGCAGGCATCTTGCGGTCGCGCGAGCGAGTCAATGCCAGATTATAGGCCTGGTCATAAATATCGGTTACATAGAATCCCCTGCCGAAATCAAGATTTGCACGCCCCCGTTTACAGTCAGGAACTTCAATTCTATCGGTCCCGGCATGATAGACTTCGATTTTGTCTATATCTGAAATCAATTTGATTTTTCCCATCGTGATAAAGTCTCAATAAGGCTTGAAGTGAGGTTTTCGCGACTTTCTGTATGTAGTTGTTCATAGCAGGGATAGAGGTAGGAGTCAATCATACCTACCTTATCCATACGCTCGAACACTTCTCGATAACTGACATTCAGCTTGTCTGCTACCGATTCTATGCACGAAGCTACAAAAGCCATAACAATTTCATCCTTTGACGGAGTCATATACTTCTCCATATCATTCCATTGGTTTTAGTGAGTCGTCTGTGAATTCCGCACATGGAAATGTGTATTACAATACTTCTGTCTTAATTGAAATACTGAGTTTTGACGCAATTTCATCAAGAAATTTTTTCTTGATGTGTGTGGGCGAATTTACCGGGACGAAAAAAACGCCTCCAATTTCCTTATACTGATATTTGGAAGGAGCGGTTTTTCCGACGAGAGGAAATCCACTTGAAGACAATCCTAATTCGGCAACCTTTTCAGCACCGATTTTTTCGATTGCAGATGCAAACACATCGGCGGCATATTTACCTTCTATGACAGTTCCGTCATCAAATGTTACCCGGAGTCTTTTAGGAGGGTTCTTCTTCCCTTGAGAGATAACGTTGGATTTATTGTTACAATCGTCAGTTGTCTTGACAGATTCCGTAGCTTCGGTATTGTTTCCTGATTCTGAGGGCCTTTCGTCCTCGTGATATTCACATAGGTAAGTTGCAGAGTCACAGATTTGCTGTGCAAACTCATTATCATGTATGATATAAGCCTTTCTTTCCGTAGAGAATAGATTGATAACAATAGCAATATTCTCTATATTTTTACCCTTAAGGCTATTGATTAATGTCATTATCTCGGAAGAAATCTTGTTTCGTAAGATTCCTTCTTGAAGTAATTTTATTTTCGCATCGACCAATGCAGTATCCAATTCCGCATTAATCATTGCCTCCTTTGCTATCAGACATTTTTTTAGCATTTCGGCTGCATCCGATGAAATTCGTGTTTCTGAGATTTTTTCTACAACTGACGGCTCATCTTGTTCGATATCCTCTTCTTGTAAATTGGTGAAAAGGTTTGTTGTAGAGGAATCATTCTTTTTATTTCTCGTGCCTTTACGATGTCTGAAGTCACTGAATTTCTCAGACCTGGCCTCCAGATAGTCACGGTCAGGATGTTCAGGTTTGTCTTCAAGCATCAACAGACCATCAAAAGCCATTGTATAGACACCACGGTCAGTGCGATTAATAAAACCACCTTGACAAAGGTCAGTAATAGCCCATTGTATGTTGGACTCAAATTTTAGCTGAGACCCTTTTCGAGTCCTTTCCTTGCGCTCCTCATCAGTTAGTCTACAAAAATCCGCTGTAGCAGCGATGAGAGAATTCACTTCATGCTCTTTAAGATCCTCAAGCACTTTGAGAACCGGGATGTAGAAATCTGTATGTCGTTGTCTTTTCATATTGTGATATTTCAAGATTAACTTATTATCCCATCTGTTTAATCATCTTTTCGATGAAGTCGATCTCAGACTGATCAAGATTGTACTTCTTGTAGAGTTGTTGGTCAATCTCTGCAACAGACTTGGTCCAGTCGATGTCGGAATTCTCGGTGAAATCCAGAAGAGGGACAAATCGGAACTTATCTCTTACTATATTTTGAGTAATGAGTATAGACCCCAATAAGAAACGTACAAATTGAGTCTTCTCCTTCTTCAGAAGGTCGATTACATTCTGTCCGCGCAAAGTTTTGATACCCTCATGAGCCTCGTCAACCACAACCATATCGCCATCGTAGTTCATGATGTCTCGTTTCAGGGGATCATCATTACCTCCACCTACAAGATTTGAGAGTCGCAGGAACTGCATGGAGACGAAGAAAACCAATCGTTTCCCCTCCTTCACATCTTTTGTCAGGGAATAGAAGTCGCCCACGCAGCCATGGTCATCAAGATTTCGTGAGCCATAAGAATATGTATCGAGTTGATCAAAGAATATTTTATTGAAATCATCTCGCCAACCCTTGTCTACAACCGGACGATGAGTGACTATCAGTACTGTTTCAACAAGCGGTCGGTGAGGTTTCTTCGGATCTTTTTCGCCAAGCCGACGGGCAACTTCAAGAGCACTGAGAGTCTTGCCAAAACGCATCTTTGCATTCCACAAGAATTTTTTGCCGGTCTTGGTAGAAAACTTGGCTATCGCTTCCTCGATGGCATCTTTCTGTTCCGGGCGAAAATCTATAGGTTCCCGTCGCGGCTGAGGTTTCCCTTCAATGGTAGTGTGTCCGCTTTTAGCTGCTGAAATTGCCTCTTTGACTTGCGATAATTCCACAGGCATCCACAAATCCAGTTTTTTCTCTTCGCTTTTCAGATAATGCGGAGCGTAGCCGGAATCCGCGAGGATGTCAATAATGGTTCCGGCCTTGTAGCAATCCTCATCATCCACCGTCGTATAGGTAGTGGTTTCAGCGAGAATCACCTCATAGTTCAATTCCTGCGCCCATGAAGTCTTGCCAAGTTTCTCTTCAACGAGATCCTTGAGCATATCCAATTCTTTATATTCTCGGGCTACTGCGGCATCCACAAAGATTTCCCCAATCTTCAACAATCCGCTATGCTTACGGTCGTTGACCTTAAGCACATATAGGATTCGGGGTCGTGTAATAAAATATGCCATATTATCAGTGGGGATTTATGAGGGAACGAAACAAAACGTCGGTCACACCTTTCTTTTTCTTATTGGCAGAATTGTGATATGCTCTTATCATTACGGGAATACCGTTATGCAGACCTTGTCCGGTTTTACAGGCGTCGCATCCTTCAAATGGAGGTAGCTCATCCGAGAATAGTTTGTCAAACAAGCGATTGCCGCTCTCTCTTTTTCCGCATGTCTCAGGGATTACATACTTCAGACCATCCATTTGGAAAATGTTCCAAGAGATGATGTAAGCAAGACCGGGAATGCTTTGCTTTGGCATCTCTTTTCCGAATTTAGCGCGATAGTAATCCAGCACCGTCAGCATCAGTGCTTCACGGGCAAGAAAAAGGTTGTCGCCTTGCCATTCATAGCCGTATGTGCATTCAAGAGCTGTTTTTGCCCAGTCGATCCAATCGCCGGAGGTTTTGGTGTTTTCACTTACTACTCTAAGCTTACGGTCGAGAAGACCGATGCGCATCTTTAAATCGTGGATAGGTTCGCCGCCGACTGCGTCATATCGACTCACAAGATATGGAGCCTCACCACATGTGATTTCAAGAAGCATATCGCGGACATAGTCTTTCCACGATTTCCCTTTTTCATCTGAGAACTCAATTTTTCCATCGGTCGGAATCCATGAGTGGGAACCATCTTCAAGAGTAATTTCCTCATTGAAGACATTTGCGCGACCAAACCATGCTTCATCTATGAGATTATTCTGAGCGTTGCAAATCCAAGAGGGAGTGAACACCTCGGCTTTCTCCTTGACTCGGCGAATCTGTTCGTCACGATCTTTTAAAGCTTGAGGACGTATTAACTGACCGTGTGCGCCAATGATTTTCTCGGGCGTAATCTCATCATCAAATTGGTAACCGACACCAAATTCCAGATATGAATCGGTAGCCCAGATTATATTCTTATGTGAGCTATGATCAATAAGCAGTTTGCGGAAAGCATCAGGGTATGCCTCCCACAACCAAGTCTCACTGATATCGACTTTTCGTTCCTCAATTATCCGGTCAGTTAAGTCCATAATACAAATTTAGTAAAAATTCGCATGTGAGCAAGGAGTGCAAGTCGGCCGCAGGCCGGTGCACGGTGCCGAAGGCACTTTGACTCACTGCAAATTGAAAATTCGCATGTGAGCAAAGAGTGCAAGTCGGCCGCAGGCCGGTGCACGGTGCCGAAGGCACTTTGACTCACTGCAAATTTAAAATTCGCACGTGAGCAAAGAGTGCAAGTCGGCCGCAGGCCGGTGCACGGTGCCGAAGGCACTTTGACTCACTGCAAAGTTAATAAAAATTAGTTCAATCTATGTGAACTTAATCGTAATTTTTTATTGACCTCAATATCCTTGACTTGATTTTATTGCGCAATTCAGTAGGAGAAACTACGCACATACCATCTCCGTATGACAAAATCAACTGTTCAAGTTCAGTCCTGGTGGGTCTCGACCCACCAGCATACCGACTCCCCAAGCGCAGCCGTGCAGTCGCTCCGCGACTGATCCTCAGCGGGACCGCTCACCCAGAACGACCCAACCTGGGGGGGGCCACAA
>JAIDKG010000122.1:19977-28885 GCA_029051525.1 Muribaculaceae bacterium
ACATTTCGCCCTGTTTGGGGGGCTCGTCTTGTTTTAAATGACCCACCTCCCCATACTCGCCCGTGCAGTCGCGGAGCGACTGCACGGCCTCTTAACCGGGCACCAGTCGCGACCGTACGTGCGGGTGCGATCAGTCCTGGTTGTGCTATTGATCTGATGCATTTGGGGATTTTAGTGTCTGATCGATTTAGTGTCTGTCGCTATTTTAGACTACAAATGTAGATAAAAATCGCCCGATTTTTACTAACTTTGTAGTCTTATCTGAGTCAACGGCCGGCAGCAAGCGCAGCGGGCTCGTTTGCTTGGATTCGATAATCGTGGTTTATGACCGCTAATGGTGGCCCGAGACCTGCTTTATAGCAAAAACATTCAGCGCTCCTCCTTATTCACGGTCGATACCGTATATGATATACAAGATATGAACATCATTTATCTACATGGGCTTGCCTCATCAGGTAGGTCCGGCACTGCCAAAAGACTTCGGGAGCTGCTCCCTGACGACAATGTTGTCACGCCTGACATTCCGGTGAATCCTATAAAGGCTCTCCAGCTATTGCTGAGTCTTGCCGGTGAGTATCAGGCCGGTGATACAATAGTGATCGGCACTTCAATGGGTGCGATGTATGCTTCTCAGATGAAAGGTTATCGCCGAATCCTTGTCAATCCGGCATTTCACGTTTCAGACATTTTAAAAGAAAACAGGGGAAACAGGCTACAGTTCTTCTCAAAAAGAGAGGATGGCTGTGAATACTTTGAGGTGTCGGACTCTCTGATTCAGGAATTTGAAGAAATGGAGGCCAACCTGGCGTATGTCGATGATGTGGCTCCTAAATCGGTGATCGGACTCTTTGGCGATAGTGATGAGGTATGCAACTGTCTGGATGAGTACCGCAGCCGGTATTGCTATTGGTTATCTTTCAAGGGTGGGCATCGTCTTAATGAAGGTGTGATTATGAATACGCTGCTTCCGGCAATCAAATGGTTGAAGCAGCAGGATTACTCTTCAGGTAGAATCGACTTGCCGATAGAGGATATAACTTTGGGCGATGCGGGTTGCATCGGCAAAAATATGTAAAGTGAGTGCGCAGAGAGTAATGGCTGAAATCAGAAATAGAATTGCGGCAATATTGTCGCGAATGAAATATGACACCTTGGAGCGCGAAGAGGCACTTGCGTTAAGTCTGCTCAGTGCTCTTGCCGGGGAGAGTATATTTCTACTCGGATTGCCCGGTGTGGGTAAATCAATGATTGCCCGACGATTGAAGCTGGCTTTTGACAAGGCCACTGTCTTTGAGTACTTAATGTCGCGCTTTTCGACACCTGATGAGATCTTCGGTCCTGTAAGCATCTCTAAGCTCAAGGATGAAGACTGTTATGAGCGTGTCACCTCCGGATTCCTGCCTGAAGCAGAGGTAGTTTTTCTTGATGAGATATGGAAAGCTGGCCCGGCTATTCAGAACACTCTTCTTACAGTGCTGAATGAAAAAATCTATCTCAACGGCAATTCGGAACTGCAATTGCCTTTAAAGGGTATAATAGCAGCATCGAATGAACTCCCGGCTAAAAACGAGGGGCTGGAAGCCTTGTGGGATCGTTTTCTTTTGCGATATATTGTAGATCCCATTAAGCATAAACAGAATTTTTTCAAATTGCTCTCTGTGCCGACCGCTGATTTGCCGTCGGAGGGATTTGAGCCGTTGTCGCATGATGAATTTCTTTCAGTGCAAGCTGAAAGTAGAAAAGTTGCTATTTCTGAGGGGGTCATTGAGATTCTTTATACTATAAGAGAAAAACTTAACGAAAGAATAAATGCCAAAGATGTAGTGACGGGGGAAGCTGACCCGGATAACCTTAAGTATTACGTTTCAGACCGACGCTGGAAAAAGGCTGTCGGGGTCATGAAGACGTCGGCTTATCTTAACGGGAGAAGTGAGATAGGTCTTTCGGATCTGCTTCTATTGTCTCACATGCTTTGGAATGATGAGCGGTCTATCCCTGTGGTTCGGCAAATTATCGCCGAAGCAGTTGTCGCGTCATTATTCAGCCACAGATTGGAGCGATACAAAAGTTCTAAACGCCATGTAAGTGTTGAGGGGAATGGCACTCGTCTATATACTCCTGACCGTGAGCATTATATCATACAATGTGACGACTCACCTCTGAAAATCAAAATCAAGGATTACCGGCGTATGCAGGCTTCACCCGATGATCTGTTCTATGGGTCGGAGACCACGGATGGTATTCTAATGATTCGACGGCAGGGGCAGTTTGTGATGAGATTTGTTAAAGAGGGGGTGATCTGCATCAATAACTATAATTATTCCCTTAGCACAGAGTCGGTAGATCAACTTAGTAATGATTTTATTGCAGAGATTGGTGATAATGTGCATGATATTGCCAACAGGCTATATACCGAAATGAATCAAAATCTTTTTATCGCCAATTCTGATCTGTATAAGCCGATACAAGATGTTGTAGCAATATATAGAACAAGAATAGATTTGATGTAATGAGAAAGCAACATCTGGCATATCTGCGTAGATCTATCGGCATAGCTGCTTCGATCAGAGGGGGTGTGGAAATGCTTGGACTAATCGGCAAAATTAGGTCGGCGAAGACCCCTGTGTATCAAATGATGCGGGATATCGTATGCGACTCCCGCTTCTTTTGCGTTGTGGAGGATGACCTGTTCTGGAAGAGTTATGCCACGGCCGTAATAAGCAATTTTATTGATTCTCTTTCCTCGGAAGATTGGGAAAGTGAGGAGCAAAGAACCGGGAAAAAGGAGGATTTCCTTAACGCATGGCTCGCCAAGCACATATTCCCATTAAGTGGTGAAGATAAAAGAAGAATCGCAAAATCGATGCAGCTTAAAGCCGGCGATTCCGGCAAAGCTGTGACTATTGGCGATGGCAGCAAGTATGCAGAGGGCGATCAGTATGAAATAGAGCAGGATGTCAGGATTGAATTAGGCATTACAGATAAATCAAATAGCCCCGATGTTATAGCCGACTCTCTACCGGAATGCATAGCTGCATATGCTAAATCTTCAATTGACAATCCATCAATGATGGAGGCCGACAGCCACCGGGCGGAAGCGGAGTATCTTAACCGGCTTGACCCTACAATCGTAGAACTTGCCAAGCAGATCGGCCGCAGTGGAGGGGGTAGTAATCAAGAGGTGACAGGCAAATTTCATTCTGCCTCCCGCAGCGACATAAGCGGAGTGACGATCGGTAATGATCTCAATAGTATGTTGCCTTCAGAACTTGCTCTGTTAGGAACGAAGGATACGGAAAACCTGTTTTACCGGCGATATGTTCAGAATCGGCTCCAGTTGTTTTCGTCGGCGTCGCGCTCTTTTGAGGTAGTGGATGAAAAATCGGGTCCGATCTATATTTGTCTTGATACAAGCGGCTCGATGAAAGGGGAGCCGGAAGTGATGGCAAAGACATTGGCACTTGCTGTTGCAATCGTGGCGCAACGA
Organism: Muribaculaceae bacterium; assembly: GCA_029051525.1. GTDB lineage: Bacteria > Bacteroidota > Bacteroidia > Bacteroidales > Muribaculaceae > Lepagella. Next base: position 23,465 of record JAIDKG010000122.1, read on the forward strand.
GATAGAAGACCTATCTGCATAATCAACTACTCCTATAATCTGTCATTTTTTGTGCTTACGAATCTGCAACGTCAGCGCAAAAAATTTCTGTCGTTTCTATCTCATTCTTACAATGGCGGCAATGATGAAAACAGACTTTTCTATTTTATTTTCAATAAACTGCCGTCAGTCCCGAAGTATAGACTCTTTGCCGATGCATTAAAAGGAGCTGACATGCTGATCATATCGGATTTTCTTTGGGGTAGAATATTCAACGAAAACAACGCTCTGATTGAAAAGGCTCGTAATGGGGGGATGAAGTTCTACGGCGTGGGGATTGATATCAGGCCACATCAACTTGATGCGCCTGATGATCCCGACAAAGTTGACTCCGAAATCAGTGATGGTTATACATTCCTGAGGCAATGCGACTATAGGTATCTATACGAGAATGGTTCGGTTATTGAGCATGTTGAAAAGCCTTCGGTGCTATGAGACTTGAAGATTTTTTTTGCACTGATTTCAAGAGTAATTTGGCTATTTGCTTGAAATTAAGTAAATTTGCGATGGATAAACTATAATTTAAATTGATTAGTCACTTGTAATAATATTTGCTGTATAATTATGGAGAAACATAAGGATAATATAATTGAATTAAGAAACATCCGCTCGCTGTCGGGATTGAATTTCTATATCCCCGACTACCAGAGGGGCTATCGTTGGACGCGGACTCAGGCTATTGCTATGCTGAAGGATTTCGCGGAGTTTATCGCTGCCGGAGAGGATTGCCAAAAGATTTCGGATGGATATTATTGCCTCCAACCGGTGGTGGTAAAACCTCGGTCATGGGAAGATTCCAACGGTAATCAAATTGATGGCTATGAGGTGATCGACGGGCAGCAACGTCTCACCACTCTGTATCTTCTTCTCACCGCGCTCTTCAACAGAGACAGCAGAAACAAAGACCGCGCAAAGAATTTCGACTTATTCTCAATAAGCTATCAGACAAGAAGCGACTCTCATGAATATCTCGAACGGATAGCCGATAAGAGATATCGCAAGGAAAAGGCATATGAATGTATTGATTTCTATCATATCAATATGGTGTTTGAATCTTTTAAAAACTTACTTGCGGAGGAGAATATCGATGATCTTGACCGTTCGCTCGTGAGCCTGATTTTAGGAGAAAAAATGATGCCGGTAGCAGATGATGAGGATGATGAGGAAACCGATAGCAGATTGATCGACCGTGCCCGAAATGTGCGCGTGATATGGTATGAGATCGGAACGGAGGAAAAAGCCTCTGCGGAAGATATCTTCACCCGTCTGAACATCGGCAAGATTCCGCTTACAAACGCCGAACTGATAAAGGCGATGTTTCTTAAAGAGTCCAATTTCGGTAAGGTCACAGCCTCATCCGAAAAAGATCGCAAAGCCCAGCAGTTGGGTTTGGCATTACAGCAAAACAAAATAGCGGAAGAGTGGAACATCATCGAGCAGAAACTGCAGAGAGAAGACTTCTGGTATTTCCTCGGTGCCAATTCCAATGGCAAGGAATACGAGACCCGCATAGAGTTCATTTTTGACCTTAAGGCGAATTGGAACAGCGACTCGGAGACATATCACACTTTCAATCGTTTCCAGGACATGATAAGGCAGGCGGGAAGCAAGAGGGCTGCTGAAAACGTGTGGAAGGATTTCAAGGACTATTTCCGTGAACTTGAATATTGGTATAACGACCGCGTGCTTTACCACCTTGTGGGTTATCTGATCGAATGTGGATATTCCATTAAAGATATAATGAACCTGCGATCGGAGAAAATCACGGATGACTGTGTGCAACGCTCAATCCGGCTAAAGAAGGATGAGTTTCTCGAAAAGATAGAGGAGGAGGTGGGCAAAACTATGGGTGGAATCAATCTTGACGCTCTAAGATATCCCGATGAAAACATCCGCAAGGTCCTGCTTCTCTTCAATGTGCTCTCCGCTATTGAAAATCAGCGGTCGGATATAAAATTCCCGTTTGACAGATACAAGAAGGAAAACTGGGACAAAGAGCATATCGCAAGCCAGACAGACAAGGACAAGGCGGAAGTGCCCCAATTCAAGAAAGACCGCATGGCATGGATCGACGACATGCTCTATTATTTCACAGGCATAAGAGAAAAGGATGCGAAAGACGATGTGGGGAACCCCGTTGAGGATGTCAACACGAAATATGAATGGGTCATTGATGAAGTCGGCAGCTATATCGACAGCGAGAAAAAACGGATCGACAGGATATCTGACGAAAAGCTGCGAGGGGAACGCTCCGTGGAACTGGAGATGGTCACCGATTTGCTGAGGGCGAAAAGTCTGGCGATAATGAATGCCCGACAGCGAAGCGCAGAACAGAAAGAGGAATACGGCACCCTGCTCAAGAAACTCTTCAGACAGACGCGGTCTTATTTCGATGAAGACAGACTTGATGAGGAGCAGAAGGATAAATTGGGGAATATGGCTCTTCTGAATGCATCGATCAACCGTTCATACGGAAATGCCTACTTTGCCATAAAGCGCATGCATATTCAGGACCGGGATTCCGAGGGAATCTTTATTCCGCTTGCCACCAAGAATGTATTTATGAAGTATTATAGCAAGCGTGTCGACAGTATGCTTGTATGGACCAATGACGATGCCGCCGGCTATCTGGCTGCCATCAAAAACAAACTTTCGCGTTTCTTAGAGCGCGTTCCTTAACCACAAACCACAATGGAAAACAATAGACGATATTCTTTCTTTCAGTTATTCACGAAGGGAATTGCCGAACGTCCCGGCAATTACAAACTTGTAATACCCATAATTCAGCGGGATTACGCTCAGGGCAGGGATAATGACAAGGCAAACGAGGTGAGACATGATTTTCTGAACCAATTGTTTGATTATATGACCGCAGAATGCGGCAGCCATGATCTCGACTTCGTATACGGCACCACTTCATCCGCCACTGACTCTTCCCGGAAAAAGGAGTTCATACCTCTCGACGGCCAGCAACGGCTCACTACGCTCTTTCTGATCCATCTCTATCTTGCCATAAGGGCAAAAGAGACGGATGAGTCAAGGCTCTTTTTCAAAACCATGCAGGTGAAAAACGGCAAACTGACCGACAGTCTCTTTTCCTACCGGACACGCACAAGCGCTGTGGAATTCTGCAACGGTCTGATCGATGACAGTAATGATTATACGGAGGTTTTCGAACTTGACCCGGCGACACATAAAAGAGTATATGAGCATAATCTTTCCGATTATATCCGCAATTCAAACTGGTTCTATCCCGACTGGATGCAGGACCCCACTGTGAGCGGTATGCTGACGATGCTCGATGCCATCGACAAGAGATTCGACGGGCAGGATTACTTCTTCATACTGCAGCGCCTGATGTCGGACAGCGATCCCTCAGTCGCATTCATATTCATGAATCTTGAAGACTACAGACTGACCGACGACCTCTATATCAAAATGAACTCCCGCGGCAAACCGCTGACTCCATTCGAGAATTTCAAAGCCAAGTATGAACAGTATATAGGCAGACTGGAGAAAGAAGGCAGCTCGGAAGCCATACGTGACCTGCATGATGAGATTGTGAAGCGCGACAATCCGGTAATCAAAACCGTAAAAGACAATTTCGCATTCAATATCGACAGCAAATGGGCAAATCTCTTCTGGAAGTATTCCAGAGAAGAGATAAAAAAGCGCGAGAGCGAGAACAAAACAGAAGATAAAGAAAGCGAAAACGAAGGAGGACTTATCGACAGAATGCTTTCTGAGACACTGGACCTGAAGATCAGCCGTTTCATTACAATGGTTCTTGTGAATCAATTCGCAATGGATCACAATACCGGCAGAGAGGGCATCGCCAGAGAACTGGTAGATATGAAACTGCTCTCTTTCGCGGCGCTGGCAAAGATGGATGCGCTGTCGCCGGAGGGAGTGGTTCTGATGACCCGTATGTTTGAACTCTATTCCGACCGGTCCTTGAGCATCATGCCCGAATGGAGCAAAAACTATTTTGATGAAAGCGAGGTATTCAATTCTTTGATAAGCGGTAAGGAGTTTACTTTCACCAAGCGTTTCCTGCTGTATGCCTATGTGCGGTTTCGTCTTGAATTCGGAGACAATGAACCTGAATATCTCGTGGAATGGATGCGGTTTCTCTACAACATGACTCTTGATGACAATTCGATTCAGGACATAACGAGAAACACCTATCGCAACGCTGTCGTATCGGTAAATAATCTGCTCGGTCTGCTGAAAAAACAGGAAAAGCCATCCATCATATGTCTTCTTTCATCCGAAGAGGCTCCGGTGGAAGTGGATTTCTTCCCTGATTACCAGTATAATGAGGAAGTTCTTAAAAGTGCATTATTCAGTAAGGATCCGAAAAACGCGCTCCATTCTTCGGCCAGACCCGATATTGAAAAGCCGCTTGAAAAAATGAAATCCTGGGGTGAAATCATCCTGAATCTGGAGTCACATCCATATTTCACGGGGCAGATCGGCTTCATTCTCAAAATGGCAGGTATCAGCGATTATTTCAAGATTCATAAAGATCTCGAATGGTCGGACAGCGAGGACTCCAGCTATAAGGATGAGGTGATTCGGTTCGGCAGACTGGCTTCTACGGTATTCGGCGGTGGATATACCAGCCGCAGCATGGCAAAAAACGCATTGTTCGAACGTGCCATGCTTGCCGCGCATCCGGCATATCTCAGTCTCAATTTTCTGAATTCCACCAATAAGAGTGCCGGTTCAAACAATCTGCTTCGTGACGTAAGCTGGAAGAGCTATCTGCGTCTCGACGCGGGCAAGGCGGATATTCAGCAGATGGTGGGCGATCTGCTCAACACGCTGGATGTGGATAATCCCGAGGGGACTTTAAAATCCATAGTCGAGAAGAATAGCGAAGGTACTCAGTGGAGAAAGGATATCATCAGATATGATTATCTGATGGGTAAAAGTCCGAACGGCTATTTCACACGCACCGAGGACGGTCACAGCATATTGAACGACAGGATCATGTTCTCCAGAGGAGATCATGAGGTGTATTCGTTTGTACTGTATAATGAATACATACTCAAAAAGTCCGATAAGCTTAAGAACCTCGGCTTCTGGACCGCTTACGGCAATTCTAACTCATGGACGGAGATTCCTTTTGTTAAAATCTCTGACGATGCGGTGACAGTCAAGGTGAAATCTTACGTCGATAACGAGAGTGGAGAACTAATCTGCTACTACTTGTGGATTGATTCAGACGGCAATCCGGAGCTTGAAAGATTCCTTGAAGACAAAGGATTCAGCAAAAAGGGGGAATCTGACACGGTTTACAGTATCCGTCCGAAAAAAGCCGACTTGATTTTTGATTTTCAAGTCGGCTTTAGCTTTTGTAGTTGTAAGGGAGGAGTC
>JAIDKG010000123.1 GCA_029051525.1 Muribaculaceae bacterium
GCTTACTACGTCGGGCTGGGCCTCTGGTGTTTAGAGACAGAGCGGAGGGGCTCCAGTTCGCGGATTGTCTCCATGCGATAGGTGGTGATACGCTTACCTTTGGCCTTGAAACTCTTGGTGCCGATAAATTCCTCGGCATCAATCTCCAGCGGCGGACGCACGGCGTCGTTGCCTCCGAAGATTACCTCCAGTCGCGGATAGACGGTATCGGTGAGGAGCAGCAGTTGCGATGCCGCATCGGTGCCCACATATCGCTGCGGCCGGGCCGAGGGCTCGAATGTGAAGCGCTTCAGGTAGGGGTTGCCGAGCGAGGCGTCGTAGAGGGCGGCGGTCCATACCTTGTGGGGGTCGAACTTCTCGATGCGCAATATATTATCATCGTAATGATTGGTATCGGCAAAAGTTGTGGTGTAGTATTCGCCGTCGCGTGTAATCACGAGCACGAGATCATCACCCTGGAATACACCCAGACTCTCGCCGCGGCCGTCATAATTGAGGCGCAGCACATCGCGGTCGAACCATACCTCTCGACCACCGAGAGTGGACCCTCCACGCTTCTCGAGCGAGATTGATTTCACCGCATATTTAGTGACCAGATTACCCAGCGACTCCTTGCCGCGCAGCGCCAGTTCGGCGAAATCCACATAGATTTCGCGGTTGCGCGGTCCGCGGCCCGACTCATTGGGTTCGCCGGTGAGGGTGACCTTCACCACTTCGGCCTCGCCATTGGGATTGACGGTAAGATACTCGATTCTCGAACCCGGCAGACCCTTCGTGATATCATATTCCTTCTCGCGGGTGAGACCGGTGATGCAGAATCGTTTCTTGTAATAGTAGCCGCCCCCCACGGGAAGCCCGTGGGGCCCGATTTCAGGTTTGCCGTTGCGGTAGATCACATTGTAAATGGTGCGTTTGTCATCCTTCTTGAATAGACCGATATGGCGCACCTTTGTGCCCTTCTTACCGATAAACACCTTATCCTGCACCTTGATGATCTTATATGTGCCATCGCGGTAGATGATCAGGATATCATCGATATCCGAGCAATTGAATTGGAAATCACCCTCCTTCAGACCGATTCCCACGAAATTACCCTCCTTGTCGAAGAGGAGTCGCTTATTGGCCTCGGCCACTTTTGTGGCCTCGATTGAATCGAAGCCGCGCAGGGTGGTGCGTCGCGGATAGTGCTCGCCATATTTCTCCTTCAGGTGGCGATACCATCGGATGGTATAATCGGTGATATTCTCGATATCGGCTGCGATGCGCTCTATGTCGCTCTCGAGCCGGGCAATGCGTTCGCGGGCCTTCTCGGAATTGAACTTCAGGATGCGCCCCATGCGGATCTCCCATAGGCGCATTATATCATCGGTGGTGAGGGGGCGGTAGAAGGTCGGTTTCCAAGGCTCCATCATTTGGTCGATACGCTCCACGGCATGCTCCATATCCGGCGCCTGTTCCAATTTCGGATCCTTATACATGCGCTCCTCGATAAATATCTTTTCGATAGATGCGAAGAGCATCGACTCGCGATTCTCATTGAGCCTGATGCGGAGCTCCTCGAGGAGAAGATTGCGGGTGTGGTCCACACTGAATCGGAGCAGATCGCTCACAGTCAGGAAGTGGGGTTTCTTATCCACAATCACGCAGCAGCAGGGTGAGATACTCACTTCGCAATCGGTGAAAGCATAGAGGGCATCGATCGCCTTATCAGAAGATGTGCCCGGGGCGAGATGCACCAGAATTTCAGCCTGGGCCGAAGTATTATCATCTACTTTACGCACCTTGATTTTCCCCTTCTCCATAGCCGAGAGAATCGATGTGATCAGGGTGGGAGTGGTCTTGCCGAAGGGTATTTCGGTGATGGCGAGGGTTTTATTATTGATTTTCTCAATTTTGGCGCGCACCTTCACCTGTCCGCCACGCGCACCATCGTTATATCGAGAGGCATCGAGCAGTCCGCCGGTCTGGAAATCGGGAAGGAGGCGGAACTCACGTCCCTCCAGATAATCCACGGCGGCATCGAGAATCTCATTGAAATTGTGTGGGAGAATCTTGGCCGACAGACCTACGGCGATACCCTCCACCCCCTGCGCCAGCAGGAGCGGGAATTTCACCGGGAGGGCGACAGGCTCCTTCTTTCGGCCGTCGTAGGAGGGTGTCCATTCCGTCACGGCAGGGGAGAATACGGTCTCCAGAGCGAATTCAGAGAGACGCGCCTCGATATATCGCGGTGCGGCCGCACCATCGCCGGTGAGGATATTTCCCCAGTTACCCTGGGTGTCGATCAGGAGGTCTTTCTGGCCGAGCTGCACGAGCGCATCACCGATTGAGGCATCGCCATGGGGGTGGTACTGCATCGTATTACCCACGATATTGGCCACCTTATTGTAGCGGCCGTCGTCGAGGGTCTGCATGGAGTGGAGAATGCGTCGCTGCACGGGTTTGAGTCCATCCTCAATATGAGGTACAGCACGCTCCAGAATCACATACGATGCATATTCCAGATACCAGTTGCGAAACATTCCGGAGAGCACGGTGCGTCGGTCGCCGCTCCCCGGCACGAAATAAGGGTCGGCGGCCGGTGTGGCTTCGGCAATACGGTGTTCCTCGGCATCCGTCTCTCGGCGGATGTCGGTGATGGGGTCGTCGTGGTCGGCGCCCTCGGGAATGTTATGGTCGGTATCGATGGTCATGATGTAAGATGTAGGGAAGTCTAAATTTTAAGGAACGCGCTCTAAGGAACGCGCTCTTACCTCTCCCCGGAGCGCCTCCGGCTTCCGGAGGCGGCGCATGGAGATGGGGAAGTGTTACGGCAAAAATAGTAAAAAATTGGCGAAAAATCAAGTGAGAGAGGGGGAGAGGCGGGAAAAAATGCAATGAGAGGGGG
>JAIDKG010000124.1:0-8409 GCA_029051525.1 Muribaculaceae bacterium
TTCAATACAGAGATATAACTGAATAAAATTAGCTATATTTGCAGTCTAAAACAGATTGCAATGAAAACAACGATACTTAATCAGCGGGCAGAGCGTGACGAACTGATGTCGCGCCCTTATCAGCAACGGCATACAAGGTATGACGCCGATGAACTGTTGCAAAATCCGCTCATTAAGCTATAAAATTTTGTATGGCAGTCAAAGGCAATGGGCACTGCGCTTCACGGCTTCTCTAATTCGGAGGTGGAGATGAGCAGGAGTATGTCGCCGGGATGAAGGGTGGTGTCGCCGTTTGGCACCAGATAGCTGCCTGAGCGGCTGACGAGCATCACCAGTTGCCCGGGCGGCAATGAGAGATGACGGATGGCCGCACCGTCGGCAAGCATGGCCGGTGTGACCTCTATCTGTTCGAGTGTCGAACCGATGTCGTCGGGGATTTCTACGCCGAAATGGTCGGGTGCCTGTGCATCGTCGTCGGTGAGATGAAGCGCTCGCGCCACGGCCGTGAGCGACATACCCTGAAAGATAAGCGACATCAATGTGACGAAGAATACGATATTGAATATCTCCGTAGCACCCGGTATTCCGGCCACTACCGGATAAGTGGCGAAAAGAATCGGAGCCGCTCCGCGCAGTCCCACCCATGAAATCAGTATCTTCGATCTGGCTTGAATCCGCCTCCCGAAGGGGATAAGACTTATCCACACCGACAGCGGACGCCCCACGAGCATCATGAACAGACTCACCGGTACGGCAAAGAGCGCCGTGCGCAACATGTCGGCCGGATTTACGAGCAGACCGAGCATGACAAACATCACCACCTGCATCAGCCATGTGATGCCGTTGAGGAATCGCGTGGTCTCCTGGCGTTTAACGGTACGTGAATTGCCGATCACTATTCCCGCGAGATAGACGGCCAGATAGCCGTTGCCCTGAAGCAGTGTGGCCGAGGAATAGATGATAAATATGAAGCAGAGCACGAGGATTGAGTAGAGCTCTGCATTGACAAGACGAAGACGGTTGATGGTCCAAACCGCCCCTTTACCCAAAAGAAAGCCGGCGGCTATGCCCACTGCAAACTGCAGGATGAAGGAGAGCGCTATGTCGGTCGGGTTGATTCCCGATGGACCGAGACATTGAATCAGAATTATCGTGAGCAGATAGGCCATCGGGTCATTACTGCCGCTCTCAAGCTCAAGCATCGGCCCGAGATGATGACGCAGGCCGATGCGGCGCGACCGCAGTATGTTGAACACTGAAGCCGAATCGGTCGACGACATGGTGGCCGCAAGCAACAGCGATGTGAGAAGTGTAAAGCCTATACCGCTGCGATGCTCCCACCCGGAGAGCCAGAAGGCGAACACTCCGGTCAGAAGCGTGGTCAGAAGCACCCCGACAGTGGAGAGCATCAGACCCGGCCCGAGCACCGGACGTATGTCGGACATGCGTGTGTCCATACCACCCGTGAAGAGGATGATGCAGAGTGCTATCATACCCATTGTCTGGGCCGTGTGGACATTATCGAATTCTATTCCGGCGCCATCTGTGCCGAAAAGCATTCCGGCTATCAGAAACATAAGGAGTGTGGGCACACCGAAACGGTAGCCGGCTTTGGAGAATACGATGCTGAAGGCGAGGAGCAGGGTTCCGATGAGGAGGCTGAGTTCGATGGATATGTTCATGTTTTGACAGCTTTAGGCGCTATTAGAGCGCGTTCCTTAAAATTTCGGGGTCGTAGGGGCGGCGATTTTTGAGGGGATTTTGCGAGTCGAAGAAGGAACGATGCGAGCATCGTGACTGATGAGATCTCGCAAAATACACCAAAAAGCGCCGGACAGAGGTAACTTTTACACTCGAAGCCTCCCCGACTCCAATAAAGGAATTATTATATTTCTTTATCATGCAGCTGTATAATGTGTAAATAAATCCAAATCAAAGCTATAAATCATAAACGGCTTTTTAACATACACATTGGCCCGGCTGTAAGAAGAAGTTACCTATGGTCTCGCATCCTTGGGCGTATTTTGCCCCTTGCTTTCAGTCGCATACCTCGGTATGCTCCTTGCAGCAAGTGACAAAATCCACTCCAAGGCTGCGACCCCTACGGCCCCGAAATTTTAAGGAACGCGCTCTAAGTTTTCCACCCGCTCTAAGAGCGTGTTCCTTAAAATTTCGGGGTCGTAGGGGGGGCGATTTTTGAGTGGATTTTGCGAGTCGAAGAAGTCACGATGCGGGCATCGTGACTGATGAGATCTCACAAAATATGCAAAAGCACCGGCAGGAGCTGGTCCTGCCGGTGCAATCGGTTGTCGGCCATAGTGTGGCCGCAAAATTTCAGGGTGTTTCGGCGTTAGCCAAATCGATGAACTAAATCAATCATCGACAAGTGTGCGGTCTACAGCTGTATTATAGCGCGACTCACTCAAGGGCACAGAGAAGCGCCAGCCCCTATCGGAGGGATCCTTAGTGATAGCATAGGCACGCGGCACGTTGTTGGAGTTGTTGTCGCGCTGCACCCACGGTTTACGATCCATCGGGAGATTCCAACGCTTCAGGTCAAACCAGTTGAAGCCCTCGCCCCAGAGCTCTATGCGGCGCTGAAGCATCACCTCCTCGAGAAGCGCATCACCGCTAAGATTGCAGGTGTAGTTCTCGTTACGCTGGGCATTGAGTTCCTTAAGGTTATTGATGGCTGTGGTCTGGTCGCCATTGTGGCAAGCTGCCTCAGCCTCGGTGAGAAGCATCTCGGCTCCGCGGATTATGCAGAAGTCGCCTGAACCATATGTATCCTTGCCCCAGAATTTATACTGAGCACCGAACACCACATACGACTGAGCATTGCTACCTGTCTGGAAGTTGCTGTAAGCATCAAGATATTTAATCTCGTCGTTGATCGGTTTGGTGCGGCTCTGGAATGCTTCGATCTGGTTCTTCATCAGAGCATTGAGAGTATTGAGGTCCATCGAAAGGGGCTGAATCCAGTTCTCATTCCAGAATGAAGATGCGGTCACTTTATTACCCACCAGCTTGTCGGGGGTAAAGAAGAACTCTGCGCGCACATCGCCTGTGGGTATCTTCTTGTAGAGTTCATAGTTGATCGCACCTGCTCCATAACCCCAGATACCAGGGTACGGACCATTGCAGGCAAACATTGAGCCATAAGCTGCGAAGAACACGCTTTTGTCATCCTCGTGAGCGGCCCACATCCATTCGTCGGTGGGTGTGCAGAAGCCATTCTTATACTGTTCGGGTGTGGAGATGGTATAACCCTGACGCGCCTCGTGAGCCATCTTCTGAGCCGTAGGCCAGTCCTGCTTAAGCAGAGCTGCGCGGGCATGGAGAGCCTTTGCCACCGAAAGGTCGGGCTCCCAAATGTGGGTACGTTCAGTTTTTGTTCCCTCATAGAGAGCCTCTGCAGTGCTGAGGTCATCATAAATCTGGTTGAGCACATCCTTCATCTTGAAGAGAGGCACATTCTCAATACCCGATTTGAGTCGGAGCACCACAGAATAGACTTCGCCATTCTGCGAGTCCTGCCAACGGGGTGCATAAATCTGAAGCAGACGGATATAGGCATGCGCACGGATTGTGAGTGCCTGAGCCTTGATGAAATCAAGATTATCGCGGTCGCCCTCAATAGTATCGATACCATCGAGAATCACATTAACCTGATTGATCAGGTTGTAGCAGTAGCCCCATCCGATATTTCCAAGCCAGCTGCCGGGGATACGGTTGGCCGCCCAGAGGTAGTTGGAGCCGGTCTGATTGGCCCACATCAGAGAGAAATAGTCCTGACCGAGCACCTCGCCATAGACAGTGGCAACATAAGGCTCTCCATTGGGGAAGAGGTAATCGAAGTAGTCGCTAATCGGGCAGTACATTGTCTGGCACGCACCGTAGAGCGCGAAGCGGGCGCCTTCTTCGGTGGTCTGCACCTGCACGGTCGATACCGAGGTCACCGGAGCCAAATCCAGATAGTCAGAGGAGCAACCCACCAACATACCGGCGGTGAGAAGCGCTGACAGACCTTTTACAATTGTATTTTTCATTGTGTTGTTGAGTCTTGGTGTTAATTGCTGTTTTCTCTTAGAAGCGAGCTGTGAGCTGGAAGCTGTATACGCGGGCTGTCACATAAGTAGTGCTCTGGCCACCCGACCAGCTCTGCTGCGGGTTCAGACCCTTGCGGGCTGTGAGAGTGAAGAGGTTGTCGATCGACACACCTACATTCAGGTTTGACAGCTGCAGCTTGTTAACCCACTTGCGGGGAAGATCATAGCTCACATTGAGGTTCTTGAATACCAGATAGTCGCTGCTTGTCAGGAAGCGAGTCGACCAGCCGCTGGTGCTGTAGGCTCCAAGATAGGTATTGGCCTGCGGGATGCCGTTGGGGTCAATACGGTTGGGGCTGTCGGCTGTCATGCCTTCGGGGGCCTCTGTCCATGCCTTGAGCATATCTACGTGGATGGCACTGGGAGAGTCGGATACCATCATGTAGCCAGCGTAGTTAGTATCGAGTGTCTTGCCACCGAGGCTGTAGGTGAAGAGAGCACCGAGAGTGATACCCTTCCAGCTGAGGTTTGTGCCGAATGAGCCATACACTGTGGGAAGCGGCGTACCGGCATATACACGACCTGCCAGGTTGGGGTTGGTGGTGTAGAGCTGACCGTCAATCTCCACGAGTTCGCCGTTGGCGCGGGCTGTCTCAATCTGAGTGTTATAAGTATCCTCGTTGAATACCAATTTATCGTTGACATACTGACAGTAGTCGTAAGAGCTCTTGTCGATACGATAGAGGCTCTGACCCGTGAGCTGATCTACACCTGCCCAGGGATAGCAGTAGAACTCATAGATTGAGCGACCCTCCTCACGCACTGAAGTGCCGGAGAATACTGTACGGTGGTTGGGGAGTTTGGTGATGGTATTCTTCAGGAATGTAGCATCGGCCTGAAGGCTCCATGTAAACTCACCGTTACGGATTACGTCGCCATAAACTGAGAGCTCAAAACCGGTGTTGCGCATCGAGCCGATGTTGCGGAGCACTGAGGGTGAACCACCGCCGTTGTTGAGTGTGCCGACCGAGAGAGCGAGAGCATCGCTGAAGAGCAGGTCACTGTTCATCTTGTGGAAGTAACCCACGCTGAAGCCGAGGCGCTCGTTGAAGAGTGATCCTTCAAGAGCCACGTCAAAGGTCTTGGTAGCCTCCCATTTTACATCTGCAGCAAGCTGCACGGGAATGATGGGATAGGTACCATCGAAGTTGATGCCGGTATTGGAGTAAAGCGACCAGTAAGAATAAGCGCTTGCGGAGATACAGTTACCTACCGAGCCATATGCAGCGCGGAGCTTAAGGTAGTCGAGCCATACGAGATTCTGCATGAATTTCTCTTTCGAGATTACCCAGCTGGCACCTACGCTCCAGAATGTACCCCAGCGGTTTTTGGGGGAGAAGCGGGATGTACCGTCGCGGCGCAGTGAGAACTCACCGAAGTATTTCTGATTGTAGTTGTAGCGCACACGGCCGAGATATGACTCATCGTGAGTAGCACCCTCGCCACCGCCGACTTTCTGCGGGTCAGTATAGTTGGAGAGGTTAAAGTTGTTCTCGAATGTCTGGCCATAGGCTGTCACATTGTTGACTACTTCACTATAGGAAGTATTCTCGTGGTGGAGAAGCACGTCAACGTGGTTCAGGCCATACTCATGACTCCAGTTAAGTTCCTGAAGGAATGTGTGCTGGTGGTATTGACCGAAGCCGTAGCGCACACTACCCTCAGGAGCAGCCGAACCAAAGTTCTTGTTCATGGTACTGTAAGAGTTGGTCTTGTCGCGATGCATCGAACCACGCACTGTGAGCTCGAAACCGTAGGGGATTACGGCAGTACCGTAGATAGAGCCATCGATTACAGTTGCTGAGCTGTGAGACTTATCAGCACGTGCGGCATAACCGATATTGGCACCTTTCAGATAACCGGCCTGATTCCACACGGGCTGACCCTCGGAATCGTAAATAATATTGCCTTCGGCATCATGCTCATAATAGGGATAGATCGGAGCCATGCTCTGAGTATTGAAGATATTCTCAGATGAAGATCCGGAGTCGCTGGCAAGAGCATCATTCTCCTGCTGGGTAGCAGCAAGGTTGATACCGAATTTCAGGTAGGAAGTGGGGTTGTAGTTGGCATTGACGCGGGCATTGAAACGCTCGAAGTCAGTATTGAGTGTATAACCGTGCTCCTTCAGATAACCTACCGATGCGAAGATATTGAACTTCTCGGTAGCTGCAGCTGCATTGACAGCGTATTCCTGACGGTAGCCCGACTTCACACTCACGGCATCCCACCAGTCAAGGTCGGTATAGCCCGGGAGCACCGAGCCACCGATAAAGCGACCTGTGCTGTCGAAGAGCATATTCTCGGGAACACCAAATACATTGCTATTTGAGCAATAGGAGTTGATAAAGTCATTGCGATATGAATCGATAGCCTGCTGCTTGGTAAGACCGCTACTGGAGACGGCACCGGCTGTCACACCATTGAAGGCTACCTGCATCCAGTCGGCTGCACCGAGGCGGTCGTAGTTGGGGATACCCTTGGTGTACATACCCTGACGCACCTGCAGAGTCACATCAACCTGACCTACGTTCTTGGCCTTCTTGGTGGTGATAAGGATCACACCGTTGGCACCCTTGTTACCATACAGGGCGGCCGATGCGGCATCCTTAAGCACCGACATCGATTCGATATCGGCCGGGTTGAGGTCGGCGATAGAGCCGTTGTAGGGGATACCGTCCACCACATAGAGCGGGGAGTTATCACCATTGATTGAGTTGAAACCACGGATGCGGATCGAGGGGGCGGAACCGGGGGTACCCACTGAGTTGTTGACCTGCACACCGGGTGCATTACCCTCAAGAGCTGAGGTTACGCTGGTCACCGGACGGTCTTCGATCTCCTTGGAGCCTACCACAGCCACTGAGCCGGTGAGCGACTCCTTGGTGGCGGTACCGTAGGCCACGACAACTACATCATCGAGCGAAGTAGACGACGCGTCGAGATGCACGACCATGTTGGGGCTAAGGTCGACTGTCTTGGTCGTGAAACCAACATACGACACGGTCGCCTTCTTGACGTTGGCGGGGACGGTGATGGTGAAATGACCGTCGATATCGGCTGCGGCACCGGTGCCTCCGCCGATAGGCATGATTGTCGCACCGATGAGCGGCTCGTCGTTGGCCGCATCAAGCACGGTGCCGTGAATGGTGCGGTTCTGGGCGTAGAGGCCTATGCCACACAGCATCACGCTAATCATGAGTAAAAACAGTTTTCTCATACTTGAAGTGTTTATGACTTGGTTATTGTTGTTCGAAAACTTGGATGGTTTGTCTGGTTGTTACGTTACGATGGTAGATGTGGATTCGGCTCGCCTTGTACACGCTCCGCGCCCCTCCGGGCGCCTCTTTGTTTGGGCTTCCGGTCGCTTTTTTCTCCTTCACGGAGGGAGCCGGATGAGCTGCTTCGCACTTCATATCGCAAATTTAATGTTTTTTTAGATATGGCAATAGTTTCCAACAATTATTTTTTCCTTTTTCGGCGATTTTTTAACATCGTCTTATTTGCAGAGGGGTTCACACCCCCCGCTTGAGGGGATTATTCGGCAGGCAAGGTGTGCCGGAGGCGCCTCGCTATCTTGAGCCGCCGATCAGCAGCAGGATGCCGGGCTGCCCCACATATTGCCACCCGGGGTGGGTTGTCTGGAAGCTGTCGAGCAGCTCGAGGGCACGGTCGCGGCTGTCGGAGCTACCCACTATCACGAAGTAGTTGTCGGCGCTGTGAGAGGCGCGTGTCTCCGGCCAGCCTTGGGCTTGCAGGTCGGCTGCCAGGGCTTTGGCATTGGTGTCCATGCGGAAGAGGGCCACACTCACAGCATAGGTACCCACTGAGTCGGCACGCGGGAAGTTGAGATGGCGGGTCCATACTTGGCGCTCCCCTATTGTGGCGAGGGTGGCGTCGGTGTCGGAAAGGTGGATTTCGCTCCCGCCGATTCCCATGTCGGCGCGGAGCTGCTCCTGCTGACGCAGGTCGCGCTCGCGCTTGTCGCGGGCCACATCGTAGGCGGAGCGGTAGTTCTTCTCGGTAGGTTTGCAGCCGGCGGCTGCTCCGGCAAGGAGCAGCAGTAGGAGAAGTTTGGGGAGGATGCTGCGGGTGAGCTGACTGGAGGTATACATTGGTTCAATAATTTTTATCAAAATTAGCAAAAATCCGGATAATAAGCAAGAGGGGGGCCGCGCCTCTGGCGCGGGCCCCCCCCCACATGGTAACAACAAAAAAAAAAAAACCACCCGGGGGGGGGTTTTTTTAGTAATTTGTGGGGGGGGGTTGGCACACCCCCGAATGGGTTGGGGGGGGGGGG
>JAIDKG010000124.1:8419-16975 GCA_029051525.1 Muribaculaceae bacterium
CCCCACCCCAACCCACCCCCCCCCCACCACCCCCCCCCCCCCCCCCCCCCCCCCCCCCCCCCCCCCCCCCCCCCCCCCCCCCCCTCCAAGGTTTGCACTGCATAAAAAAAGCACCCTCCGGGGTGCTTTTTTTATGCAGTATGTATGGGAGCTTTAGTCCACCTCGACGATGAGGTAGGGGGAGAGGCTCCAGAATTTCTCGGGGTTGGTGATCTTGAGGGTCTTGTTCTCATCCTTGGCGCCTACGAATTCGTAGCTGCCTTCAGGCATGTTGGTGCGGATCTTTGCCTTCTTGCTGCCGGTCGGGATCGAGGTCAGAGTGCGCTTGTCGGCTACGGTGAAGTAGTTCTGGTTGAAGTCACCCTGAAGCACCTTGGTAGAACCGAGGAATTTCTTCTCCAACAGGCCGTTCTTCTTCAGCTCCTTGTTGGTGCCGATGGCATAGTATACCTTGTTGGCCTCGTTTTCGGCAGCCACTGTCTGTGCCTGAGCTTCGGCTGTGGCGGCATTGGCCTCCTCTACCTGCTTCTGACCTTCGGCCACCTGATTGTTGAGATCGGCAATCTGGGTGTTGGCTTTCTCAAGGTCGGCGGTGAGCTGGGCTATCTTGGTGTCCTGCTCGGCCAGACGGGCCTTGAGCTGGTCGATTGTCTTGTTGAGCACTGTGTTGTCTTTGCCCGATGCGGCGGCCTTGGCCTGAAGCTCCTCGAGGAGCGCCTTATTGGCGGCCAGACGCTCGCGGATTGCAGCGAGGTTGCGGCTGATCTCCTGACGACGGTTCACACCCTCGCCGCCACCTGTCTTATAAAGGAGGCCCTCCTGCTGATTGATTGAGTCGAGACCTGTATAGATGTCGCCCATAAGGAGGAGAAGTGAATCATTGAAACTGGAGGCCTCGTTGTATTGCATCTTCAGGCCTGCAATCTGTGCTGAGTCTTCAGCGAGTTTTTTCTCATTGCCGGAGCAGGCGCCAAGCAGAAGGGCTGCCAGACCGACCAAAAGCATACTTTTCTTCATACTAATTCTGTTTTTACGGGTCTTTCAGCATCGGGAAGAGGCTCTGACCCGGAGGTAAAAGTTAAAAAGTTTATAGAATCTGGAGGCGGATAGAGCACCTCATCTCCCCTTCTTTTCAGGCAATCCCCTCCGGGCTACCAGTAAAAGAGTCTTTATCAGATGATTTACGTGTCGGACGCTCTTTTCTCTTTCCGTCGATTATAATAACAAATTCCCCTTTGGGTTTGTTCATTTCAAACTCAGAAAGCAATTCACCGAGGGTGGATCGATAGAGAGTCTCGAATTTTTTGGATATCTCACGCACCACGGCCGCCTCGCGGTCGGCTCCGAATGTGGCCACAAATTCACCCAATGTGCGCACTATCCGGTGGGGGGATTCATAGAATACCATCGTCTCCTCTTTTTCTGCAAGTTGTGAGAGACGCGTCTGTCGCCCCTTCTTGACCGGCAGAAAACCCTCGAAGTGGAATCGGTCGCAGGGCAATCCGCTGTCGACCAACGCCGGAACAAAGGCCGTGGCGCCGGGCAGACACTCCACATCCACACCCTGGCGCCGACACTCACGGCTCAGCAGAAAACCGGGATCGGAAATCCCCGGCGTGCCGGCATCGGATATCAGCGCGATTGTGCGTCCCTCCTCGAGCATATCCATGACGCGCGCCACTGCCGTATGCTCGTTGTATTTATGATGGCTCTGCATCGGGGTGGTAATCTCGAAATGGCGCAGAAGCACCGAACTGGTCCGGGTATCTTCCGCCAGAATCAGATCGGCCTCCTTGAGCACTCTGATGGCACGCATTGTCATATCCTCAAAATTACCCACCGGTGTGGGCACGATATATAGTTTTCCCATATTACAACCCCCTTATCAATTGAAGAATTTGGCGATTACGGCGAGAAACTCCCCTACCACGGGCGATTCCGAATCAAATTTCCAATCGGTATAGAAATATTCCTCGGCCTCTTCATAGCATTCCATGCCGGCCACCTCTTTAAGAGCGCTCTCGAAATCGGCCACATTTCCGCCGAAGAGTTCGCGTGAGAAGAGAAAGCGGTCGTTGATGCTGAATACCGGGGCTGTGCGATGTCCGGCCGGCGCCGATACCGGGGCGGGTGCGGGGGCTGATACCGGAGCGGCCGCAGGCTGCGGCGCCGGCGCGGGCGCGGGCTGTGACACCTCGGCCGATACGCTTACCGGCTCGACGGCAGGTGCCGGAGCAGGCGCCATCTCTTCCGGGGCATTCACCTCTTCCTCTACTTCCTCTTCTCTCTCTCCTTCCTCTCCTCTCTCATCGGCTATCGATGTAGCGGTAAAATCCTCATCATCCTCATCGGGGATGGCGTAGGAGCAATCATCGGCTTCGGGGGTCTCTTCAGGAGCAGCCGCAAGGCGCTCTACTTCTGCTTCGGGGGCCGGCTCGGCATATGCCGCTTCGGCCTGAACGGCTTCGGGAGCCGCATGCGCCTCGGCAAGTATGGCTGAGAGAGCACGGAGTTTGTGGTCCATCAGCGAGGTGAGCCGACAGGGGGCATCCTCCTCGCGCGAGATGGCGAGCTGGAGCAGGCCCTCAAGTTCGTAGGTAAGGTCGAGCATGCGTTGCATCTCATTGCGGGAGAGGGAGATTGGATCAGTCTGCGTAATCATTTATCGTTTTCTGAGGGGTGGTGTACTTCTTATTTGTGATATTCTCGTCGCTGAAGATTTCGAGCAGCATATTCTCTATCTGACTGCGCAGATAGGCGCGGTCGCAACGGAAGTCGTTGACCAGCACCACTACCACATGGGTGGGGGCGAAGTCGTCGTCGAGTTTATAGCCGGCATAGCATTGTATCCCCTTCATGCTCCCGGTCTTCATGGCTATATAGCTGTCGAGGGGGGTATCGACAAGAAATTTCTTCAGTGTGCCCTCCTGACCTGCCAAGGGGAAGAAACTCACATACTCCACATCGCCGCTGCGGTCGCGGAGCACATTCTCCATAAAACGGGCCGTCATGCGGTTGCTGCGCGACAGGCCGCTCCCGTCGATGATGCGCACACCATCGAGATTGGCTGAGCGCGATGACCAGAACTCTCGTTCGCGCCGCGCCGCATCCTCGGTGCTTCCGTCGCCACCCTTGGCTTTGCCGAAGAGGCGGAGCGAGGCTTCGGCATATAGATTGTCGCTGCGCATCATGCAGGAGCGCATGATCTCTTTGAGTTCGGGGGAGGCATGCATGAGGAGTTGGCGGTTTTCGCCTCGCCGCAGAGTTGTATCCCCCACACTGATTCCTGCCCCGGTGAGCCGCCGACGCAGGTCGGCGCGGAATGCCGCCGCAGGGTCTTTCACCGCACTCTTCCCCACCGAATTATTGGCATAATTGAAGGCATGCGAACCGGTGCCATAGGAATGCGGAAGATCGGCCGAGGCCCACGACGGGGGGATCGCCCCGCCGCTCAGGTAACTCTCATCGACCACTATGCCACCCTCCACCGACTTCACACCCGAATTCTGCAAAGCCTCCAGAATCTCATCATTGATATCGGTGCCTATCGGCCAGATGCGTGAATTGATCGAGGGGTCGGCCTGCCCCACCACCACTATATTGCCATGCAACACTCCATCGGCATCGATGTCGCCATCGATGAATACAGGTGTGAGCAGCGGTTGATTCACATCCATCGCCGTGCTGAGCGAGGCGAGCGATATACATTTCATCACCGATGCCGGCGTGAGCGACCGGTCGGCATTGTAGGAGGCGAGCACCTTACCTGTGGGCAGTTCGCTCACGAGCACCGCCATGCTACCCTGCGGCAGACGCGGTGTATTGGCAAAACGGCTCACCGCCTCCTGCGGCGATATGGCAAAGGCACCGAGCGCCACCAGCCATAACATAATGGCCGGAAGCAGATGCCGCAGCCCGGCGGCCGAACGGCAGGATATAGAGGATTTCAACGATGTCAGTTTTTTCATTCCACAAAATTAACAATTCCGAAGCTCTTATGTTGCATTTAAATCTTAAAATGTGTGAAGCGCCACTTGTTATTCCCGCAGATTTGCGCTACATTTGCATTTTGAAGCCTTGCTTCTCAGTTACGTAATCTGCCGGGAGGTGCTACCCACTCCTCTGGGCGCAATATGCCGGGAGGTGTTACCCTCTCCTCCGGGCGCAATCCGAAATGATGTACACACGCACACCCTACACATTCGACCGTGTGATCCGCATAGTCTTCACGGTAATCGGCATACTCGGTGCCCTCTATCTGCTCGATATTCTGAAGGCGGTGCTGCTACCATTTATGGTGGCATGCCTGCTGGCGTATATTCTGGAGCCGGTGGTGAAATTCAATATGCGCATTTTCCACCTCCGCAAGCGATTTCTGCCGGTGGTGCTCACCCTCATCGAGGCGCTCGGACTCCTTACGCTCTTCTGCGTGATATTCATACCATATCTGGTGCAGGAATGTCGGGAGATGGCCGATACCATCACGAAGTATGCCACCACACAGATTCAGATACCTTATGTATCGGAACAGATACACCACTTCATCCGCTCCAATATCAACCTCGATGAGGTGACACGCTGGATGACGCGTGAGGAATGGGTGAAGCTGGCCAAACAGACTCTCACCTCCTCATGGAATGTGGTCAGCACCTCGGTGGCCTTTATATTCGGTGTGGCGAGCTGGGTGATAGTATTCCTCTACCTGATTTTCATCATGCTTGATTATGAACGGCTTATGCTGTCGTTCCGACAATTGGTGCCTTATCAGCACCGCCACCGGGTGTTTCATATCTTTGATGATGTGAAGAATGCGATGAACCGCTACTTCCGCGGTCAGTTTGTGATAGCCATGTCGGTGGGGGTGCTTTTCGCCATAGGGTTTCTGATCATCGGGCTGCCGATGGCGGTGGTGTTGGGGCTCTTTATCGGGGTGCTCAACATGGTGCCTTATCTGCAACTGATCTCGCTCCCGATCACGGCGGTGCTCTGCGTGGTGGCCTATGTGGCCGATGGAGTGGACTTCTGGGTAATCTTCTGGGAGGCGATGGCGGTATATGTGGTGGTGCAGACCATTCAGGACCTTGTGCTCACCCCGAAGATCATGGGTAAGGCCATGGGACTCAACCCGGCCATCATACTCCTCTCCCTCTCGGTGTGGGGAAGCCTGCTCGGCTTTTTGGGTCTTATTATCGCCCTGCCTCTCACCACATTGCTGCTGAGCTATTACGATCTCTATGTGGTGCAGCGCATACGCCGCAAGGAGCTTATGAGCCACCTGCGCAAAAAAGAGGAGGAGGATTCTCCATCCGACCTTGAGTAGGAGCGCTCCCCTATCCTACCCTACCCTACCATACCTACCAGACCTATACGGTCGCCGGGCTGTGCACAGTATATCTGTGCACAGCCTGGCAAGGTTTAGACCCTTTCCCACAAAAAAGCTTATTGCAGGGGGCTTACTTCATTCTGGTGATATAATCGATATCACCCACCACCCAGACCACATCGCCGGGGCGCAGTATCGTGTCGGGACGCGGCTCGAAGTAGTCGTTGTCGCGGTGCACTTTGACCAGCATGCTCCGGAACTCCTCGCGGATATTCGTGTCGCGCAGCGGCACATTCACTATCGGGGAGGTGGGGGTGAGTAGGATACTCTTCAACTCTACGCGCCGATAGCCGCACACATGCTCGGTGAAATGCTGCTCGTCGCGCTCTATGTCGTCGTTGAGGGCTTTGATCTGTTCGTCGTTGCCGATCACTCCGAGTATGTCGCCGGGGAATATGCGTGTCTCGCCTCCGGGAAGTGGTATTATCAGCTGACCGCGCTGTATGCTGGAGATGCTCACCCCATAGTCGGTGCGCAGACCCGAATCCTTCAGCCTGTCTCCTACGAAGATACTGTTGGGTCCTACCTGGATATAGGCCTGGTGAAGGTCGTCGACCAGATTGTTGTTGCGGCCCGAACGGGTATTCTCGCGGATATTCAGATTGTCCATGAATCGCTCCTCCATGCGGTTATAGCGCTTCATGATTCTACCCGATGCGAAGATGATGATCAACACGAAGAAACATACACCCACTATCCAGCCTATCAGCGGACGATAACAGAGTGTGACGAAATATACCGTGAAGAGCATCGCTATCAGATAGCGGATGATACGCATCGCCACGAGCGGCACATCATAGAAGGAGGCCGTCTGGTGCAGCCGCATCCGCTCGTCGGGCTTGGTGCTGCTGAAGGAGAGGGCCACAAGGAATGGAGCCATACCCATAAGTGTAAGCACTGTGGCTGTGAGATGTCCCCACTCTCTGAACATCCCTTCGAGCAGCGGGAAGAGATATTGCCGCGACACGAGGATGATGGCCAATAGCACCACCGAGTAGAGCACTATGCGCCATAGGTAGCGGCTCAGTATGTCGCGCCACAGGCGCTTCGTCTCGCTGGAATCGGCCGTCTGCTTGGAATAGCGCTCTATCAGGAAATGGAGCCGCTGCGGGAGGTGAGGGAGTATGAAGCGATAGGCCGGTGCGGCCATCTTTATGAAATAGGGGGTGGTGAAGATGGTAATCACCGACACCGCCACAATTATCGGGTAGAGACTGGGCTGAAGCACTCCGAGACTCATACCTAAAGCCGCGATGATGAAGGAGAACTCTCCGATCTGCGTGAGGGTAAAACCACTCTCTATAGCCACCTTCAGGCTCTGACCGGTGACGAGCATTCCGAGGGTGCCGAAGATTATCATTCCCACTATCACCACTGCGGCAAGAAGCAGTATCTCACCCCAATAGTCCACGAGCACTCCGGGATCCACCATCATCCCCACCGAGATGAAGAATACCGAACCGAAGAGGTCCTTGACGGGAAGCACCACATGCTCTATACGTTCGGCGGCCATCGTGCCGGCCAGGATCGAACCCATCACGAAGGCTCCGAGTTCGAGCGAGAAACCGCACTGCACCGAGAATACTGCCATGGCGAAACAGAGCGCCATCGACACCACCAGGAGAGTCTCGTTATTCAGATAGCCGCGAAGGCGCACCAACAGGGAGGGGATCACGTAGACTCCCACCACAAACCATATGATGAGGAAAAACAACAGTTTGCCCACACTATACAGCAACTCCATCCCCTCCACGCTACCCACCGCGAGCGACGACAGGAGCACCAGCATCAACACGGCGAAGAGATCCTCGATAATGAGCACCGAGAGCACCATAGTGGCAAATTTATTCTGCCGTAATCCTAAATCGGTGAGCGACTTAAGAATAATCGTGGTCGACGACATGGATATCATGCCCCCAAGGAAGATGCAGTTGATTGTGTTGAGATGCAGCAGGCACCCCACTCCGAATCCGGCCATCGTCATGCCGGTGATGATAATCAGCGCCGTGACCACCGCCGAACTTCCGGAATTGAGCAACTTCTTGAAACTGAACTCCAATCCGAGGCAGAACATCAGCACCACGATGCCGAGTTCGGCCCAGAACTCGATATTGTCGAGGTTGGTGATGGAGGGGAGATAGGTGAATTTCGGACTTGCCAGAAACCCGGCCAGGATATAGCCGAGCACCACAGGCTGACGCAGTTTCTTGAACAGAAGTGTTACGACCGAGCCGAGCAGAAGCACCCAGGCCAGATCGGTGATGAGGGTATTGGTATTCATATTTCTGTCTGTGATGATAGGGTGATCGAAATGGTGGGCTCCACAAGCCGCATGGCCGCCAACAGCGGCAGATAGTCGGCATGGGAGTGACTGAGCACGAGAAAGTTAAACTCAGTGATATTGTCGGAATAGTCGTATTCCACGTAGTAGGTGCTGAGATGCACCTTGTTGGCTTTGAAGAGCGCCCGGTAGGGGGTGATATCGCTCACTATGCCGCGGATGCGGATATTGATCGCTTTGCTCTCCTGCCCTACACTCTGCCAGTGCTCATACCAGTCGAAGAGCACCAGCACCACTAATATTAGGGCGGTGGAGCAGATGGCGGCCACATACATCCCTACCCCCACGGCCATGCCGATGATGGCCGATATCCAGATGCCGGCGGCAGTGGTGAGACCCTTCACCGAACCCTTGGCGCGGATCATGGCACCGCCACCCAAGAAGCCGATGCCGGTGATCACCTGGGCCGCGATACGTCCCGGGTCGCCATTCTTCAAGCCGAGGTATACCTGTGGCACATAGATGGATAGCAACATGGCAAGGCAGGCCCCCATCGTGATGAGGGCGAAGGTGCGGATGCCGGCTATCTGGCCCTTGCGTTTGCGCTCGGCTCCGATTATCACCCCGAGCGCCATGCTGAGCAGCATGCGGAAGATGGTGTTGAGCAGATTGACGTCGAGGGCATTGATGTCATTGATTGTCTGATGGAGGATAGTTGGCATTATGGGTATGGTTCGGATATTTCTGGATGCTGGAGGAGCGGGGAGCCCGTTCGCTTGCGCTCCGGCGCAAGACCAGGAGGGAACGGGAGAGAACTGGAGGGGAGGAGGGAAGGAGAGGGAACGGGAGAGGGAACGGGAGAGGGAACGGGAGAGGGAACGGGAGGGGACCA
>JAIDKG010000125.1 GCA_029051525.1 Muribaculaceae bacterium
AAGCGGAAAATATGTTACTTTGACTAACTACAGACAAGCGCTCTGAGGCCTTAAGTTAATAGCATTGGGCCGCGACCGTACGTGGGGCGCGGCCTGCCAGTCGCAGAGCGACTGCACTGCATATTAACCGCGCACAGCTCAGACGATTAGTCTGAGCTGTGCGCGGAGAGGACCTGCCTATCGTCGGCCAGTCGCGGAGCGACTGCACTGCATACGACCGCGTAGCCACAACGTAGTCATCGCAGAATCAATACGGATTAACCTATATCTGTGAAGGTCTCCTATTTTAGTAAGCGATGGTTTTCCTTAACTTTTTTTCAACTAAATTTGGATTTGTTTGGTATATTAGGGGATTTTCTCTATCTTTGCACCGTAAGCCTATTATATGAGAATATCGGAGAGCCGAGAAACGTCTTGTGCCTGACATCAATGAAACCATCGTTTCTGATAGTAGTCGCACTTTAGAACACTTTAGAGGTCGCCTATATCTGCTTACATGTTTAAGAATCAATAAACTACAAGATGGTATGAAATATCTGCGGGCCATAGTGGTGGCGGTTGTCGTGGTTGTGACGGCGGCAGCTTTGCAGGCATCGGTGCTGAGAGGACGGATTGTAGATCATGAGTCAAATCCTGTGGCAGAGGCCACGGTGATAATTTGTGATGCTGATTCCACTACCACGATGTTGACTTCTGACAGCAATGGTGCCTTTGTGTACCGGAATGATGCCGATGGTGATGTGGATATTGATGTGCAGGCCATCGGGTTTGAACCGGCCTCTGTTGTAGTTGCTGCCGTTGCTGATGAGGTGACTGTCAGGCTTGAGCCTTCCGCAACAGTCACCGAACTGGATGAGTTTGTGGTCGAGGCCGACAAGCGAAATGTTGTGGAGCGGATGGCCAATGGTCAGCGATTCTTTCTCTCTAAAAAAGCGCGGGCTATGAATGATCCCTTTATGGCCTTGCAGGAGATTCCTATGATTATTTCCAATCCGGCTAATTCGTCGGTGACCACTCTTAGTGGGAATACGCCTCTTATCCTGATTGATGGCAAGGAGGTTAATTCAGGCATAAGGCCGATTCTTCCGGCCGACATAGAGTCGGTCGAGCTGATTGATGTGGTTCCGGCCAAGTATCTGGCGCGAAATGTCACTTCGATATTGAATATCAAATTGCGCGCCAACAGGCCTCCTTATATATGGACCGAATTGGCCACACGTCATGATATTCCGATATGCAATGGAATGGGAGCGGCTTATTTTGAGGTGGGTAATGAGAAGGTGAGTCTTTATGGCCGGGCTTCGGTCAATTACGTCTATCATTCTGATTCAGAGGGTAGCAATGAACGGGAAAATATCGGCTATCGTCAGGATTATGACTGGACTACCCGAGCCGACAACAACACCTATTTAGGTGAACTGCTGCTGAAATATTCACCTGATGCCTCCAACTATTTTGCCGTGCAGGGGCAGATTACCCATACGCCGTTGAAAAGTGTGTATGATGCTTCGGGTGTGTATGAGGAGAGTGCTTCCTTCTTGCCATACCATGCCCGGAGTCAGTACGGCGATACGGCCACTATCGTGACAGCCTCGGCCTACTATAAGCATACATTCTCCCCGACAGCCGAAATTACGGCGCAGGCATCCTACAACTATAATCGAAATCTGCTGGATTCAGAGGGGACGGAGTATTATGGCAGTCAGGCGGTAGAAGAGCAGAGCATATTCCACTCCACCCGCAATTCCGGTGATATAACCATTGACTTCACCAAACTGCTTTCCGGTCGGCATTGGCTTCAGGCCGGAAGCTGCACCTCCATTGTCAACGACCGGATTTCGCTGTCACCCTATCCGGTGTTTCACCACAGGAATTATAATGAATATCTCTATGTGTCGTTCAGCAGTCAGGTGAAGAATATATATTATATGCTCTCCGCAGGGGCCGATTTCACATGGCTGACCGCCGGCGAAGCACGGAGCGACTATGTGCGACCCCGTATGAGTGCGAGTGCCACATGGGTAATCAATCCTAACAATAGTTTGCAGGTGAGCTATTACTTCACCAATACCACTCCATCGGCCATGATGCTGAATCCATTCAATACATCGACCGATCCTCTATACGTGGTGCGAGGTAATCCCGACTTGAAGCCTGAGAATATACATGTGCCGGGTCTTAGTTATACGTTCAATACTCATGGGTTCTATGTTACGGCCAGTGCCGGTGCACAATTAGTCAACAATCTCATCACCGCAGCCGGATATACCGACAGCAACGGTGTATATACCAGCACATATGTCAACATGGGGCATTTCGGCAGTATTTTCGCATCGCTGAGTCCGAGCTATAGACTGGAATTTGGAGAATTGAGTGGCCGGGTCTATGCGTCGGGTTCTTATGTGCGTTCCTACTATACGGGGTATCACCCGAAAGATCAATACTCGGTAAGCGCAGGGTTTAATCTGAGTTATCGCAAGTTTTACTTTGGATGCGACATTTACAGCACACCCCGCAGCCAGACCGACATAATGACAATCAAGCAACTCACTCCCAACGGAGCTATGGTGCAGGCCAACTATTATATACTGCCCAATCTATATGTATCGGTGGCGCTTGTAGGTTTCACAGGTGCTCCGCAGACGGCCACCTATTGCGACAACGGCACCTTCAAGTCCTACAGCTATACACGAAGCATAGAGAAAGGCTGTCATCCCTGGATCTTGATTCGCTGGAACATGCGTAAGCACGCAAACCGCAAAATCGCCATCGACCGTGTACTCACCTCCACCGAGAAGGGTATCCGGCTGAAATAACAGCCGTTATATTGGTATTTGCAGGTCAATGACTTGGTTTTATGGTATTATTCTGTAATACACTTTAGTTTTGGGTAAAATATTTCGCAAAAAATTCGCAAAAATGTCGCTTTTATTTGGAGATTCACATTTTTTATATTAACTTCGCAAATGTAAACAAACCTATGAGATTTAATCAAAGGGTAAATCGATTCTGATTAGAATCGAAGAGAGCGTTAAAAAAGTATCAACCTTTTAAATCAATTTCCGATGAACCTTTCAGATATGGAAATGCTTCTCCAGCAAGAGATGGAAGCTGTACACGGTGGTGCCGCAGGAGTGTGCCAGTGTAAAACTGGCGCTCAAGTAGGTGGAGAAGGAGGGTCATGTGAGTGTGAGAAAGGCGCAAACATGTCCGCCCCCGAAATTAAGTGTAATTGTAGCACTGGTGCTGCGTTTAGTGGTGGGGAAATAGTTAATCCCCCAATTATCACATGCACTGTCGGCATCAATCGCTGATTCTAAACAGGGGGATGAAGATTTTCATCCCCTGTTCTTAAATCTACCCAACTATATATTTGAACTTCACCTAATCATGTACATCGCATTAGCTCCTGGATATATCATACGTAATGACCGTGAATGTTCGTATGCGGTTAAAATCGATCGAATTCCGAATACTGCGGACATTGACTTGGGAGGCCTTGCCATTCCATCTTTTATGGGTTGGATAATATCCAACCTTGGAGAAATACCATATGAAGAGAATTTAAAGGTAATTTCGTCCAAGACCGGTTTGCCGGTGTCGGCAATTAAGAATTTTCTGGATCAACTCATAGAAAATCCTGAGTCAAAAGCCATAAAGGTTAATGCCAATACGATTATCAAATTTCCTCCCTATTTTCTTTGGAGGTATGAGTCGCCTACTCCAAGCAAGCATTTCGATGTGCCGGAGTTCGATTGGCAGAAAGATTATGAATTTGCTCGTCCCTCTGCTCCATTTTCTGTAAATCTGATGGTCACAACTAAGTGTACTACAGATTGCAAATACTGTTATGCCAATAGAGGGCTACAATCATTGCTCACAACAGATGAAATGATTGAGTTCGTCAAGCATTTAAAGGAAATTGGTGTTGTAAATCTATCCCTTACAGGCGGAGACATTTTCGCTCATGAGGGTTGGAAACATTTGTTAGAATCGGTAGTAGAATGTGGCTATAATCCTTTCCTTTCTACAAAGACACCTATTCAAGCGACCGACATTCAGTTTCTTAAAAACATAGGATGCACAAACTTGCAGTTTTCTCTTGATTCCTGCAAGCCGGAAGTGTTGCACGAATTGGTAAATGCCGACGATGGATATCTTTCTCGTGTAAGAGAGATGTTTAATGCCTGCAGTGAATATGGAATAAAAATCAGTGTGCGCACTGTACTCACAAGCCTTAACTGCGACCTCGCCTCTATACAGGACTTGTATGCATTCCTGACGGAGTTTGAATCTGTGAACGAATGGAGTTTGACGCCGGCATTCTTCTCTGAATATAAGCAGCAGAACTATAAGTATCTGGAACCGGATAATAAAGATTTCGAAGCTCTGCATCCATATCTTACATCTCCCGATCGACAGTTGCGGATAATTCTGAATCGATTGGATGATGAGGGATATAAGCTTAAACGCTGCGATACGGTGGAGAACTTTGTGAACCATAACACAATATGTTTGGCTAATAGCACTGTTATCTCCATTCTTGCAAATGGGAAATGCAGTGTATGCGAGATGCTGTATGAGCATGAGGAGTTTATTCTTGGGGATATCCGAAAAGAGCCGCTTGAAAAACTATGGAACTCTCCCAAGGCTCTCTATCTATTTAACCCACCACAGGAGGAAGTAAGCTCTGAATCACCATGTGGCAAGTGTAAAGTTTACTCTTCCTGCAAACAGAGCATGGGTAAACGAGTCTGCTATATGGATATTATGAAGAATGGTCTTCAGCATGATGGTCCTGATCCTCGGTGCCCGGAAGCTCCTGAAACTGATAAAATACTGTAGAATTATTGATTTGATGTTTATGCACACAACATATAATACTAATATAGGATTGAGGAGTGCGGTAGTGATAGCTGCGCTTGGGTTGGGAGGTCTGTTTGGAGAGGTTGCGGCCAAGAATGTGGTTGTGCTTTCGGCGGGTGACAATACGCCGGTGGAGAGTGCGGTGATAACGATGTATGATGCGCAGCGTGATTCTGTTGGATCGGTTGTTTCTGATATAAATGGTGTGTCGACAGTCACGCCGCAGAGTCGATATGTACATGCGGAGCATGATTTGTATGTGCCGCATCTCTTTACCCTTACTGATGGCGAGGCCACAGATACATTGCGTCTGAAGAAAGCCACGGAGATAGAGGAACTTGTGGTGCAGGGATCTACTATGACTGAAAAAGGGGTATGTCGCAGTTATATCATCCCTCGCGACAATATGAGGCGATATATAAATGTATTTCAGTCATTAAATGAGATTCCCAATCTTGTTGTACTTCCCAATAATGAGATATTTTATCAAGGGAAGGGTGGTGTCAAGTTGCTTCTTAACGGCATTGACAGCTCTATTACCGAGATTAGGGCTCTTGATAAGGATGATATTTCAAAGGTGGAGGTCTATTCCACCGCGCCGGCACGGTATATGGTGGAGGGATATAACTCGGTAGTGGATATTATCACTAAAAGCTCTCTTGTAGGCGGTAATGCGTCGATCAGCATCAATCAAGCTCCATATCCCTTATGGGGAGATAATTCGGCTGCGATATTCTATAACTACAAGCGGTCCCGATTCTCTGCAATCTATTCTAACGAAAATAGTCATGGCATTCCATCCAAGGATATCCAGTCGGACTTTCTGGATTATGAATTTGATGGTGTGAAATATTATAAGCATCGTCAGGGCATCGAGGAGAATTCGGATTATGATACTAATAATCTAACATTGGGATATATGCTAAGCGATCCGGAATCCTACACATATAGCGTTAAGCTTAGCGGCGGAATGACACGAGACAGTGAGAACAATCTGCAGCGAGTGGTATCCCAATCGAATCCGACTCCCTATGATGCGAGAAATCTGCTGAGTACGAGCACCGACAATATTGCATTGAGCAATTATTTCGAGAAGAAACTTGGAGAAGGGAGTAAGAATGGTCTTTTAGTATCAAATCTCGTGTTGCAGCGGGCAAATTCGAGCTATTTCTCCGGATATAAGGAATTTGAAGCCGGCATGAGTGCTCCCACTATTGATGAGACCTCGCAATATGCCATTCAATTCAGCAAGATAGTAGGAACTGTGCTCTACTATATGCCGCGACAGAAATGGGGCAACATGAGCTTCAATATCTACGATAGTTTCGCCTATAGCCGGTATCGTGAGGCAACAGTACAGACCTCTCAACGTGTCAATACGCTTGGCATGTGGGCTCAGTACTACAATTATTTCGGCAAATTCATATGTGTGGTGGTGGCAGGTGCAGAAAATCAGTACACCTATGCTTCGGTCAATGCCGGGAAGGAGAATCTGTGGCATCCTACCATTAGTGCCAATCTATATTACGATCCCTCTCCGCGTATCAGATTATCGGCAAGTTATTCATATTCCAATCGGGCACCGAGTATTGCCCAGTTGAGCACAACTTACCAATGGATTGACACCAAACTTATATTCCATGGCAATCCGGGTTTAAATTCATACAGTCTGAATAATCTTGATTTAAAGGCAAATTATAGCCATAAATATCTGAACTTCAGCGTAGGTGTAGGTTACATGAACAATCCCGGCTATATCTGCGAAAATTTTCAGGAGGGTCCGGATTATATGTTGCAGACTATTATCAACTTGGATAAATATCAGGAATTGAGTGGAAATTTCTCGATGACAGTCAAGCCCCTCGGTTCGACGATATGGACTATCTTTGCCAGAGTGGGCGGTGGTCTGCTCAAGGGGAGCAGTCCGACCTATGATTGGACCGGTTATAGATTTCAGATGCAGGCCTCCACATCGGTCAATCTTGACAAGTGGTCATTTTCCGCCAATTATCAGTTCCCTGGTAAAGTCGTCGAGGGACAGCTCATCCGACCGCGTACGGAAGACTGGTCGATATCCGGATATTACCGTCCCAAGGAGAATCTGTCAGTGGGATTATCTATTAAGTGTCCCTTTGGCAAGGGATGGAAAGAATCAGAGCGTACAGTAGAGGAATCTCCTGTACAGATGCGTAATGAATCAGAAGTGCGCTATATGGCTAATCTTGTGCGACTTCAATTTGAATGGAATGTATCCTTCGGCAAGAACCAGAAGCGTCCGCAACAACTCTTTGACAGTACATCCAACGAAAACGGTATTCTCCACAAATAAAAAATCCTGTTGTAGGATTCTCAGACTTCAGTGAATACTACCGTACATAGTACGTCGTTGTTAACTTTACAGGAAGAGGGTGGCCGATTTCGGGCGCAGCATTGAAGCGAGAATAAGAGCCTGTCTTATAAACATGTTTATAAGACAGGCTCTTATGGGGGAATACAGCATATCTCAAGATTAAGGCATGGGACGATTTAAATTGATACGGCAGTTGGATTCGATGCACTGTGGAGTGGCGTCGCTGGCGATGGTGTGTCGGCATCACGGGCTGAATTGTAGTCAGCAGTGGCTGGAATCGCGTTGCTTCCCTACGCGCGAGGGTGTCTCGCTGATGGCTCTTACTGATGCGGCCCGCGATGTGGGATTTAATACTGTGTCGGCCCGTGTATCGATCGATAGGATGGCCGATGCGCCGTTGCCGTGTATACTTCACTGGAACCAGAATCATTTTGTGGTGCTCTATCGGGTAAGCCGCGGAGGGAAGCGTTTTCATATAGCTGATCCCGGCAAGGGGAAATACACCTGTTCGCGCGAAGAGATGCAGCGCCATTGGGCCACCACCCGCAGCAACGGCGAGGATAAGGGGATAGCGATGTTTTTCGAGCCGACCGAGGATTTCGGCAAGGTGCGCGAAGAGCATTCGCGCAGGCCGCTCTCGCTCGGTTTTCTATGGAAATATATCGGGAAATTCCGTGCCCATTTCTTCCATATATTCTTAGGTCTGCTCTTAGGATGTGTGCTCCAGTTGGTGCTCCCGTTCCTTACGCAGGCCATTGTGGATGTGGGTATCACCCACCGCGACATAGGGTTTATCTGGCTTGTGCTGCTCGGCGAACTGCTTATAGTGACAGGTCGCACCGTGACCGACTTCATACGCCGCTGGCTCCTGCTTCATATCTCAATGCGGGTCAACGTATCGCTGGTGAGCGACTTCTTCCGGAAACTGGTGCGGCTGCCGATGTCATTTTTCGACAATCGCCTCATCGGCGATCTTCTGCAGCGCATCTCCGATCATGGGAGAGTGCAGAGTTTCCTTACGCAGCAACTGTTGGGGATGATATTCACTTGCCTCAGTTTTCTGATATTCGGAGTGGTGCTGTTGGTCTACAACCGTCTGATATTCCTTATCTTCATGGCCGGGAGCATAATCTACGGTTTCTGGATAGCCGCCTTTCTGCGGCGCCGCAAGGTGCTCGACTATGCCATATTCGAGGTGCAGGCCAAGAATCAGAGCCGCACCTACGGCTTTGTGACCTGTATGCAGGAGATCAAGCTCCAGAACTGCGAGCAGCGGCGGCGCGAGGAATGGGAGGATACGCAGGCCGAACTCTTCGAGGCTCAGATGCGCTCCATGAAACTTCAGCAGACTCAGGAGGCAGGCTCCATCTTCATCAACGAGGTGAAAAACATAATCATCACCGTGCTTGCCGCCACAGCCGTCATACAGGGTGAGATGACGCTCGGCGCCATGCTGGCCGTGCAGTATATCATAGGTCAGCTCAATTCACCCGTAGAGCAATTCATGGCCTTCATCTACTCGATGCAGGATGTGAAGATATCGCTTGAGCGCATCAGCGAGATACACTGCGGGCGCGACGAAGATGCCACCTGCGGCACACTCTGTGCGCTCCCCGACGATGCCGGAATAGAATTGCGCGGAGTGGGTTTCAAATATGACCCTCATTCCCGCCGCCATACCCTCCATGATATCGACATGGTGATTCCCCACGGGAAAGTGACCGCCATTGTCGGGGCTTCCGGCAGCGGCAAGACCACACTTATCAAACTCCTCTTAGGTTACTATGCGCCACTTGAGGGTGAAATCACTTTAGGAGGGAGGGGGCTGACGGATTATGATGTGGAATGGTGGCGCGGCCGCTGCGGCGCGGTGATGCAGGAGGGTGTGATATTCTCCGACACCATAGCGCGCAATATAGCCACCGGAGAGGGTGAGATAGACCGCGAGCGCCTCGCCTATGCCGCCCGTATGGCCAATATCCATGACCATATCATGCAGTTGCCGCTGAAATACAACACTCAGATAGGTTCCGAAGGGAAGGGACTCAGTCTCGGCCAGAAACAGCGTCTGCTCATAGCGCGCGCCATATACCGCGACCCTTCGTTTATACTTCTCGACGAGGCCACCAACTCGCTCGATGCAGCCAACGAACGGGCCATCGTAGAGAATCTGGCCGAATTCTATCGCGGGCGTACGGTAGTGGTGGTGGCCCACCGACTCTCCACAGTGCGCGATGCCGACCAGATAATCGTCATGGAAGAGGGCACGATCGTAGAGCGCGGCGACCACACCTCGCTTATAGCGGCGCGCGGAGCATACTACAATCTTGTGAAAAACCAACTTGAACTCGGCACATGAAGAGAGCATCCACCACACCCGAAAATATCACCGATACGCCTGTCGGCACGCCCGACTATCGCAGTAAGGCACCATCGCAAGCCGAAGCTACAGCCGAAGCCCCGGCCTCGATCGAACTTCGCGACGAAAAACCGCCGCGCACCATCGGAACCATCCCCCGTTGGCTCATGTGCTGGAATCTTATAGTCACTCTACTCTTTATGATCGGTCTGCTTCTTGCCATGACTCTCATCGCCTACCCCTATTCTCATGGCGAGAGCATCCTGGAGCACCTTCTTGGCCGATAGCCATGCCTCGGAGAGGGGATAGAAGGGGAGTGCATGTGGTGTGGCAGGGGTCTGAGCATCGGTTGTGGCCGATGGTGAGGATCCGGCCGCCGGGAGTCCTTGGCGCGTAGAGGTGGCGCGGTGCCGTTCAGGTTTCACACCGAGCAGCCGGCGCAGCAGCGGTGCGCTGCGCAGCAGATGGCTCAGCGGGAGTATCAGCGCCAGAATCACGATCGTCACCAATGCGGCCGATATCAGTTCAGGCACAAAAGTATTCCCCCTTACAAGATAGATTCCCAGCCAGCGCATGCGCGGCAGAAAGAAATAGTGGAGGAAATATATATCAAGAGTGCGCCGCCCAATCAGCAGCCACCGGCTCATAAAGCGTCCCGGATTCTCGAAGCGGTCGCGGGCGGAGTAGAATATGCGCAGCACGAGCAGCAGTCCGAAATATCGCGAAAGGGTCTCATGTATAAGGGTCAGCACTACCGGAGAATGCTCGGCCCAATACTCGGCATAACTCCATCCTCCCAACAGTGAGGCCGTATATCCCACGATAAGGAGGGTGAGCACCCATGGGCGCTCCAGCCAGGCGAAGAACCCTGACTGATGGCTCTTCACGAGCATGCCGATGGCGAAAAACTGGAAATATAGCGCCGTCTTTTCATTCAGCCACCAATAGCACCAATAGCTTTGGGCCGCCGGTGTGAATGGGAGCAGCACGCTCGCTGCCATTGCGGTGAAAAGGAGCCCCCGGAATGTCTTGCGCCCTAAGATACGCCCGATGACCACCGCCACCATATACCATATGAAGATCTGGAACAGGGAGATTGTATACCAATACTCCACGAAATTGCCATCGGGTAGCCATGCCAAGGGATTGCCTCGGTG
The DNA here is from genome assembly GCA_029051525.1 of Muribaculaceae bacterium. GTDB lineage: Bacteria > Bacteroidota > Bacteroidia > Bacteroidales > Muribaculaceae > Lepagella. The sequence continues at coordinate 10,733 of JAIDKG010000125.1, forward strand.
CGTCACGATAAAAAAGAGGGTGGCAAAGAGTGCCGTGCCGCCTACGAGTGCCGTGGCGCGCACGCGCAGAGTGGCGCGGATACGCGTCGGCGTCCAGTCCTGCAGAGGGTGGTAGAGGAAGAATCCGCTCACGAAGAAGAATAGCGGGAGAGTGAATGTGCCTCGCAGTATGGCGAGTGCCGATTGGTCGGGATTCAGTCCGAAGCCGCCGACGAGCACGTGGACCATTACTACTGAGATCATGGTGAGTCCGCGCAGGGCATCGATCCAGTTGAGGCGGGCGGGGGCTGATTTGGCGGGATTACATGGTGTTAGGGTGGGTTCCATAGGTATCGTGGGGGGATACTGGTCGGAC
>JAIDKG010000126.1 GCA_029051525.1 Muribaculaceae bacterium
CTGTCGCCCGAGCAGTACCCGGTTACTAGGCCGTGCAGTCGCTCCGCGACTTAGGCTGCGCTTGGGGAGTTGGTATGCTGGTGGGTCGGAGACCCACCAGGACTGACTAACTACAGACAAGCGCTATGAGGCCTTAAGTTAACAGCATTGGGTCGCGGCCTGCCGCGACCAGGTCCAGGCACCCGGTATCCGGATCGAATGAATGATTTAGAGGCAGTCGCGGCAGGCCGCGATTAGTTCTGGTGGGTCTCCGACCCACCAGCATACCGGCTCCCCCAGCGCAGTCTAAGTCGCGGAGCGACTGTACGACCTCGTAACCGCGTACTGCTCAGACGATTAGTCTGAGCGGTGCGCGGATAGTACCGCCCCATCGGCACCAGTCGCGGAGCGACTGCACTTTATGTGAGGTCGTCATCGTGCCATTCCCATCCTTCTTTCGCTCCGATGGTTTTTATTTCCTGGAGATAACCATATCCGTTATGATGATCTTGCTGATGCTTTATATATTCTATTGCATCGCTAATATGTTCTACGCTCAGAGTATAGCCATAGTAACCTCGACACCATTCAGTAAAGAATGGGAAGTTTCCGGTTGACTTTAGCCATGTTGATGACGACTGTTTGATGCTTTTGATTAATGGAGAGAGTGCTTTTGTAGGGTTGAGATTGAATAGTAGGTGGATATGTTCGGCCATGCCGTTGATACGATATACGTAACAGCCATTGGACTGTAATATACCGAAGATATAGGAATAGAGTTCTTTCCGGTGTTCCGGGGTTATTGTTTGCTGGCGCCATTTGGTGCCGAATACTACGTGATATGTAGCTTTAACTTTACTCATTTTACTGTTTTACTGCACAAGTATGGGGAATAGTTGAGATACGCAAATAGTGCAGTCGCTCCGCGACTGACCACGGTGAGAGGCTGACTTCCGCGCACTACTCGGGCTGCGCCCGAGTAGTACGCGGTTTATATGCAGTGCAGTCGCTCCGCGACTGACTACGGCGAGAGACTGACTTCCGCGCATTGCTCGGGCTGTTGTAAATCGAAGAGTACAGTCGCGGAGCGACTGCACGGCCTCGTAACCGCGTACAGCTCGGACGATAGTCCGAGTTGTGCGCGGGAAGCAATCCCCATCGGCTCTAGTCACGGAGCGACTGCACTTTATAACACGTCTTGACATTATGGAATAGAGTCGAGCCAATTGCGGACTCCCTCCTACTGCCTGATATTGCGTGAAGGCTACATTCGACATGGGTCAGAGCACATGTTTTTCGGCGTGGTAGCTGGAGCGGACCATGGGGGCCGATTCGATGTGGCGGAAGCCTTTGGCGCGGCCTATGCGGCCGTATTCCTCGAATTTCTCGGGGGTGATGTAGGCCTGGAGAGGATAGTTCTCTTTGGTGGGCTGGAGGTATTGACCGATGGTCATTACTTCGCAGCCTACGGCAAGAAGGTCGTCCATGGTCTGAAGAATCTCCTCTTCGGTCTCGCCGAGGCCGAGCATGATGCCGCTCTTACTGCGGATGCCGCTTTGGGCTATGTGGGCTATCACGGAGAGTGAGGTGTCGTAGGTGGCAAAGGTGCGCACCTCGGGGGTGAGGCGACGCACGGTCTCCATATTGTGCGAGATTACTTCGGGCTTCTCGGCTATCACCATATCCACGAGGTCGAGCCGACCTTTGAAGTCGGGAATCAGTACCTCCATCGTCACTCCGGGACAGGCCTCTTTGAGGCGGCGTATCATCTTGGCCCAATGCCCTGCGCCGAGGTCAGGGAGGTCGTCGCGGTCGACCGATGTGATTACTACATGCTTCAGCTTCAGTTCGCGCACCGATTCCACTATCTCCTCAATCTCCCGCTCGTCGAGTGGAAGCGGGCGCCCGGTGGTTACGTTGCAGAATCGGCAGTTGCGTGTGCAGATATTGCCGCCAATCATGAAGGTGGCAGTGCCGCGACCCCAGCATTCGCCACGGTTGGGACACATTCCGCTGGAGCAGATCGTATGCAACCCCTTCTCATTGAGCAATCCCACCACCTGGCTTGTCTTGAAGCCTCGGGGCAATTTTATCTTCAGCCATTCCGGTTTGCGCCGGAAATCCGCTTTTTCCATTTCGATATTTGATTTAGGTTAGTATCATTCCATTCTCCCGCCATTCCAGTAATCGGAGGATACGACAGGGAGGGAATGCAAATTTAGGAGATTATCGCGAATTTGGCAAATGCCACAATAAGTTTCTTCAATCCCACCACACCGAAATCTACAGTAATGGTGCAATGGTCGGTGATGCGTTCTATCTTCCGTACCTGACCGAGTCCGAAGCGGTCATGTTTTATGACCGACCCGACGCGGAGGCGTCCGCGCCCTTCTATCTCAAGTTCCTGAAGCTGCTCGGCATCGCCGGGAGAGGCCCCTTTCATGCGGATTTTAGTGGAGGAAGCCGTATTATCGAATGATGAGCGGGATTTGCCGCGACCGCGTGAGAAACCGCCGTCGCGATTGAAATCCTCACCACGCGCTCCCGATCGGTAGCCGGCCGTATTGCCCGACTGGGAGGCACCCCACTGGCGATAGGAGGCCACAGGATTGGTGAATGATGTGGAGGGACCGGCGATATCCGACGAGGCCTGCACCTTGAGGTAATGGCGGTCGATATCGGATAGGAAGCGCGAGGGGCGAGTCATTACGGTCTGTCCGTTGCGGAATCGTGATGAGGCATAGGTCAGCACACACGTCTGCTTGGCACGTGTGATGGCCACATAGAGAAGCCGGCGCTCCTCCTCCACCTGGGCCATCGAATCCATGCTCATGGCGGCGGGGAAGAGTTCTTCCTCTACTCCAACCACATATACATGTTTGAATTCCAGCCCCTTGGCGGAGTGCACGGTCATCAGGGTGACTTTCGGTTCGTCGGCGTCGGTCTGCTGGTCGAGGTCGGTGGCGAGCTGCACTTCGCTCAGAAATGCGGCCATGCCGGTGTCGTCGTCGCCTGCCTCTTCATGGGTCTCCACAAAATCCTTCACACCTGAGAGGAGCTCCTGAAGGTTTTGCTGACGCGACAGACTCTCGGGGGTAGTATCGTGGGCCAGAGTGGCGAGGATCCCCGAACGGTTATAGATCAGCTGTGCCACCTCATAGGCCGACGAACCGGCTGCCACATCATCAAGAAATTCCTGCACCATGGTGCGGAATCCATCGAGTTTGCGAAGGGTGCCGCTGTTGAATCCAGCAGGATTGGCTCCGGGCTGAGTGACGGGGAGTGATATCACCTGCCACATGCTCACTCCCATCTCATTGGCCACGGCGGCGAGTTTCTTCATGGTGGTCTCACCTATGCCGCGTGCCGGATAGTTGATGATGCGCCGCAGAGCCTCATCATCATCGGGATTCACAGCCATACGGAAATAGCTCACGGCATCCTTCACCTCTTTGCGCTGATAGAATGTGAGGCCGCCATAGATGCGGTAAGGGATGTTGCGCTTGCGCAGCGACTCCTCGAGCACACGGCTCTGAGAGTTGGTGCGGTAGAGCACGGCATATTCATCGTAGGAATCATGGACTGTGAGCTTGGAGCGTGATATCATATTGGCCACGAGATAGGCCTCTTCGATATCGGAGTAGGTGCTGAGCACGTGTACCGGTTCGCCGGGTTCATTCTCGCTGTAGACATTCTTGCGGAGCTGACGCGTATTCTTTTCTATCAGCGACCCTGCGGCATTGATTATATTCTGGGTGGAGCGGTAGTTGCGCTCCAGCTTGAATACACGCAGGCCGGGGAATCGCTTCTGCATGTCGAGGATATTGGATATGTTGGCACCGCGGAAGGAATAGATGCTCTGGGCATCATCGCCCACCACACAAAGGTCCTGCCGCTCGCCGGCCAATTGCGACACAATCAGATTCTGCGCGAAGTTGGTGTCCTGATACTCATCTACAAGTATATACCGGAAGAAATCCTGATAGTGGCGCAGCAGGTCGGGATTGTCGCGCAGCAGCACATTCATGTAGTAGAGGATATCGTCGAAGTCCATTGCTCCGGAGATGCGGCAACGGTCGGCATACATCTGGAATATGCGCCCCATCATCGGGATTTTGGCCCGCTTGTCGGCGCTCATATTGTCGGAATCCCGCTGATACAACTCGGCCGATATGAGAGCATTCTTGGCATTGGAGATGCGGGATGCTATCATATTGGGTTTGTAGATCTTCTCGTCGAGTCCGAGGTCTTTGACTATCGATTTCACCAGAGCGCGGGAGTCGGCGGTGTCGTAGATCGTAAAACCGGGTTTGAAGCCGATCAACTCCGCGTGGCGACGCAATATGCGCAGGAAGATTGAATGGAATGTGCCCATCCAGAGCTGGGAGGCCACGCGGTCGCCGGTAATCTGGCGCACACGCTCCTTCATCTCATTGGCCGCCTTATTGGTGAAGGTAAGAGCCAGAATGCGGTAGGGCTCATAGCCGGAGCGGATGAGGTCGACTATCTTATATGTGAGCACTCGGGTCTTGCCCGATCCGGCACCGGCTATCACCAGCGCCGGGCCATCCTTATATACCACAGCGGCGCGCTGTTGCGGATTGAGCAGGTCGAGATAATTGTATGCAGCTTCCATTGATCAATTGTCGGAGAATAGTGATGCGGCATCCGGATATTCGGGGATGCGGCTTATGAAGTGATAGGTGTCGTGGAGATAATCTACCACGCAGCAGAAATGCCGAAACCCGTTAGACACCACCAGATAGCGGGCATGCAGTCGCATGTTGTAGCGCACTATCTGGTCGAATACACTCTGGTCGAGCGTCACGGTGGGGGCTTTGTATTCCACTATCATGAATGGATGCCCGTCGGGGGCACCGGGGGAGAATACCACGGTGTCGCAGCGCTTGCGGGTGTCGTTGAGACTTATGGTGATCTCATTGGCCATGCGGGAGGCCGGGTAATGAAGCTTGTCGATCAGCAGCCCTACGAAGTGCTGGCGCACATACTCTTCGGGGGTGAGATGCACATATTTGTCGCGCAATCGGTCGTAGACTTTGATCAGACCATTCTCGCGGCGTATGCGCAGATCCACCGGCGGGAGATTGAGGGGTGGCAGCGAAGGAGTTTCAGCCATAGATTATCTTTTCACCCCCTCTCCTGCTTGGGGAGCGGCTGTGGTGGCGTGGCCTTTCTGCCCCCGGGCAGCCCCGCTGATGGCTGTGAGGGGGGTGAGAGTTGAAAGAAGAAGATTGCGTAGTGTCATTGTGATTCAGTCCATTCGGTCACGGTAATCCTCATAGGTGAAGCGGCGCAACAGTTCGAGCGCCCCATCCTCATGGCGCAGCCAGATGGAGGGATGTTGGATACCGTTAAACATATTGGTCTTCACCGTGGTGTAATGGTTCATGTCGAGAAGTGTGAGCCGGTCGCCGGCCTTGAGGGGGGCCGCAAAACGCCAGGTGCCCACATAGTCGCCGCTCAGGCAGGAGTTGCCGCCGAGCTGATACACCGATTCGCCATCCCCTGCCGGTGCCTCATCGTCGATTGCCTCGGCTATGCGTGGCTTATAGGGCATCTCGAGGCAGTCGGGCATATGGCAGGCAAAGGAGGCATCGATGATGGCGGTGCGTATACCGGCATTCTCCACTACATCGAGCACGGTGGTCACCAGGTCGCCGGTCTGCCATGTAAAGGCGCTCCCGGGCTCGATGATGAGCTCGAGATTGGGATGACGCTCTTTGAGGCGACGAGTCACCTCTACGAAGTGATCCACATCATAATCTACTCGGGTGATGAGATGGCCGCCACCCATGTTGAGCCATTTCACACGGTCGAGCAGATGGCCGAATTGCTCTTCGAGGGCGTTGAGCACCTTCTCAAGATCATAGCTCGACGACTCGCAGAGGGCATGGAAGTGAAGCCCCTCCACCCCGGAGGGGAGGTCGGTAAGGTCGGCGGCATCCACTCCGAATCGGCTCCCGGGGAGGCAGGGATTGTAGATATCGGTCTCAATCACACTGCAATGGGGATTCACGCGCAGACCGGCCGACACGCGGCGACCCTCGGCGGCATGCTCCTCATTCCAGCGGCATATGGCGGGATAGAATTTCTCATACTGCGCCACACTATTGAAGGTGATATGGCTGCAACCCTCCAGAAAGCGGGGGAAGGTATGCTCGGTATACACCGGGCAATATGCATGCACATCATGACCCAGATAATCGAGCGACAGCTGCATCTCATTGAGTGAGGATGCAGTCGATGCCGTGAAGTACTCGGAGATGATCGGGAATGTCTTCCACAGGGCATTGGCCTTGAAGGCCATGATGATCTTTACTCCGGAGCGCGTCTCGGCATCTTTGAGCTTGCGCATATTGCGGCGCAGCCTGCTCTCTTCGACTATATAGTAGGGGGTGACGGGGAGATTCTCTGTTGTATCTTTCATTTCTGATATTTATACTGCGTTACAGCGCTATGCGTCCCTTCTTGGCCTTTTCGATCATCTGCTCGCCGGGCACGAGGTAGATCTCGAGCCTACGGTTGCGGTCGCGGTTTTCGAACGTATCGTTGGGCACGAGCGGTATGTCATCGCTCATGGCGAATGGGAAGAGATAGTCGGTATTCACACCACTCGTCTCAAACCAGTCGGCCACGGCCTCTGCACGCTCTACGGTGAGATTCTCGCGGTAGGCCTCGGAGCCGGTATTGTCGGTGTGCATCACCACAAGCACGCGATACATGTCGGGCTCCTTCAGATATCGCTTGAAGGGCTCGAGAAAGCGTGAGGCGGATTCGAGCAGTTCGGTCTGATTGGGACCGAAGAGTTTGTTGGCGGGGATTGTCACCACGAGCACCTCGCGGTTGCGGATGGCATCTACGGTGCAGCCGTTGGCCTCGGTGAGATTGCGGTTGCGCAGCAGCACATTGCTGGCCTCGCGCTCCTGAAAGGTACGCACGAGGTCGACCTGCTTGCCGGGATCTACCGAGTTGAGAATCTCGGCAAAGCTGAGTTCGTCGAGTTCGTCGGTTTTCTCAGCGGCCGCCGGGAGGATACTCCCTCCGGCCAGAGCGATGCAAAGCATCACCCTACTCAGCGTCTTCAAGAGATTCCTCATAGTCAAGCTCTCCTTTTATGATTTTGTCAAGGTCGGCGGGATCCATTAGGATCTCGCGGTCGTTGGCAAGTTCTTTTTTCACGTAGGCGAGGAGATCCGACTCATCGAGCTCACCATTCTCGGTGGCATGAGCCGAGAGCGATGTGAATCCCTTCCTTTCATAATAATCCCAGATGATATCGATTACATAGAGCAATTCGTCATCACTATATTGGTCGCTTACCTCAGAGCCCACATAATTGCGGATAAACTCTATGGCGCGGTCTTCATCATATTCCAGATTGTCAGCCATATGCTTCGTTACTTATTTAGTTCCAGCAGCCCCTCCGGGAGGTGGAGATGCAGTGTGCATTCTTCTATATCGTCCGATTTTTCGACAGCGGAGATGAAATCGGGGTCGAAGGGGATGTAGATTATATCCTCCTCTTCATCGTCGGGACGCACGAGGAGCAGCACATTGGCCGTGCTGTCGTCGAATCCCTCCACATGACCGATATATCCATAGTCATCATCCTCCACGCGATAACCGATGAAATCCTCCTCAACCTCGATCTCATCCTCATCGAGGTCGAGAAATTCCGCCACATCGCGGCGCATGAAGTAAATTTCTTTGTTGACAAATGGGCGGGCATCTTCCTGCGAGTCGACCCCTTCGAGTTTCACCAGCGAACTGAAGCGCCCTTTCGGCCGCACCGATTCCGCATAGAATGGCACATAGATTCCCTCCATCTCCACTATCAGAGGATAATCCTCTTCGAGGATCGCGGGATCATATTCGATATATACGTTGAGTTCCCCTTTGAGTCCGTGGGGTTTCAGGAACTTACCGGCCGAAATTATTGATTTCTCTTCAATCATAGTTTCCTAATATTAGAGCTTGTGGCTCAGTCGTCCATGCGGATTATGTTGGCTCCGAGGCTGCGCAGGCGCCCCTCGATATTCTCATATCCGCGGTCTATCTGGTCGATGTTCTGGATCCGGCTCGTACCTTTGGAGCCGAGCGCCGCGATAAGCAGCGCGATACCGGCCCGGATATCGGGCGACACCATGCTCGTGGCATGCAGCGACTGGAAGCGCCCGCTACCTATTACGGCGGCGCGGTGCGGATCGCAGAGTATGATGCGGGCTCCCATGTCGATCAGTTTGTCGACAAAGAACAGGCGCGATTCAAACATCTTCTGATGTATCAACACACTACCCCGCGCCTGGGTTGCCACCACGAGGAAAATACTCAGCAGGTCGGGCGACAGTCCGGGCCATGGAGCATCGGCAAATGTCATGATGCTGCCGTCGATAAATGTCTCGATCTCGTAGATGTCGGTCTGGTTGATGCGTATGTTGTCACCCTCTATCTGAAGGTTGATGCCGAGGCGGCGAAACATCTCGGGCATTATGCCGAGATTGCGGATGCTCACATCTTCGAGCAGTATGTCGCTGCCGGTCATGGCGGCCATGCCGATGAAACTTCCCACCTCGATCATGTCGGGCAGACAGCGATGCTCTGCACCACCGAGCGAATCTACACCGCAGATAGTGAGCAGATTCGAGCCGATACCTTCGATTTTAGCACCCATAGCGGTGAGCAACCTGCAGAGCTGCTGGATGTAGGGCTCGCAGGCGGCATTATAGATCACCGTGGTGCCTTTGGCCAGCACTGCGGCCATGATGAGATTGGCGGTGCCGGTCACCGAGGCCTCGTCGAGCAGCAGGTAGCGCCCGGTGAGTCCATGCGGAGCCGATATCTTATAGAGATGGGCATCGGCATCGTATTCAAAATCGGCACCGAGGCTGACCATACCCATGAAGTGGGTGTCGAGGCGGCGCCGACCTATCTTGTCGCCTCCCGGTTTGGGGAGCACGGCATGACCGAAGCGGGCCAGCAGCGGACCTATAATCATCACCGAGCCGCGCAGCGAAGCGGCCCGCTTATGATATTCGGGTGAATTGATATACTCAAAATCAAGCTCGTCGGCTTGAAATTCGCAGGTATGCTCATCGATGAAATTGGTCTTCACACCCAAGTCGGCAAGCAGACTGATCAGGTTTCTCACATCCAGAATGTCGGGGAGATTGCTGATTCTCACCTTTTCGCGGGTGAGAAGTGTGGCACAGATCACCTCGAGTGCTTCATTCTTGGCTCCCTGGGGGCGGATGGTGCCGGAAAGTTTCTTGCCCCCCTCTACTATGAATGTTCCCATGAGCTAAGCAACTTAGTTTTAGTTGATAATGCGATGGCTTCTCCCCTGCAGCGATGCAATCGGCCGGGAATAGCTACCGATGTGGAAGATTATACAGCGGAAGTATATACATTGCGACAGACATTCATACAGAATGGGTCGCTATGAAAATGATAATTTCCCAATCCTGCGCCTCATCGGCGCATGTTGCGGTTCTTTTTCTTCTTCTTGTTGTTTTTGGCCACGGGAGTCACATCGCAGAATTCATGGAGCACATATGAATTGGGGTCGAGGTCGATTTTCCCCTCTGAGTAGTTGTAGAGGTCGCGGAGTATGCGGCCGTTGTCTACTCCGTCGGGGTTATGCGTGAGCAGGAGCTTCTTCATCTGGTGGGCTATCATGGAGATGAGGCGCTGGCGCTCCTCTCCTTCCTCCATCATGGCCACAATCTTGACTATATTCTCAAGGCTGCGCCCGTACTGGCGATTGCGGATAGCCGATTTCTCATAGTTAAGCTGCGCCGGGCGGGGATTCACACTGTCGGCAGTGACCACCTCGCAGGGGAAATCGATGTCGAGCTCAAAGCGGGCCATTATGTTGAGATGGTCCCAGAATTTCTTCATGTCGCCATTCTCACCCACATTCTGGGGGAAAAGGGTGCGCATCACCCCTACTATCGAGTAGGCGCAGATGGTGCGCTCCTCCCGGTCGGGGATCTCTACGCAGTAATCCACCATATTCTGGATATTGCGCCCGTATTCCGGCAGGGGGAGCTGGGGCATCCCGGTGTTGTAGGGGATGAATTTAAACGATTTATCGGTAAGGATATCCTGATTCATTATTGTCTTGATTATTTTCTGACTATCGGTTGCTATGCCTGTTTAGAGTGAGGAGAGCACCTTATTCTTAGGCTTTGTGGCCTGATAGTCTTTGAGATAGAATGGCACACCATAGGCGGTGTCCATAAAGTTGCCTTGGCGGAAAGCCCGCTCGGAGAGGGCCGTCATATCCATGGCCACGGGCATGGCATTGGTCAGGAAGAGCGCGCCGGGATGCTTCACCACGTCGCGGGCTTTGGTGGCGCCATCGCCTATGAATACTATCCGGCGGTCGGCCGGGAGGTCCATATAGGAGTTCTCGTCGAGTATGAGTGCCTGAGGCTCCTTGACGGGATTGAGAGCAAAGTCGTAGGCGGCCGTATATACCTCCATGCGACGCGCATCGATCATCGGCACCAGGATCTCATCACCCTCGGGGTCGCGCAGACCAAACATCGCCTTCACGGCGAGAAGCTCGAGAGTTGACACCCCGATCAATGGCACATCCTTGGCAAAGCAGAGCCCTTTGGCAAGCGACATACCGATGCGCAGACCGGTGTAACTACCCGGCCCGATGCTCACCGCCACGGCATCGAGCTTGAGCTCGCGCCGCGCCATATGATCAAGACAACGCTCTACGTATCCGGCCAGAAGGGCCGCATGCTGCATGGTATCTTCGCTCTCGATGTGGAAATCGATCATCCCGTCCATGCTCACTGCCACAGAACATATCCGGGCACTGGTCTCTATATTGAGAATTACACTCATCAGTAACTCTTCGGAATTGGTTGTATAATTTAAGAGACTCTTCAAATCACACCTGCAGCCCCGTGTGCGTGTGCGTCACTCTCCGGCGGTGGCGGATTCAAATAGTTACTTCCTGCAAATTTACTAATTTTTTCGCAATTCTGCAATTGCGTCGGCACACCGCCTGCCATCGATGGCGGCCGATATGATTCCGCCGGCATATCCGGCCCCTTCGCCCGCGGGATATAATCCGGCCACTCCGGTATGGCAGAGGGTGTCGCGATGGCGAGGTATGCGCACCGGCGAACTGGTGCGGCTCTCGAGGCCAATGATGGTGGCATCGTTGGTGAGGAAGCCGCGCGATTTATGGCCAAAGTCGCGAAGTCCGCGGCGCAGGCGCTCGGAAATCACGGGGGGGAGCAACTGATCCACTCGTGCCGCCACCAGTCCGGCAGGATACGATGAGGCGGGGAGTGTGGTCGATGGGCGGGCATGCACGAAGTCGTCCATCCGCTGGGCGGGCGCACGCAGTGTCTCTCCGGCCGCACGGTAGAATCGCTTCTCCAATTCCTCTTGCGCACGGAGCAATTCAAACACACCCTCATCCTTGTACTCGGGGAAGTCGCCGGGACGCAATTCCACCACCATGCCGGAATTGCTCCAGCGCCCTCCGCGGGCTGAGGCCGACATGCCGTTGACCACCCCCTCGCCGGGAGCCGACATGGCGGGCACCACTACCCCGCCGGGACACATGCAAAAGCTATACACACCCCGGCCATCCACCTGAGTGACAAAGCTATATTCGGCGGCAGGCAACCATTTTCCTCTCCCTTCCGGATTATGGTACTGAAGGCGGTCGATCAGCGCCGAGGGGTGCTCGAGTCGCACCCCCATTGCAAATCCTTTGGCCTCCATATCCACCCCCTGGGCATGGATGCGGCGGATGGTGTCGCGGGCGGAATGACCGATGGCGAGTATCACATCACCGCGCACTTCCCGGCCATCGGCTGTGACCACTCCGCGGGCCACGGGGCGCCCCTCTGCGTCGGGCTCGAGCAGAAGTGCATCCACTCGGGTGCTGAAATGCACCTCGCCACCACTGCGGCGTATCTGCTCGCGGATGTTGCGGATGATATGGGGTAGACGGTCGCTCCCGATGTGGGGGTGCGAATCACAAAGTATCTCCTCTTTGGCGCCGAATTGCACCAGGAGCTGCATCACAGCATTGTTGTCGCCACGCTTTTTGGAGCGCGTGAAGAGTTTGCCGTCGGAGAATGTGCCTGCCCCACCCTCGCCGAAACAGTAGTTGGATTCGGGATCCACCTTCCCGCTTCGACTCAGATTGGCGATATCCACACGCCGGGTATCGACATCGCGGCCTCGCTCCAGCAGCACCGGACGCATACCATGCTCTATGGCGCGTAGCGCAGCGAAGAGTCCGGCCGGGCCGGCACCTACGATCACCACCTGCGGTGAGTCGGGGGGAAGGGTGCCGAAGTCCACCGGTTCTAACGGGGGAAGGGCGGTGAGATCATCGCCGGTGGCCACCACCACGGTGAGATTGATGATGATGTCGCGTTTGCGGGCATCGATCGACCTTCGTGATATTCTCACATCGTTGATGCGCTCGGGCTTCAGCCCGAGTGCGCGGGCGGCCTGACGGCGCACCTCGGCCGGATCGGCCGCCTCTGCGGGACTGAGCCGCAATTCGGTGCTCTCTCTCATTTCTTTCTTATTTCATCCATGCGCTGCTGCATCTTGGCCTCGGATGGATTTTGCCCGGCATGCCAGAAGCGGTGCCCGGCTATCTCGGCGGGGAGATACAGCTGGTCGGAATAGTTGTTGGCGTAGTCGTGGGAATATTTATAGCCCTCGTGGTATCCCAGATCTTTCATGAGCTGCGTGGGGGCATTGCGCAGATGCAGCGGCACGGGGAGATTGCCGGAGCGGCCCACCTCTTCGAGCGCGGAGCCGATTCCCACGTAGGCGGTATTGCTCTTGGCCGAGGTGGCGAGATATATGGTGCATTCGGCCAGAATAATCCTCCCTTCGGGCCATCCGATCTTCTGGAGTGCATCGAATGTGGCATTGGCCAGCAACAGTGCGTTGGGATTGGCCAGACCGATATCTTCGGCAGCCAATATCACGAGCCGGCGGGCGATGAAGGCGGGGTCTTCACCGCCGGCCACCATGCGGGCCAGCCAGTAGAGGGCGGCATCGGGGTCGCTGCCACGTACTGATTTGATAAAGGCGGAGATGATGTCGTAGTGCAACTCACCGTTGCGGTCGTAGGCGGCAGGATTCTCCTGTAGCCGGTCGAGCACTATGTTGTCGTTGATTGTCACCGGTTCGCCGTCGGGTGTCGACTGCTCTATCAGGTCGATTATATTCAGGAGTTTGCGGGCATCGCCTCCGGCGAAACGGAATAACGCAGTTGTCTCCTCTACCTTCACTCCCCGACTTCGGAGTATCGGGTCGTCGGCCACGGTGCTGTCAAGAAGTCGCTGAAGGTCTTCTACTTCGAGAGGACGGAGCGTATAGACCTGCGCGCGCGACAGGAGCGGACGTATCACCTCAAACGACGGATTCTCCGTCGTGGCTCCTATCAATGTAAACACACCCTTCTCCACGGCTCCTAAAAGTGAATCCTGCTGCGATTTATTGAAGCGGTGGATTTCATCTATAAAGAGTATCGGCCTTGCTTTGGCAAACATGCTCCGGCCGGCCCGTTCGCACCGGTCGATTACCTCGCGCACATCCTTCACCCCCGATGTCACGGCACTCAGAGTATAGAACTCCGCCTCTGTGGCATTGGCGATGATTCGGGCGAGTGTGGTCTTCCCTACCCCGGGAGGTCCCCAGAGTATAAAGGAATTGATGCGCCCGGTCTCTATCATGGTGCGTATCACACCTCCGGGACCCACGAGATGGGTCTGCCCGATGTATCCGTCGAGCGATGCGGGACGCATCCGCTCGGCCAAAGGTATGTTGCCTGCCATTGTTTTCTCTCTGATTTTATCAGTGTCGATTCGTGAGAAGTCGGTATAATCTTGCGGCATCATATCCGGCAAGTGTCGATGTCACCTCGCCACAGTGAGGGGCAAGTGTGGCGGCGGGAAGTGTGCCGGCCACTCCGAGCACTGCTGATCCGGCTGCCTCACCGGCCCGCACCCCCTGAAGGGAATCCTCCACTACTACACAACGACCGGACGCCAGATGCAGTTCATCGGCCGCTTTGAGATAGCCTTCGGGATCGGGTTTGGAGCGACTCACCATATCACCGGTGATCACCACATTGAAATAGTCGCGCAGTCCGGGGAGGTCATGGTAGAGATGCGCCATCTTTATATCGTTGCTGCTGGTGAATAGTGCCATCGGCACACCGTGCGCACGCAGGTCGTCGAGAAGTTCACGGGCACCGGGACAATATTCATAGACCATATGCGATTCCTCCTCAAGCAGACGCTCCTCGACCCGGCGCCTCACCTCCGGATCGGGATAATGAAGCATGAGGATATTCTCGAGCGTAGTGCCTTTGATGCGCTCGGCAAAGTTGGGCACATCGGTAGGAAACTCCTCGTTGATTCGATTCCATATGCGGGTGTATTCACTCTCACTGTCGATCAATACTCCATCGAGATCGAAGAGCACTCCCCAGCGGGAGTCGGTGTCGGTATTGCTATGCTTTGCGGTATCCTGGGTCATAATCTGATTTTATTATGGAAGCAGCATCTGCAGGCTCTCTCTTGCCTACAGGTCTGACTTACAAAATTAATAAAAAAAATCCATAATTCCATATGGCAGAAAGCTGCGCGGGTATGAATCTGCTAATCCGGATTCATGCTCGCGCAGCCGATTTAGAGCGCGTTCCTTAAAATTTCGGGATCGTAGGGGCGGCGATTTTTGAGTGGATTTTGCGAGTCGAAGAAGGAACGATGCGGGCATCGTGACTGATGAGATCT
>JAIDKG010000127.1 GCA_029051525.1 Muribaculaceae bacterium
TCTGGGAGGTGTAAACTGAATTATACTTACTTTTTCAGTGCCCTCTCGTAGGGGCGGCGATTTTTGAGTGGATTTTGTGAGTCGAAGGAGGAACGATGTGGCATCGTGACTGATGAGATCTCGCAAAATACGCCAAAAAGCGCCGGATAGAGGTGACTTTTACACAGGCTGGCTTACCGATGATGTTTAGAGAGGTGTTCGGTCGGAAATCAGTCGGAGCTATCCCAGGTGAAGTTATAGTCGGTCAGGCTCCACCATACGGTGAGTTCGGCATCTGTAGGGAGCTTGTATACGGAAATGGCGAATCGGTTGAATGTGCGCTTACCTTCATCGTCTGTGTCGTAGTCGCTGCTTCCGATGGATAGCCCCCATTCGTAGCGATTCTCTAAATTGTTTTTGGTAAATCGGCAACGATAGGTGTCGATACAGTCAAATGGGAAGATACGGTATACGAGGAGCAGCGACTCATTGTTGAAGTTGATTCCTGATGTGTATGATTTATTGAATCCGAGGGGATCGTCAGGTAGTTGGTCGGGGGAGTTGACAATAACTACCTTATTGTTCCATTCCCGGTAGCGCTCTACGAGGTCGGCATCATTGCGGTCGATGGTTACACTGCATGGGAGGTAGATGTCGTGGATTGGGATCACCACCTCTGCGGGTGGCTCATTGTTGTGATTGCATGATGAAAAGAGTGCAATGGCACATGCAGCGGCAGTAATGATGCAGTAGGGTCTCATAGAGAAATCGATATTGGTTGTAGAGATAACGCTGAGCAAGTGATTATTATTACGGCATGGACATAATCTAAGAGCGCGCCCCGATAGCAGGCAGTTGCCCTCGTGGATCTCAGACCACGTGTGGTCGGTGACCCGCGAGGGTAGGCTCATCTCTCAGTCGCGGAGCGACTGCACTATATGTACTGTCATGGAGATGGCGACAGAGGCTGCGATCGGGGCGTTGAGGTGAGGAGAGGTGAGGGTGACTATTCTGTGCATTTTGTGGTTGGGTGTGCTGATATTTTGCTCATTTGGCGGTTGAGTGTGCTATTATTTTTGCGCATTTTATGGTAGATGTGTGCAGGAATGAAATTTTAATTGTCTTTTTGTTGGTGGTTTGAAAAATATTTGTAATCTTTGCAATTCCAAAATATCAAAAGCCCCGGCAAGCTTATCGAGGTGACATCGAGGAGCGGGGTTCTGCAGCTTGCAATTCCACTCAAGGCAGAAAGGTAGAAGGGAAAAACAGAAAGGTAAAAATTTAAAGGTAAAAAAAATATGTTGGAGAAGTTTCTCACTCAGACAGAGTTCAGCTCGATGGCTGACTTCCGGGAGAATTATCGGGTCAAGGTGCCCGAGTGTTTCAATTTCGCCTACGATGTGGTCGATGAATGGGCTCGTGTGTCGCCTGAGAAGCCCGCTCTTCTGTGGACCGATGACAGCGGTTATTCACGTCAATATACCTTCCGCGACATAAAGCTTGAGTCTGACCGCACGGCCTCATTCTTCCGCAGCCTCGGCATAGGGCGCGGCGACAAGGTGATGCTTATCCTGAAGCGTCGCCGCGAGTTCTGGTTCGCTATCCTTGCGCTTCACAAACTTGGAGCTGTGGCGATTCCGGCCACCCATCTGCTCACATCGAAGGATATCGTATACCGTTGCAATGCGGCCCATATCAAGGCTGTGGTGACAGTGGGGGAGAGTGAAGTGACTTCGCATGTGGAGAAGGCTCGTCGTGACTGCCCCACACTGTCAATCTGCGTCAGCACCGGTCCGGATGTGCCCGAGGGCTGGCATGATTTCGAGACCGGAGTTAAGTCGGCTTACCCCTTCAGCCGGCCGCTGCGCGTGAACCGTAATGAAGACATCTCCCTGCTTTACTTCACATCCGGCACCACCGGCGAGCCGAAGATGGTGGCCCACGACTTCCTCTATCCCCTGGGCCATATCATCACCGGCAAATACTGGCATAATCTGCATGAGGGTTCGCTGCATCTTACCGTTGCCGACACCGGATGGGGAAAAGCCGTGTGGGGAAAACTCTATGGGCAGTGGATAGCCGGAGCCAATGTATTTGTCTACGATTTCGAGAAATTCAACGCCGCCGATCTGCTTGCACAGATGGCACGCCATCATGTCACCTCATTCTGCGCTCCTCCCACCATCTATCGTTTCATGATACTTCAGGATGTGGCCTCCTACGATCTTTCGGCCCTCGAATACTGCACCACAGCCGGCGAGGCAATGAATCCGAGTGTGTTCGAGCGGTGGAAAGAGCTTACCGGGCTGGATATACGCGAGGGATTCGGTCAGACGGAAACCACACTGACCATCGGCACATTCCCCTGGATGGAGTCGCGTCCGGGAAGTATGGGTGTGCCGTCGCCGGCCTATCATATCGATCTTATCAATGCCGCCGGAGAATCCTGTATGCCGGGAGAGGAGGGAGAGATTGTGATATATACCAATGATGAGCCCCCCCTCGGCCTATTCCGCGAATATCTCTACGACCCCGAACTGACCCGCAAGGCTCACAGCGGCGGAGTGTATCGCACCGGCGATGTGGCCACTCGTGACGAGGATGGATACTACCGCTTCGTGGGCAGAGCCGATGATGTGATCAAATCATCGGGTTATCGTATCGGTCCATTCGAGGTGGAGAATTCGTTGATGAGTCATCCGGCAGTGGTGGAATGTGCCATCACAGGTGTGCCCGACCCGGTGCGCGGTCAGGTGGTGAAGGCCACCGTGGTGCTGGCCGAGGAATATCGCGGGCGCGATGAGAAGGAACTCGTGGAGGAACTCCAGCGGCATGTGAAAGAGACCACGGCCCCCTATAAATATCCGCGTGTGGTGGAATTTGTGGATGCTCTGCCCAAGACCATAAGCGGAAAGATACGCCGTGTTGAGATTCGTGACTCACACAATCGCGCCCATGCCTCATGAGAGGTGGGGGCACCGGATTGTACGACCCCGAAATTTTAAGGAACGCGCTCTAAATGAACGCACTCTAAATGAACGCGCTCTTACGATGGCAGGTAACTCATAAAATTGACAGCCACCCATCGGCTTGAATATATATTATACCTCTACTATACCTGAGAGAGCCGCCACGACCTGCACCGACCGGTGCAGCTTATGGCGGCTCTCATTCATTCTGTAAAGACGCAAAAAAATCCGCCCTTTAGGGAGGCGGAAAAAAGATTAAAACACGAAATTGTCTGGTTTGGGGTTGAGAACCTTACTTCTCGTAGGCCTCAGCTGCGGTGTGGAAATACCACATGGCCACTTTTTTCATAATATGCTTCATAACGGTATAAAATTAGTTATTTGCCAAGGATCGGCTTACAGTATGTAGGCCGGATGGTAAATATGTTGAACCTATATGCCGGTCACTCTGACCGGATGCTTTACATCTAAAACATTGCAAAATTAGAAAAAGTTCTCAAATCCTGCAATAAAAGTATGTTATAAAACATACTTTTTCGACAGTAAAGATAGGGTAGTACCGTTTGAAAGGTTATTAAAACATTGATTTACAGTTGAATACCGGATTGGCGTTCTCCTCCATATTTTCGAGAATAAAAGTGACTGATTGCACTCCGCTCACAGGAATGGTGTAATCGGCCGGAGTGATGGTAAGAGTGGCGCCGGCATTTACCTCATAGGGGGATGGGAGCACCACCGACACCTCATTGAGTCCGAAGCGGCCGGAGCCGTAAGGGTTGCCATTGGCATCGAAGAGGGGGATGATGATGGTATCGGTGCGCACTTCGCGTTCGAGCGATGCCGATTCGGCCAGAAGGCGTAGCGAGGAGGCATTGCAGTCGTCGAGATATCGCAGGGAGAGGTGGGCGCGATATAGGCCGTGAAGGCGGGGGAGGGTGTCGCCTATGGCATGAGCCGTCATCTCCTCAAATCGATCGGCATTCTTGGGGAGATATGCCTGCGGGTCGAGTTGGAAAATCACGGGGCTGCGGTTGTCCCATCCATCGGAGGGCACGCTCACCGTGTGGGTCCATTCCACCGCACGCCGGCACCCGGCAAAAAGCAGGGCAGGCAGCATCATAAATGCTGCCCACCTGCTTAAGAGTAATATGAACGGTTTATTATGCTTCATTCTGCTTGTTATCGGGCTTGGGAGCCTGCTTTTTGCGTTGGCCGGGGTTGGGGTGGCGCTGCTGGCGGTCGCGTTGCGGTCGCTGATTCACCTCCTGAGGCTGCTCTGCATTTGCCGGGCGCTCCTTGGGCTGCTTCTCCTTGGGGTTTTTATCCTTCGGTTTGGGCTGCGGGCGCGGTCCCTGCTTGGGGCGGGGGCCTTCGGGTCGGCGCTGCTCCTGGCGGTCGGCATTCTGCCGCTGCTTCTCTTTGGGCTGTCGCTGCTCGGGCTGCTGTCGGGAGGCGGCTTTGGAATCGCCGCTCTTCTTGGCCGATTGCTCCGGTTTGGGCTGAGGCTCGGCGCCACCTTTGTTGCGGCGCTTCTTCTTAGCGCGACCCGACTTGTCGAATCGGGTGAGTGAATCCTGCCCCACGAGTTCCACATATTCCTTGGCCGGCTCCACTTTCGGTTTCTCGGCTTCGAGCTGCTCCACCTTGCCACCCTGCTTATTGATGCGGATTATCTCGAATGCACGCGAAGCAGGGATAGTGACGAGATTGGCCGCAAGATGCTTATCGGTGGAATAGGTCACGGTGCGGGCCAGGATATCGGTCTTGAACTGATAATACTCGGCATCCTGAGTGATGAGCACTGCATCTCGCGGCGGGAGCTGACGCGAAGCCTCGGCATAGGCATCGGTCTCGAAATTGAGGCAGCACTTCAGTTTGCCGCACTGTCCGGCAAGCTTCAGCGGATTCATCGATAGATCCTGCACACGAGCTGCGCCGGTGCCCACCGATACAAACTTCGACATCCACGACGAGCAGCAGAGCGGGCGCCCGCACGGGCCGATACCCCCTATGCGCCCCGCCTCCTGGCGGGCGCCGATTTGCTTCATCTCGATGCGGATCTTGAAGGTATCGGCCAGGATGCGGATGAGTTTGCGGAAGTCCACGCGTTCGTCGGCTATATAATAGAAAATAGCCTTCGCGCCATCGCCTTGATACTCCACATCTCCGATTTTCATGTTAAGACCGAGTTCGGCGGCAATCTGGCGGGAGCGGATCATGGTCTCATGCTCACGAGCACGAGCCTCATGGAATTTCTCAAGGTCGGCTTCCGAAGCCTTGCGGAAGATGCGTTTCATTTCCGCATCGGCTCCCACATTGGCCTTCTTCATCTGCAGGCGCACCAGCGGACCGGTGAGCATCACCTGACCGATATCGTGGCCCGGCTGCGCCTCCACGGCCACCCAGTCGCCCTTGCGCAGGGGTAGATGGTCGGGATTGCGGTAGAAGGCCGAGCGGGTGTTCTTGAAGAGCACCTGCACGATGGGCACCTCCTCGCCCGGGGCATACTTGATGCCCGAGAGCCAGTCGGTGACGTGGAGTGTGCCCCGCAGATCGATTTTATTTTGATTCATAATCGAGTCGGGGTGATGATTACTTGGCGAATGCCACGGCGCGGGTCTCACGAATCACCGTAATCTTCACCTGACCGGGATATGTCATCTCGTCCTGAATCTTCTTGGCTATCTCGCCCGAGAGCTTTTCGGTCTCCTCGTCGGTAATCTTGTCGGCACCCACAATCACGCGGAGCTCACGGCCTGCCTGAATGGCATAGGTTTTGATTACACCCGGATAGGAGAGGGCAAGCTGCTCAAGGTCGTTGAGGCGCTTGATGTAGGCCTCCACGATTTCGCGGCGCACACCCGGACGAGCACCCGAGATGGCATCGCACACCTGCACGATCGGAGCCAGCAGCGAGGTCATCTCCACCTCATCGTGGTGGGCACCGATGGCATTGCAGATTTCAGGTTTCTCCTTATATTTCTCAGCGAGCTTCATGCCGAGCAGAGCGTGGGGGAGTTCCGGCTCATCATCGGGCACCTTGCCTATGTCGTGGAGCAGTCCGGCGCGGCGAGCCTTCTTCGGGTTCAGACCAAGTTCGGAGGCCATTACGGCGCAGAGGTTGGCCGTCTCACGGGCGTGCTGCAGGAGGTTCTGACCATACGAAGAGCGATACTTCATCTTGCCCACCATGCGGATCAGTTCCGGATGCAGGCCATGGATACCCAGATCGATGGCAGTGCGTTTGCCGGTCTCGATAATCTCCTCCTCTACCTGACGGCGCACCTTGGCCACCACCTCCTCGATGCGGGCCGGATGAATGCGACCGTCGACCACGAGCTGGTGGAGCGCCAGACGCGCAATCTCGCGGCGCACCGGGTCGAAGCCCGAGAGCACGATAGCCTCCGGCGTATCGTCGACGATAATCTCGATTCCGGTGGCAGCCTCGAGAGCGCGGATATTGCGACCCTCGCGACCGATGATGCGACCCTTGATCTCGTCATTGTCGATATGAAACACGGTCACGGAGTTTTCGATAGCAGTCTCGGTGGCCACACGCTGAATAGACTGAATCACAATGCGCTTAGCCTCCTTCGATGCGGTGAGTTTGGCATCGTCGATGATGTCGTTGATATAACCGGCTGCCTGAGTCTTCGCCTCATCCTTGAGCGACTCCACGAGTTTCTCGCGAGCCTCATCGACCGACAGACCGGAGATACGCTCCAGTTCGGCGCGGGCCTCGCGGGTGAGGTGCTCCAGTTCCTGATGGCGAGCCTCGACCATCTGCTCGCGAGCCTCAAGATTAGCGCTGCGGTTGTCGATCTCCTTTTTGCGACGGTTCAGGTCGCCCTGCTGCTGGTTGAGCTGCATCTCGCGCTGCTTGGCGCGAGCCTCGGCGGTCTGCACCTTGGAGAGTCGCTGCGAGGCTGCACGCTCGGCGTCGGCCTCGATTTTCAGACCCTCCTCGCGCGATTTGAGCAGAGTCTTCTCCTTGATTACTTCGGCCTCGCGGTTAGCCTCGTCGATAATGACATTGGCTCTCGAGAGTGCCTGCTTCTTGCTGAGATAAGAGGCTGTGAGCCAACCGATGGCCAAGCCTGCAAGGAGCAATATTATCCAGATTGCTATATCCATAGATATGATGTCGGAAGTTATTAAATGATTAATGTTATTGGGTTTAAGTGTCTGTTTAGATTTTAATTATTGTAATTGTGGCGGTAGTTGATTAAAATTAATCAGCCACATAGGTTAACACATTGTTATCCCGTGATGGATGAGCGCAGGAGGCGGTAGTTGGGGAGGAAACGAAAAAGCCGCATGGGCGCCGCTTCCATACCGCCTGCCCCGGCTCACTCATGGAGGGGGAGTGAGGGGAGGTGGGAAGATGGATGCAGTTTCCACACGGGGAGCTGAAATTCCGGATAACATAATATGGCTCCGGGGCTTGCGGCGGGGTGAGCCGCCAGAGTCCGGGTGCCGGGGGTGGGAGAAGTGGGCAGAGGGGAGTGG
>JAIDKG010000128.1 GCA_029051525.1 Muribaculaceae bacterium
TTTACACATTATACAGCTGCTTGATAAAGAAATATAATAATTCCTTTATTGGAGTCGGGGAGCCTTCGAGTGTAAAAAGTTACCTTTCCCCGGCGCTTTTTGGCGTATTTTGCGAGATCTCATCAGTCACGATGCCCGCATCGTTCCTTCTTCGACTCGCAAAATCCACTCAAAAATCGCCGCCCCTACGACCCCGAAATTTTAAGGAACGCGCTCTTACATCGGCAAAGTTACTAAATTATCCGATAACTTCCCACAATATCACACAAAATTCGGTGCTCTGCCACCCGATTTCTCCCTTCCGGAGTGCATTGATGGCAGAAAAAGAAATTGTCCGGAAATCCAATCGTGGATTTCCGGACAATAAGAGCGTGGATATTGTAGCTCATAGGCAGGGTTTGGATGTCAAATTTACGAAATTCAAGTTGATTCTGTAAGTTTTTGTTCGGATTGGGCCGGATTGGGCCGGATTGAGCCGCTCTTAAGCGGGATTTTATGGCTCGGAGCAGGTGAAATTGCAAGAGATGTGCAAGGTTGCAATGCGGTAGGGGTGCCGATGCTGACAAGATATTGCAATATTTCGGAAATAAGGTGAAATCGAGATTCCGGTGTTAACTTTGCAGTGCAAATCAGAGCTATCCGCCAAAACAAATCAACGCTGTTCATCAATCCTGTGCCGGCACAGTTTCACGCTTCACCTGTTCTTTTAGATTGCTCTTTGTAAAAAACCACGCCCTCCTGCCGACCCCTCAGGGTCGGCAGGAGGAACTTATGCTTGCCGCAGCAGCGGTGAGCGGGGAAATGAAGATAGAGAAAGAAGGGGATGCGCTGATGAGGCGCATCCCCTTCGGGCAGGTTGAAAAATTAAGTGTATCAATTGGCAGCCTGAGCTTGCTCTATCATTTTCTGTCCGGCGGTGATGTAGATCTCCACGCGGCGGTTTTGTGCGCGTCCGGCGGCGGTTTCGTTGGATGCGATCGGGTCGTTCCAACCTTCGCCTAGGGTCTTGACTCGCGAGGCGCTCACACCATGGCTCTCCAGATAGGAGGCCACACTCTGTGCGCGCTCTTCGGAGAGGGTCTTGTTGAGCTGTTCGCTACCCGTATTATCTGTAAATCCCACCACCGTGATATCGGTGTCGGGGAATTGGTCGAGGTTATATGCCACGCGACTCAGCACGGCCTGGGCATCGGCCGAGAGACTATATTTCCCGGTGGGGAATAGCACCGCATCGCCCATCACGAGTTTGATGGCGTCGAGGTCGTTGCGGTCTTTCACCATCTGCACCTTGATATCATCGATGGCTTTGGAATTGGCGGCGATATCCTGAGTGTTCTTATTGGTCTGGTCGCGGAGCTGATTGAGCTGATTCTCCAGATCATTCTTCTGGCGCTGCATGGCGTTGCCCACCACGGCGCCTGTGCCGGCACCCAAAGCGCCACCCACCAGCGCACCGATCCATGTACCACGTCCGCCACCGATAAGTGCGCCGATACCGGCGCCCACGGCGGCACCTGCAGCGCCTCCGGCAGTAGCACCCTGACCGGTCTGGGTCATGCCACCCCATGTGTTCTTAAGGGCTGTGCATCCCCCCGTCAGCAGCGAGCCGGCGCATAGAATAGCAATGAGAGTGGTGCGACCGGCGCGGCGAGTGGAATATTTCAAATCAGTGTTTTTCATAATACTAAAACTTTTTTCAGCCCGGGGGGAATGTGCCGGACTGTGTGGAGATAGAATTGAACCCATCTTGGGCAGGAGGGTTTTGATTTTCTAACAACGCAACGTGTGAAAAGTTCCCGCCCCGACGGCTTGTGGGGCGACACTCCTTAGAGAGTTTCTTTCATTTTGCGGTAGATAAATGTCTTGCCGCGGGAGTGGGGTGTCTTCGGCTGCGTCTTCAAGGGGAGATCAAGCGTGGTGTGTAGAGGCACCCAACGCATCAGCGTGTCGGCCCATGCCTCCATCGCCGGGCGCGTGGGGTGCGGATTGGTGGCCGTCTGCCGTGGCAGGTCAAGGCCGAGACTCTCGAAGTAATGACCTTCGCCGAGCTGACCGGCCAACCAGCCGTTGAGGGGTTCGCCAAAGGGTTTGCCGGGCCATGACGGCGGTCCCACCCAGATCACCTCCCGATCTCCTACAGCTTCCAGAATCGCCGCGAGCGGTGCCGACAGGCGCGACTGCGGATTCTTCTCAGCGCTCTCATTGAGTCCTAAGCAGATAAACACCACATCCGGGTCGAGCTCCTCCACATATTGCGAGATTTTCGAGGCATTGTCGCCCCATTTCCGGATAGTAGAGCCATCCCATACGATTGTGGCCACCTCAAAACCATTGGCCTCGCCATAGGCATTGACGCGTTCGGCCATCCATCCCGTCATCGAGTCGCCCATGAAGAGCAGACGCGGGGTATCTTCGGCCCTAAGTGTCGGAGCGAACCCCACACCGATAGCCGAAATTATAAAGAGTGCGATAATATGCAGCTGAAGGGTAATTCTATTCATATAAAGGTGATGGTTTCATGAGAAAAAATCATAAAAGAGGAGAGAGATGGAGATTTCTTCAGTTGGTGATTCAAGAAATTTAGTGGATTTTTAGTAATTTTGCATTCAATGCCGTTATATACGTATGGTCGGACAAGGATAAGGAAGCTGACCCTCGCCTTGCACCGCCCCCATATACACACATATATAACAAAGCTGCGGCCGAAAATATTTTCAGCCGTAACACCACCATACATAAACCGGCACCTATACCGGATTAAAATTTAGCATCACAATGACTGATACATCCAATCCTACAGCCCCTGCAGCTCAGGAGGCCGACAAGAAAAAGATAGTGTTGAGCGGCATCCGCTCAACAGGCAACCTGCATCTCGGCAACTACTTCGGCGCGCTGAGCAAATTCCTGCGTATGCAGGATGACTACGACTGTCGCTTCTTCATAGCCGACCTCCACGCTCTGACCACCAATCCCGATCCGCGTCAGCTCCACGAGAGCGTAAAGAATATCCTCGCCGAATATCTCGCCGCCGGACTCGACCCGGAGAAGAGCACCCTCTACGTGCAGAGCGACGTCCCCGAGATTTCAGAGATGTACCTCCTGCTCAATATGCACGTGGGCATCGGCGAACTGATGCGCACCGCATCCTTCAAAGATAAGGCCCGCAAATGCCTCGGCCTCACCGGCGAAGGTGACGAGATTGAAAAGGAAATCATCGGCAACGAGAAGAGCCAGGCCCGCGTCAATGCCGGACTGCTCACATATCCTACCCTCATGGCTGTGGATATACTGATCCACCACGCCGACTATGTGCCCGTAGGTAAAGACCAGGAGCAGCATCTGGAGCTCACCCGCCGTTTCGCACGCCGCTTCAACTCATTCTATGGTGTGGAATACTTCGGCGAACCCGTCAACTTCAACTTCGGCGGCCAGGCCCTTAAAGTGCCCGGTCTCGACGGCTCAGGCAAGATGGGTAAGAGTGAAGGTAACTGCATATACCTCATCGACGACGAGAAGACCCTGCGCAAGAAGGTGATGCGCGCCGTGACCGATGAAGGCCCCAAAGAGCCCAACCAGAAACCGAGCCAGCCCGTAGAGAATCTCTTCACCCTCATGGAGCTTGTCAGCGACCCCGAGGTGGTGACCCACTACCGCGACGCATATGCCGACATGAGCATCCGTTACGGCGACATGAAGAAACAACTTGCCGAGGATATCCTCAAAGTGACCCTCCCCATCCGCGAGCGAATCATGGATATCCGCAGCAACGAGGAATACCTCTCGGGGGTGGTGCGCCTCGGTGCCGAACGTGCCCGCGAGAGTGCCGCTCAGACTCTGCGCGAAGTGCGCGAGATAATGGGTATCCGCAAAATCTGATAGCGCCGCAAAAGGTGTTGGATTTGAAAATAAATTTTGCATTGTTCCCCCTCATTCTCATGCTGCTTCTCACAGCATGGGGATGCGGTGCGGAGAGCGACCGGCGCCCCGTGATAGCCGTCAGCTTCGACTCGCAGCGGGAGATCGTGGAGCGCATAGCCGGAGAGGGGTGGCAGGTAGTGTCGCTTATGCCTCCCGGCAGCGACCCCGAGATGTTTGACCCCGACATGCGCACCATGAAGGGACTCGAACGCGCCGAGGTCTACATGACCACATCCACCCTCGGATTCGAGCAGCAGACCGGGGAGCGCATACGCGCCAACTATCCCTCCCTGCCCGTGGTAGACCTCACCGAGGGAATCGACATACTGATGCACACCCACGAAGTGGCCGGAGCCTCGGCTCATGCCGACCATGACCGGCTCCCCTCGCCGCATGATGACGGCGATGAGGTGGATGAGTGCCACTCGCATGGAGCCGGGTCGCATCAGGTAGGCGATCCCCATCTCCTCTCCAGCCTGCGCAACGCGCGGAGAGTGGCCCGAAATGTCACCGAAGCCCTCTGCCGCTTGCGTCCTGATTCCGCAGCCATCTATCGCAGCCGTTTCCACCGGCTCGACACCGAACTGGAGCATCGCGACCATCTCACCGACTCTCTGCTCACCGCAAGCGGAGCCAAAGGGGGCACAATAGTGGTGATGCACCCCTCCCTGAGTTACTATGCCCGCGACTACGGACTTGTGCAGCTCCCCCTTGAAGCCGACGGCAAGGAGGCTTCCCCACGCCAGCTTGAGCAACGGCTGCAGCTTGCCCGTCAGAGCCGTGCAAGAGCCCTCTTCTATGAGCGCGGACACTCCGAACCACAGGCCCGGCAGATAGCCGCCGAACTTCACACCGGCGCATTCCCCGTGATGCTCAACGGTTCAGATTTCCTCAGCCGGATTGATGACGTGACACGCGCCGTGGCCGCCGGCTCTACCCAACAGAAGTAACCTCTCTACAATGACTCATAACCATCCCTCCGGCTGCCAATGCCGGGCACATGCCGCCGATCCCCTCCCGCTCCGGGGACTTCGCCTCGACACCCCGGCGGAGCGCTCCGCTATAATCCGGCTCGAAAAGGTATCGGTGGAATTCGACCATAAACGGGTGCTCCACGATATCGATCTCACTGTGGAGCGCGGCGACTTCGTGGCCATCTCCGGTCCCAACGGCGGCGGGAAGACAACCCTGCTCCGTGTGCTGCTGCGTCTTTTGCGCCCCACCTCCGGCCGAGTGGTGTATTTGCGCGATGGCAAAGAGGTGGCGCGGTTGCCGATAGGTTATCTGCCGCAGAAAAGCATGATCGACACCCGCTTCCCCATCACCGTGCGCGATACCGTCATGTCAGGTCTGCAGCGCGGATGGTTCGGCAGGCTGCCTGCCGGAGCAAAAGAGAAATTCGACGAGGTGGCCCGGCTCTGCGGCATCACCGACTATCTCGGCAAGTCGGTGGGACAGCTCTCGGGGGGTCAGCTGCAGCGCACACTCCTGGCCCGCGCCGTAATCTCCGACCCGGAGGTGCTCGTGCTCGACGAACCCCTCTCATACGTCGACAAACAATTCGAGCACCGCATCTACTCCATCATGGAGAATCTCGCGCAGCGCACCACCATTCTGCTCGTAAGTCACGAGATGTCGGTCATATCGCAGATGGCCAACCGCCATCTGATCGTCGACCATGAACTGCGCTCCTGCCATGCGCTTCATCACTACATCCCCGGATGCGACGACGACGACGCACCGCATCCCGAACTATAACTACCCTCCCCATCATGATTCTCAACTGGATATGGGTGGCATTCTTCGCCATAGCCTTCCTCATGGCCCTCGGCCGCACCATCTTCGCCGGTGATTTCGGCATATGGACCGAAATCATGAACTCCTCATTCACCCAGGCAGCCTTCGCATTCGAGATAAGCCTCGGTCTCACCGGAGTGCTCTCACTCTGGATGGGAATCATGAAGATAGGGGAGAGAGCCGGAGTGATAGAGCGGATGAGTCGGCTGGTGGCGCCATTTTTCAGTCGCCTTTTCCCCGGCATACCCCGCAATCATCCCGCCATGGGGGCAATCTTCATGAATGTCTCGGCCAATATGCTCGGTCTCGACAACGCTGCCACCCCGATGGGGCTTCGCGCCATGCAGGAGATGCAGAGCCTCAACAAAGAGAAAGACACTGCCACCGACTCAATGATAATGTTTCTGGTGCTCAACAGCAGCGGACTCTGCCTGATACCGGTAAGCATAATGATGTACCGTGCCCAGGGAGGTGCCTCCAATCCCACCGACATCTTCATCCCCATCCTCGTGGCCACCGCCGTGGCCACCCTCGTGGGTCTGCTCGCCCTCTGCATCCGGCAGCGCATCCGACTCGACGCAGTGCTCTGCACATGGATGGCCGGAATAGCCGCCGTAGCCGGCGGCGTGGCCTGGTTTTTCAGTCGGCTCGAAGCCGATAAAGTACAGCTTTACAGCACCTTCATCGCCAACCTGATACTCTTCACCGTCATCATACTCTTCATCGGTGCCGGCGTGCGCCGCCGCATAAAAGTCTACGATGTATTCATCGAAGGGGCCAAAGAGGGATTCAAGACCGCCGTGACCATCATCCCCTATCTCGTAGCCATCCTCGTAGCCATCGGCATGTTCCGCGCCAGCGGAGCCCTCGACATCTTCACCGGCTGGGTAGAGAGTGCCGTGGCATGGTGCGGCGGCGACACCCGCTGGGTCGGAGCACTACCCACCATGCTCATGAAACCCCTCAGCGGCAGCGGCTCCTGCGCCATGATGCTCGACGTAATGCAGGCCAACGGAGCCGACGCCTTTGTAAGCCGCCTGGCCGCCGCCGTACGCGGCAGCACCGACACCACCTTCTACATCCTCGCCGTCTACTTCGGCTCCGTCGGAGTAAGCAAAACCCGCTACGCCGCCGGCTACGCCCTCCTGGCCGATCTCACCGGCGCCGTGGCCGCCGTCCTCGTCAGCTACCTCTTCTTCGGCTGACGCTCCTCGCCCCCGACCGCCTCGCCCAGTCGCGGAGCGACTGCACGGCCTAGTAACCGGGCACAGCTCGGGCGGTTAGCCCGAGCTGTACGCGGAAGCTCCCTCACCTACCATCGCCAGTCGCGGAGCGACTGCACTTTAGGTCATTGTGAGTCTTTAGTCCATGACTGCAGAGTACAAAGCCGGAGTTCTCGCGGGTTTGGAAACCCGCGAGAACTGAAAAGTGCAATGCCTCAATTACTTACTCATCCATAAGACTGCAAAGTCATCGGCTTCCTGTTCTTTTTCAGGGTCTTTGTCACCGTAATTTACATTTTCCATGAAGATGGACTTCTTACCATGCAGTAAGATGTGCCCTATCTCATGGAAGAGTGTATACCAGAAGTCTTCCTCGTTTTCAAACTTTCTGGCAAGTTGAATGCACGGGACTCCATAGATGTATCTTGCGCAACCCTTTACTGGAGCGGATGAAAGAGTTTCAGTAAAAATCAATTTAATGCCGACATTGCCAAGCAGCGAATATAGTAATTCGTCATGATTTGTTGAGCCTGCCTTCCTGACATCAGAAATTTCATTCAGAATACCTCTGAGAAGTTTGGCCGAATATTTTGTATCAATCGAAATCTCGCCAGCTTGTATTTCCCCCTGCCGTAGCCATGCAGAAAGAGCATATGGATCACATGTTTCGGCAAGAGAGATGCTAAACGATACGCGAAGTCTCTGATTGAGATAGAAATCTTCCCATCCTTTCGGCGAACTGACGGCAAAGAATGCGCAGAGAGTATCAACCATATTATTTGCATCGCCGGAAGCATCATTAATGCCAGAGAACCATCCGAGGCTCGCTATTTCTGCATATGGAAACTTCTTTGCCCAGTGCAAACCCTCTTTGAGAGAAACCTCCCTTTTTTTTCGGGCTATGAATTCGTCATAACTCTTTTGAAGGCGGAGCCACATATCTGCCGATATTTTAGTTACCATCTCAAATGCTACTGCCATATCGGGAGTTATAGAGCTTTTCCCTTTTAGCACGGCAATAATAGTCTTTTCGGGTTTGGAAACCCTCGTGGCAAATTCCTTCACCCCCATTTTCATCTCTTGTAGCTTTTCATCAAGAGTTTCTCCCGGATGATAGACGACCGGCAACATCGCAGGGTCGAAAAACTGTCTTGTCTGTGCCATATCTTTATTTACCATGATAGTTTGTAATCTCTATAATTTCAACACCTTTGATTTCAAGCCAGACATATCTACCTGATGTGTCGGTGGGTATAGGGCATTCGTGAGGCTCGAATATCAATCGGTAAGGATGGTCAAGGTCACACGCCCATTGCCCTTTCCTATCAGCTTTCAATTCATGAAAATTACCGGGCATATTCCTAACATCCTCAAGAGTTGTTGCGTTAGTCAAAGCTCCTAATCTTAAGAGGAATAGCTTAGTTCTTAACGGTCCAAGTTCTTTTGTCAGTTTAGAATGATTACTCAGTAATTTTTCCAACCTTTTACTTTGAAACGAAATAATCAAATCTTTGTTTAATTTGATTTACACATACTGTAAGTGAGTTTGAATACAAAGTTAGAAAATATATTTGATTACACAAAATATAAGTGATATTTTAGTACTAAGACTTTGACCACTCGCGGGTTTGGAAACCCGCGAGGACTGAAAGTGCAGTCGCTCCGCGACTGGGGTCGGGTGGGGGAGGACGGTCCGCGTACAATTCGGGCTAATAGCCCGAATTGTACGCGGTTACGAGGCCGTGCAGTCGCTCCGCGACTGGCCATCGGATGAGCTGAGTGCGGGCCTCGCGGCCGGGGTCGGATGAGCTGAGAGCGGGTCTCGCGACTGTCTTCAGTCGCGGAGCGGGATGAAAGTTAAATGAGAAACTTGCCGATATCGGCAAGTTTAGCTATCTTTGCTTTATATTTTAGTTAGAAGTTTGCCGATAGATGGAGTATATTTCAGTTAAAGCGTGGGCGGAGTTACATGGAGTTTCGGAGCGGACAGCCCGGAACTATTGTGCTCATAACAAGATTGAGGGTGCATCTCTTGTTGGTAAGACGTGGAGCATTCCAATTGATGCAGAATTACCGAAACGTTCTAAAAGATCTTCAATATCGTCGTTATTGCAGGTGTTGAGAGAGCAAAAGGCCGGGAAAACAAAAGGGGGTATCTATCACCGTGTGCAGATTGACCTTACCTATAACTCCAATCATATCGAGGGAAGCAGGCTGACGCATGATCAAACACGCTATATATTTGAGACAAATACTATTGGGGTTACTGACGGCTCGATTAATGTGGATGATATTATTGAAACCACCAATCATTTCCGTGCCATCGACTACATTATTGACAATACGGAGGGAAAACTTACTGAGGCTTTCATCAAGCAGCTTCATCTGCTGCTTAAATCAGGGACATCGGATGAAAGGAAATCATGGTTTAGAGTAGGCGACTATAAGAAACTGCCAAATGAGGTGGGAGGCAATGATACGGTTGAGCCGGAAAATGTCCATGCTGAGATGAAAGCACTGTTGAAAGAGTATAATGGCAGAAGATGTGTCACTTTTGAGGATATTTTAGATTTCCATCAACGGTTTGAGGCGATTCATCCTTTTCAAGACGGTAACGGTAGAGTGGGCAGATTGATAATGTTCAGGGAGTGCCTTCGTTTTGGATATGTGCCGTTCATTATAACCGATGATTTGAAGATGTTCTATTATAATGGTCTGCGCAACTGGCCGAATATAAAAGGTTATCTTATGGATACATGTCTAAGTGCTCAGGATAATTTCAAGGCTGTGCTTGGCAAATTCCGAATAAAATACCGTGACTGAAAATACGCGAGGACTGAAAAGTGCAGTCGGTCTGCGACCGGGTCGAAGGGGGCGTGTGATGGCATTTGCTGTTGGTCGCGGCTGGCAGCGACTGTACGTGCGCGGGATGGGTGGGGATTGGAGCACTATCAGGAGGAACTCGCTCCCACGCGAGGTTGGCGCCATCGGCGCCGCTGAGCAGAAAAAAACGACCCTGCCGCGACGCATCGCAGCAGGGCCGAATCCCTATTTAAATGTTGTCGTTGTGTGTCTGTGTGTTAGGAGGAGGGAGATAAATCTTTGTAATTAGAGTTCAAGCGGTGTGTAGGGGAGGTCGAATGCCTCGGCCACGGCCTTGAAGGTGATATTGCCGTCGACCATATTCACACCGTCGGCCAGACCGGGATCCTTCTTGCAGGCTTCGCGCCAGCCCATGTCGGCCAGACGTATGGCGTAGGGGAGAGTGGCGTTGGTGAGTGCCAAAGTCGAGGTGTAGGGCACGGCACCGGGGATATTTGCCACAGCATATTGTATCACGCCATCCACTACGAAAGTGGGATCGCTATGTGTGGTGGGGTGTGAAGTCTCAAAGCAACCACCCTGGTCGATAGCCACATCCACCATTACAGATCCGGGGCGCAGGAGCTTCACCATGTCGCGGGTGATCAGGTGGGGCGCCTTTGCGCCCGGGATGAGCACTGATCCGATCACCAGATCGGTATTGGGGAGTTCCTGCTCGATATTATGCTGCGAGCTATAGAGAGTCTTTACATTCTTGGGCATAAACTCGGCGCAGTGGCGCAGAGTGGGGAGTGATATATCGGTGATAGTCACCTCGGCGCCGAGTCCGGCGGCCATCAGAGCGGCATTGCGCCCCACAACTCCGGCACCAAGCACAAGCACTTTAGCCGGCTTCACTCCCGGCACGCCACCCAGCAGGATGCCACGGCCGCCCTGCGGTTTTTCGAGGAAGCGCGCACCCTCCTGCACCGACATTCTTCCGGCCACCTCGCTCATCGGGATAAGCAGGGGGAGAGTGCCCTGACGGTCGCGCACAGTCTCATAGGCTATGCAGATACCTTTGGCCTTCATCATAGCCTCGGTGAGGGGAAGATCAGAAGCGAAATGGAAATATGTGAAGAGCACCTGGCCCGGCTTCACGAGCGCATATTCCGGCTCGATAGGCTCCTTGACCTTGATGATCATTTCTGCGATTGCGTATACATCTTCGATTGTGGGGAGTATAGTGGCACCGGCCGCTTGATATTCCTCATCGGAGAATCCGGATCCTTCACCTGCAGTGTGCTGCACATAGAGAGTGTGACCGTGTTTTACGAGTTCTTTTACTCCGGCGGGTGTGGCACCCACGCGGTTCTCGTTGTTTTTGATTTCCTTAGGAATTCCGATGATCATGGTAAAATGCTATTATAGGTTAACATTGAGTTTAGAGTCCATCTATATGTAAAGAAGATGGCTGCGTCTGATTGTGTCGCTAAATTAATAAAAATATGCAGGGCGGCCAACTTATGCATTATGTTATGCAACATATTCCCTTGTCGGCCGGAGGGCCGACAAGGGAATACAAGCGGGGTGTAGGTGATATGTGAGGAGGGGTCTTAGAGCGCGCTCTAATCCCATGCGTTTTCGAAATTCTCGAAATACTCGCCATTTACGTAGATTGCCGATACCGGTGAGTAGGGCTGATATACGAATATCGGGGTGTCGAGTGCCTCTGGGTTCTGATACTCATAGTCGGTTTCATGGGTGAGTTCGACATACCATCCACGGCGTTTGCCGGTGTAATATCGTTCTACGGTATTCATGCGGCCCGAGGTGTCGGCGTAGGAATATTTGTATTCTCCGCATACATTCTCATTGTCAGGGGGAGAAGTGAGAATCCAGGTGACGGAGACTTCCGATTTCGCAGTGGTAGTAGTGGCGCCGAAGCCGAGGTTATAGAGGGCATCTTCCTTCTGTTCGGGTGTGAAGAGGAAGTAGTCGGTGCTGAGTTCCTCCTCCGGGAGGGGCTTGACAAACTGGCTGCTCACATAGAGAGTGGTGCCATCGAGCGATGTGGCCTTTGTCCATGTGCCATCTTGCGAAAGCGGCTTCACCACCATGCCCAGTCGGGCCTTGCCGATTACCTTGGCAGATGTGGAGGGTGATTCACGGAGATTGACGTTGTCTTTGGTGATGTAGACATAGTCGGAGGCATTGGCAACTGCAAATGCTGTCAGCATCAGTGTGGCTGAGATGAAAAGTCTTGAGATTTTCATGATGTTATGATGGAATTGATTTTGTACGTTAGGGTTTTTGGGGGATCGGTGGCAAAGGTAGTGAATTTTTGGGTGATTAGCAAATTTTGGGGGGCTTTAAGGGCTTTAGGGGCTTTAAGGACTTTAAGGGCTTTAAGGACTTTAGGGTCTTTAAGGACTTGAAGGGCTTTAAGGACGTTAAGGACTTTAGGGTCTTTAA
>JAIDKG010000129.1 GCA_029051525.1 Muribaculaceae bacterium
CCCCGACTCCCTCCCCGACCCTAACCGCAACTGGATTCATCTCCTCAAGCGGGGGGAGCTGAATATGAAGGACTCTACGGTGCAGTATCCGCGTTTCGTGAAATTCTGCGTGGATGTCTATAACTGGGCCGACCGTGTGTTCAATTCCTACGACACTACTTATGTGGTGGGCACCGGCCGACGATGGAAAACCCGCGTGGCTTTCGATGGCTGGACCGATTCCTACAACATGAATTTCGACCATCGCATGCCGATGACTCTCATCTCCGACCCCTATATCAACGCATCGGTCAATCTGCAATACATGGCCGTGGGGATAAGTTATGGTGTTGACCTCAACAACCTCTTCTTCACCAAACCGGTGAAGCACCAGAAGTTTGAATTCGGCTTCAATTGCGCCCGTTTCAACCTCGACCTCTCCTACAACCGCAATGCCGGTGGCACCTATGTGCGCACTCTCGGCGACTATAAGCGTGGCAGGCTATTCAAGTCCTACTTCCCGGGACTAAATATGACCAATCTCTCGATCGACCTCTATTATTATTTCAATAATTTCCGCTATGCCAATGGTGCGGCCTATTATTTCTCGAAGTTCCAGAAGAGGAGTGCCGGATCGTTCATTCTCGGATTCAGCTATGCCTATGAGGATATAGCCCTTGATTTCTCAAAGCTCGACAATGCTCTGAAACCCTTCCTGACCATCAGTGAAACCGACCTGCGTTTCCACTACAACAGCTATTGCCTGCTGGGTGGCTATGGCTATAACTGGGTGCTCAACCGGCATTTCCTATATAATATCACGGTGATGCCCTCGATCGGAGTGCTGCATTGCAAGGAAGATTCCACCGATGGCACCGACTATCTGCTTTCGCTCAATGTGAAGGGGCGCATGTCGATCACCTACAATAAGGGGGATTTCTTCACATGCCTCATAATGAAGGGGGATGGCAAATGGTATAAGACCGGCTCTCTCTCATTCTTCAATGCCATCGAGAATCTTTCACTCTCGGTGGGAGTGAGATTCTGACCCTTTCTCTCCCGTTTCCGACTCCCCTCCCCGAATCGCCCCCCGGTGTCTCACGCCGAATCCAACGCGGGGGGGCCACGCAAAGGCGCAAAGGCGCAGAGAACTCCGCCCACATCTTACGCGCCGGCAGGCCTCTGCGCCTTTGCGTCTCTGCGTGGTTCCTTGCTGTCGCTCCGCGACTTAGGCTGCGCTTGGGGAGTCGGTATGCTGGTGGGTCGGAGACCCACCAGGACTGGCTATTTGAGAGGCTAATAGTTATACAAACATTTAATGGCGCATCTCCCGCTTCGGGAGATGCGCCATTCTTATTAGGTTGCTGTCATCGCTCCCCCGTGTGGGGGAGCGACTCAGGGGTTATCAGTCTTCGATATTGATGTTGAGGTCGGCGAAGGGACGGTTGCCACCCTCGCGGCGCGGGCCGCGGGGTCCGCGATCGCCACGCGGGCCACGGTCGCCACCTTCACGACGCGGGCCACGGTCGCCACGGTCATTGCGCTCGCGGCGCGGACCGCGGTCGCCACCCTCGCGGCGCGGACGTGCCTCGCGCTCCACATATCCCTCGGGCTTCTCGGTGAGCACTCGCATCGACAAGCGGTATTTACCGGTCTTCTTGTCGATCTCGATGAGTTTCACCTTCACTTTGTCGCCCTCCTTGATGCCGCTCTGCTCCATTGATTCAAGACGGTTCCAGGAGATTTCGGAGATGTGAAGGAGTCCGTCGCGGCCGGGCATGAACTCCACGAATGCGCCGAAGTCAAGGATTGAGCGCACTGTGCCGTCGTAGACCTCACCCTCCTCGGGCTGTGCCACGATAGCCTTGATGCGGGCAAGGGCTGCGTCGATGCCTGCGGCATCCTTGGAGGCGATCTCCACGCGGCCTACGCCGGTCTTCTCATCCTCATCGATCGAGATGGTAGTGCCTGTCTCCTCCTGCATGGCCTGGATTACCTTACCCTGCGGACCGATAACGGCACCGATCATCTCCTTCGGAATCTCGATTGTCACCAGACGCGGCACGTGGGGCTTGTAGTCCTCGCGGGCCTCGGGGATGGTGTCGGCGATGATGCCGAGGATATGCATACGTCCCTGACGGGCCTGCTCAAGTGCCTTCTCAAGCACCTCATAGCTCAGACCGTCGCACTTGATGTCCATCTGTGTGGCTGTGATACCGCGGTCGGTACCGGTCACCTTGAAGTCCATGTCGCCGAGGTGGTCCTCATCGCCGAGGATGTCGGAGAGCACTGCATATTTCACATTGTCGGCATCGGAGATAAGACCCATTGCCACACCGGCCACGGGGCGCTTCATCTTCACGCCGGCGTCGAGCAGGGCGAGTGTGCCGCCGCAGACGGTGGCCATCGAGCTGGAACCGTTCGACTCCAGAATGTCGCTCACGATACGGCATGTGTAGGGGAAATCATCCGGGAACATGCGCTTCAGCGCTCTGTGGGCAAGATTGCCGTGGCCTATCTCACGACGTCCCACACCACGCTGCGGGCGCGCCTCGCCTGTGGAGAAGGGGGGGAAGTTATAGTGAAGCAGGAAGCGCTCTTTGCTCTGGTTGAGCACGTCGTCCACAATCTTCTCGTCGAGTGTTGTGCCCAGTGTAGCTGTCACCAGTGCCTGAGTCTCGCCTCGTGTGAATACGGCCGATCCGTGAGGGCCGGGCACATAGTCGATCTCGCACCAGATGGGGCGGATATCGGTAGTGGCGCGGCCGTCGAGACGGATACCCTCGTCGAGCACGCAGCGGCGCATTGCCTCTTTCTCCACGTCATGGTAGTAGCGCTTCACCATCGCGATGCGCTGGTCGTCGTTGTAGAGAGCGAGCTGCTCTTCGGTCATCTCGGGGAGCGATTCGATATATTCGTCGCGCACAGCCTTGAAGCTGTCGTTGCGCCACTGCTTGTCGGCGCAGCCTGCCTTGGCGATGGCGTAAGCCTTGTCGTAGCATTTCTCGCGCACATCGGCACGCAGGGCGTCATCATTGATTTCATGACAATATTCGCGCTTCTGCTCTTTGCCGGCCTCTTTCATCAGCTCCATCTGAGCCACACAATGCTTCTTGATTTCGGCATGGGCCACTTTGAGGGCTTCGAGAAGTTCGGCTTCGCTCACTTCGTTCATCTCACCCTCCACCATCATGATGTTGTCGTAGGTAGCACCTACCATCAGCTCGATGTCGGCACGCTCGATCTGGTCGAATGTCGGGTTGATCACCCATTCGCCATCCACGCGAGCCACACGCACCTCGGAAATCGGGCCGTTGAAGGGGATGTCGGAGCAGGCAAGAGCGGCCGAAGCGGCGATGCCGGCAAGGGCATCGGGAGCCTCATTGGCATCGGCCGAGAAAAGAGTGACATTCACGAATGTCTCGGCATGATAATTCTCCGGGAAAAGGGGACGCAGCACTCGGTCCACCAGACGCGATGTAAGAATCTCATAATCGCTTGCGCGGCCTTCGCGCTTAAGGAAACCGCCGGGATAGCGGCCGATGGAGGCATATTTCTCCTTATACTCCACCGTCAGGGGCATGAAGTCCACACCCTCGTTGGCCTCGGCGGCCGAACATACTGTGGCAAGAAGCATGGTGTTGCCCATGCGCACTTCCACTGCGCCATCGGCCTGCTTGGCAAGTTTACCCGTCTCGATTGTGATCTGACGGCCATCACCAAGGTCGATGGTCTTTTTCACTGGTTTTAACATAAATCGTTATCGTTTTTCTTCGCTGCTGTTATTGCTGCTGTGCCCCTACGCCTCTTGCCTCGGAGCAGAAGTTTGAATTGTTGATAATTTTGCCACAAAGATAATGAATTTAACCGCGTTAGCCAATAATTTTTCCTCTTTTTATCACCTCTCATTCATCTTTTTCACTCATTCCACGTGTTATCTCGCACTTTTTAGCTAATTTTGAATTCGTTTAGACTCCTTCCCACCAAAAATGTTAATACAGTCGGTGCCCCGGCGCCGCGCATCAGCCTCCGGGGGGAGGGGGTTATAACTACGAGATATCACATATCAGATATCAGATATCAGATATCAGATATCTGCTTTCAGCCGAAAACCGATCCGATTATGAAAATATCCATCCCGGCGGCAGCCGCGTTGCTGCTCGCCATCACCGCCACGGGTTGCTCCGACCCGTCGTTTACCGTCAAGGGCTCCATCGAAGGGGCCGAGGGGAAGACCCTCATTCTTGAGCACGCCGACCATGCAGGAATCTGGGTAGCGCTCGATTCCACTCACCTCAAGAAGTCGGGTTCCTTCTCCTTCAGCCATATCGCTCCGGCCGACCCGGAGATCTACCGCCTCAGCCTCGATGGCCGATATGTGTATTTCCCCATAGATTCGATCGAGACCATCACTATCGATGCCCCGGCGGCCGATTTCGCCACCGGATATACCGTGAGCGGTTCGGAGCAGGCGCAGCAACTGGCCCGTTTCGAGAAGCAGCTCATCTCAGCCGCTCCGAGTCTCGACATTCCCGATTCGGCTCGCGCTTTCAAGCGCCGCGTGTTCACGGAGTATCTCCAGAATGCACGTGGCTCGGTGGTGAGCTATTACATTCTCACCAAGACCATCGACGGCCAGCCCCTCTTCCGGGTGCCTGAAGATGGCCGTTATATCGCAGCCGTGGCCACTGCCTTCCGCGAGTATCGCCCCGACGACCCCCGCCTCGGCCTGCTCACCGCAAGCGCCACTCAGGCTCGTCGCGCCGACAATGCCGCCGCCGGTCGCCACCATGTAGTAGAGGCAAGTGAGATAAGCTATATCGATATCTCACTCCCCGACACTTCGGGTGCCGAGAAGACGCTCTCATCGGTGGCCGGTAAGGGCACACCCACCGTGCTCATCTTCTCCAATCTCTCCGACCCCGCCACACCCGCACTCAATGCCGAACTGCGCAAACTCCAGGGTGTGAATATCTACAATGTCAGCTTCGACGCCGACCAACTCGCCTGGCACAACGCAGCCGCCAATCTCCCCTGGACCTGTGTATATGCATCCGACTCGCAGGCCCCGGGCATAATCAGAAGCTATCAGGTGAATGCGCTCCCCACTATCTATGTGATCGATGCCGCCGGCAATCTGCGTGCCCGATGCACCGATATGGCCGACCTGCGACGCAATCTCTGATTGCCATCCCCATATAGTTCCCGGAAGATTTCTCGAGAAATCTTCCGGGAACTATGTTTAAGAACATATAGTGATTTTTAACCATTCTATCGGGGTAAATGTTATATTTTCGTAAAGTCACTTAAATAGTTTCTTTACAATGTATCTAACTCCACCGACCCCACCGACACTCGATCCGGGAGGCCGCCCAAACCCAATAATTTTTAATTTCTTACTGCTATGACTACACTATTACGTTTCTCGGCTCTGGCTCTCACTGCCATCTTCTGCGCTCAGGGATTCGCTCAGGCTCCCACCGATGGGTCGATCAAAGACAACCGCACCAATCCCGAAGTTTTCTTCCTCGAGGAGGGTGATGCCCCCAACAGCCTCGTAATCCTTCCCGGTCCCCCGTCGGCCGAATCGGTAGCTTTCATGTATGATAAGGCTCGCTATGACTGGGGCAAGTCTATCCGAAAGACCGAACGCGGCGAACAGGCCTTCCGCGATGCTCGCGTAGAGGGTCAGAATCTCCCCGATGCATATTCCGAGGCTTTCGGCGTGGAGATCAGTGAGGCCAATACCCCGGAGATCTACCGCCTTATCGTAGGCATGAGAGAGGATGCCGGCGACCTTGCCACCCGCGAGGCCAAGAGACACTACAACCGTCCGCGCCCCTACGCATTCTTCGAGGAGGATACCTGCAACCCCGAGCAGCAGGCCGAACTCTCCACCAATGGCTCTTACCCCTCGGGTCACTCTTCGCTGGGCTGGGCCACCGCATTGGTACTCACCGAACTTAACCCCGACCGTCAGGATGAAATCCTGGAGCGTGGCTTCCAGATGGGTGAATCGCGTGTGATCTGCGGCTATCATTTCCAGAGCGATGTGGATGCAGGCCGTATCACCGGTTCGGGCATAGTGGCCCGTCTGCACGCCGACCCCAACTTCACCGCCCAGCTCGAGAAGGCTAAGAAGGAATTTACTCAGCTCAAGAAGGATGGTAAGGTAAAACAGGGCAAACGCCCCCTCAAGCCTCACGGCTTCCGCACTCCCGATAAGAAGAACTGATTAAAGATAGCTCTCTTCTCACATATCAAACTCTCTGCATTACAACTGCTCACTTGTAATTTTATCTTTGCCGCCCGGCCGATTCTCCTCCCGGGAGCATTATCCGGGCGGCTCCTGTTTTATCTCTCCCCTCCACACACAACCACATATTTTCACATTAAATCGCCCCCTATTATGAAAAAGATATACACATTAGGATTCGCACTCCTCGCCTCAGCATCCATGCTGGCTGAACCGGCCCCCGCACCGGCTGAATCCAATTCCGAAGCTCCGACCACGGAGAAACCCAAATTCGAGGTCAAACCCACAGGCCGCATCCTGCTCGACGGAGCAGTGTTCTGCTCACCGCAGAAGGAAATGTTCAAGGATGGCTTCGGCATCCCCGACGCCCGACTCGGAGTGAAAATGAAATACGGTAAATGGGATGCCAAAATCGATGTAGGCTTCGCATATGGAAAAATCGGCCTGAAGGACCTCTACATCGGCTATTCCTTCAATCCGGAGCACAACCTCAAGATCGGTTCGTTCATCCACCAGTTCGGCCTGCAGAGCGCCACTTCAAGTTCGATGAAACCCTCTATGGAGGAGCCGATAAGCAATACCGTATTCAACGACTCGCGCCAGCTCGGCATACAGTATGAATACAGCGGCAAGAAATTCCTGGCCACTGCCAGTATGCATCTCGAACCCTCCTCGACCACTTATCTGCTCACCCCGAATCAGTTCACCCATGAGGGCTATGGCATCCGCTCGCGCCTCGTGTATCGCCCCTACACCGAACCGGGCAAGATGCTCCAGGCCGGTATCTCGGGAGCATTCGCCACTCCTCAGCGTAATGGAGACCCCGACACCCACGACCTCTTCACTTTCAAGTCCAACTTCCCCACGCGTGTCACTCAGGTCACAGCCCTCAACGCACAGGTGGACCATGCCAAGAATCTCTTCAAGCTCTCGCCCGAACTTATGGCCAGCTATGGCCCGGTGGCTCTTGAATCACAGTATTTCTGGGTCAATGTGAATCGCCGTGATGGCCGTAAGGCTTTTGTAGGTCAGGGTGCCTACGTCACTCTGCGAGGCCTCCTCATCGGCCAGAATTACACCTACGATGCAATGGGTGGCGGCATAGCCACTCCGGCTCCGAAGAATCTGGAACTCGTGCTCGATTATAACTACACCACCCTGACCGACCGTAAGGCGGGCATCTACGGTGGCCGACTCAACGACTTCTCAGCCACACTCAATTACTATATCAACAAATATGTAATCGTGCGCCTCCACTATTCCTACACCCACACATGGGATGGACCGGCAGCCACTCCTATCTCGCTCAATGCAGTGATGGCTCGCCTGCAGGTGATTTTCTAAAACACTGCTTACTCTCCGCGCAGCTCCTCCGGCCGGACCCACAATCGGGAATCTCGTGATATTGTATTCCCCACTCCGCCCCGTCCGGAGGAGCACCGGAACAGCACCCGAATGGTACTATCCGCCGCTCTGAATGTCTGATTTTAAGGTCGGCAATTGGTTTTCATTCAAAAAAAAGCTAATTTTGCGGTTTAATCGCGAAATTAGCTTTTTCTATGAAAATCGAACAGATAATCGCTGCCGGAGTAGCCGACGCTGTCAAGGCTCTCTATGGCGCCGACGTGAATCCTGATTCGGTGCAGGTGGATCGCACCAAAAAGGAATTTGAAGGACATCTCACCGTCGTGGTGTTCCCCTATCTCAAGGCATCACATAAGAAACCTGAGGATACAGCCGCCGAAATCGGCGCATGGCTCGTGGAGAATCTCGATGCCGTGGAGAAATTCAATGCCGTGAAGGGCTTCCTCAATCTCAGCATCGCCCCGGCCTATTGGCTGCGGGTGCTCCATGATATCGCCGCCGACCCGAAATTCGGCATCACTGCCCCTACTCCGGAGTCGGAACTGGTGATGGTGGAGTATTCTTCACCCAATACCAACAAGCCGCTTCATCTGGGCCACGTGCGCAATAACCTCCTCGGTTATTCCCTCTCGCGCATTCTGGAGGCCAATGGCTATCGCGTGGTGAAGACCAATATCGTCAACGACCGCGGTATCCATATCTGTAAGTCGATGCTCGCATGGCTCAAATGGGGCAATGGCATCACTCCGGAGAAGGCCGGCAAGAAGGGTGACCATCTGATCGGCGATTTCTATGTGGAATTCGACAAGCATTATAAGGCCGAACTCGCATCCCTGAAGGAGAAGGGTATGACCGATGAGGAGGCCGAGGCGGCCTCTGCCCTCATGCAGGAGGCGCGCGAGATGCTCCGCCGCTGGGAAGCCGGCGATGAGGAGGTGCGCTCTCTCTGGAAGATGATGAATGAGTGGGTATATGCCGGATTTGATGAGACTTACCGCCGCATGGGTGTGGATTTCGACAAGATCTATTATGAGTCGGATACATATCTGGAGGGTAAGGATCTCGTGCTCGGCGGCCTGGAGAAGGGTATCATGTACCGTAAGGAGGATGGCTCGGTATGGGCCGACCTCACTCCCGATGGACTGGACCACAAACTCCTGCTCCGCAAGGATGGCACTTCCGTCTATATGACTCAGGACATCGGCACCGCAAAGCTCCGCTATCAGGACTACCCGATCGACCGCATGGTCTATGTGGTGGGCAATGAGCAGAACTATCACTTCCAGGTGCTGGCACTCCTGCTCGACAAACTCGGTTTCAAATGGGGCAAGGACCTCGTGCACTTCTCATATGGCATGGTGGAGCTCCCTGAGGGTAAGATGAAATCGCGCGAGGGGACTGTGGTTGATGCCGACGACCTGATGGATACGATGATTGCCGACGCTCGCGACACTTCGTCAGAACGATTCGC
Organism: Muribaculaceae bacterium; assembly: GCA_029051525.1. Lineage (GTDB taxonomy): Bacteria > Bacteroidota > Bacteroidia > Bacteroidales > Muribaculaceae > Lepagella. The sequence continues at coordinate 9,072 of JAIDKG010000129.1, forward strand.
CGATATGCCGGCCGATGAAGCTGCCGAGATCGCCCGCATCGTGGGTATGGGTGCCCTGAAGTATTTCCTCCTCAAGGTCGACCCGAAGAAGAATATGCTCTTCAACCCGAAGGAGTCGATCGATTTCAATGGTAATACAGGTCCCTTCCTGCAGTACACCTACGCCCGCATCCGCTCTATCGGCCGTAAGGCCGAGGAGGAACTCGCCAATTGCTCATATGCCGAGGCTGAGCCTAATGAGAAGGAACAGGCACTGATCCAGAAAATCGCCGATTTCCCGGAGACCGTGGCCGCTGCCGGACGCACATTCTCACCCGCCCTCATCGCAAAATACTGCTACGAACTGGCCAAGGAGTACAACCAGTTCTACCACGACTACCAGATTCTCCGCGAACCCGATGCAGCCACCCGTTGCCTGCGACTCAACCTCTCGCAGATCACAGCACGCACACTGCGCGAAGGCGTGGCACTCTTGGGTATCGAGATGCCGGAACGCATGTGATGTAAAATCATACTCTCCCCCCTCTGACCGATACAACCCCGGAGCGACCGCATGATGAAATATTGCATCTCTCCGGGGTTGCATACAGGCGGACGATGCTGAAATATTGCAGATAAGAGGGAAATCCCTATATTTATCATTATCTTCGCATAGAAACAGCCGCCGGATTTGTTATCATAGTGGGAATCACACCGATTCATTCCCGGCGTAAGCGCCATCCTGCGCAGAGCCAGCCTCAATCATTAAAAAACCAAAACAATAACCGATATGAATTACAAACAGTATGGACAGACTCCTCCCCCATACCAGCCCGGAGGAGCATCCACAGCCCTGACCACCCAGGTCAACACCGTGATGCGCAAGGTCTATGTGCGCATGTTTATAGGCCTTCTGATTTCGGCTTTCGCCGCCCTCGGAGTGGCATCATCACCGACTGCGATGATGTTCCTCTTTGGCAATCGTCTCGTATTCTTCGGCATGATGATTGCCATGATTGCGATGGCCTTCATCCTCCCCTCCCGCTTTATGAAGATGTCGCAGGGGAGTGTACTCGTCTGCTTCCTCGCCTATTCAGCCTTGATGGGCGCATGGCTCGCACCGATCTTCGTAGTCTACCGTCTGGGCACTATCGTCTATACCCTCTTCATCACAGCCGGCACATTCGGCGCGATGTCGGTGTATGGCTACTTCACCAAGAGCAATCTGGCCAAGGTGGGATCATATGCCATGATGGCCCTTTTCGGTCTGATTATCGTAATGATTGTCAACATCTTCGTAAAGAGCTCCGCACTTGAATGGATCATCTCGATTGTAGGCGTACTCCTCTTCGTAGGCCTCACCGCATGGGATACCCAACAGATCAAACAGCTCTCGCAGGCCAATCTCGACCCCGCACTGAGCGACAAACTGGCCACAATCGGCGCCATGAACCTCTACCTCGACTTCATCAACCTCTTCCTCTTCCTGCTCCGCATCTTCGGCGGCAGCCGCGACTAAGAGGCTCCGCTCTCCCACCTCCCCTCTCCCTCTGCCCCGACAGAATCATATAAAAATCTTACGCGGACGACGAGCTTACAGCAGTAGAT
>JAIDKG010000013.1 GCA_029051525.1 Muribaculaceae bacterium
GGCTTGGGGCTTACAGCTCGGAGGCTTTGAGCTTCTCGGCGTTCTCGGCTACGGTGAGGCGGTCGATGCATTCCTGGATGTCGCCGTCGATGAAGGCGGCGAGGTTATAGACGGTGTAGTTGATGCGGTGGTCGGTCATGCGCCCCTGCGGGAAATTGTAGGTGCGGATCTTGGCCGAGCGGTCGCCGGTGCTCACCATCGTCTTGCGCCGCGATGCGATATCGTCGAGGTATTTCTGATGCTCTTTGTCGTAGATGAATGTGCGCAGGCGTGAGAGGGCGCGCTCTTTATTCTTCGGTTGGTCGCGGGTCTCGGTGCATTCTATTAGAATCTCCTCCACTACACCGCTGACGGGATTCTTCCAGTTATAGCGCAGGCGTACACCCGACTCTACCTTATTTACATTCTGTCCGCCGGCACCACCCGACCGGAATGTATCCCACTTGATTTCACCCTCATGAATCTCCACGTCAAACTCCTGCGCTTCCGGCAGCACTGCCACCGTGGCGGCCGAAGTATGCACGCGTCCCTGTGTCTCGGTGGCCGGCACACGCTGCACACGGTGCACACCGCTCTCATACTTCATAGTGCCATATACCCCCTCGCCCGAGAGGGTGAAAATAATCTCCTTATAGCCACCGGCCGCACCCTCGGAGAAGGATGACACAGCGAGTTGCCAGCCCTTCGACTCGGCATACTTCTGATACATGCGGAAGAGGTCGCCCGCAAAGAGAGCCGCCTCATCGCCCCCAGTGCCGCCACGGATTTCCACCACGGCATTCTTGGCATCGTCGGGGTCGGCCGGAATCAGGAGGAGTTTGATTTCCTCCTCCAGACGTGGAATCTGCGGTGTGGCCGCATCGAGTTGCTCACGCGCCAGGAGTCGCATCTCCTCATCCTGCTCCGAAGCGAGGATTAGTTTCGACTCCTCGACAGAATCGAGCAGAGCGCGATAACGGTGCGTGGCTTCGAGGATACGTTGCAATTCGCGGTATTCACGGGTGAGGCGCACATAGCGCTTCTGGTCGGCAATCACGGCCGGGTCGGTTATAAGAGTGCCCACCTCTTCAAAACGGGCGTCGAGTCCGTCAAGACGGGCGAGAAGTGAATTATCTGCCATAACAAAAGGTAGTAAATAAGGATGAGGAGAGGTATGCGAGTGCAAAATTAGTAAAAAAGCGTCAAAAAAGGGGTATCAATATTTGGTGGGATGGAAATAAAAGAGTAATTTTGTAGCGCTAAAGCGGAGAGGCACAAAAAAGTCTTCGCATCAACAATATAAATCAACCGGCAAGTTTTATGGCAACAAAGATCCGATTGCAGCGTCATGGCCGTAAAGGCTACGCTTACTATCCCATTGTAGTCGCCGATAGCAGGGCACCACGAGATGGTAGATTTATTGAAAGGATAGGTTCTTATAATCCGAACACTAATCCTGCTACAATAAGTTTAGACTTCGACCGTGCTTTGTATTGGGTAGAAGTGGGTGCAGAGCCCACCGACACAGTTCGTTCGCTCCTCTCCAAAGAGGGTGTAATGCTGATGAAGCACCTCCGTGGCGGTGTGAAGAAAGGCGCATTCACTGAAGAGGAGGCACAGCGTCGTTTCGACGCCTGGAAGGCCGACCGCACAAAAGTGGCCGATGCCGCCAAGGCAAAGAAAGATGCAGCTGCCGCTGAAGACGCCAAGAAGCGCTTCGAGGCTGAGGCTGAGAAGAACCGTCTGAAAGGCGAGGCAGTAGCAAAGAAGAAAGCTGAGAAACTCGCAGCCGAGGAGGCAGCCGCCAAGGCAGCCCTCGAGGCCGAGACAGCCGAGGCAGAAGCTCCCGCAGCAGAGTAAATCACAGCTCGGAAGAGATTGCGGAAAAAGAGGTGACTTCACACTTAGGTTCCGCATCTGTCAGAAAGGTTTAAATCAGGATCATCCGGCGCAGTCGCTGCGCGGATGGTCCTGACCTTTTTTTGAGTGGGCGGATCGGCACAGGTATGGTCTGTCGGGCCGGTGGCATGGGGGCTATCGCGTGGGAGTGGCTCTCTGTCGGGTCGGTGGTATGGGGGCGTCGCGTGGGAGTGGCCTTCTGTCGGGTCGGTGGTATGGGGCAGCCGTGTGTGGGAGTAGCTCTCTGTCGGGCCTACAGAGGGGGATTGAGGTGGGGAGTAGCCCTGTATTTTGGGGGTAGTTTGCGGATTTCTGCAATTTTCTTTGAAAAAGATGGCCGAAAATTTGCAGGAGTCAAAAATAATTCCTAACTTTGCACTCGCAAACGGGACACAGCGACTCCGGAGGGAGTCATAAAAGCTGAGTTGACTGAGCGAAGATAACCGAAAATATGGTCGATTAGTGTAGCGGTTAGCACGCCACCCTCTCACGGTGGAGACTCGGGTTCGAGTCCCGGATCGACTACAAAGTTGTACATAGCATGGCCGATTAGTGTAGCGGTTAGCACGCCACCCTCTCACGGTGGAGACTCGGGTTCGAGTCCCGGATCGGCTACTGAAGAGCTTCCTTGTGAAAGGAAGCTCTTTCTGCGTATATGCACCTCCTGGTAATGGCATAATCGGGCTAATTGGTCTAATTGGTCTAATAGGGCTAATTGAGCTTATAATTTTTATAAATCTTATAAATCTTATAAATCTGATAAGGGTATAGGCTTGCGCGTGGGATTGGCGGGTGTGGGCCGGCAGAAAATGGGAGGAGCTGTGCCAGATTGTAGGCTGGCACAGCTCCGGGGATATGAAGGTCTATGAAATTTAGGTTTATTGGGTCGGGTCGAGGAGGTCAGGATCCGGCACTCGGGGGAGTGCTTTATTTTTTCAGGTGGCGGATCGGACCGATGTTGAGCCAGGGGGTGGTGTCGCCCTTGATGGCATATTGGTTCTGATAGCCGGCGTAGGTGGCTTTCTCGAGCATTTCGTTGGCTTTCTCGAGGTTGCCGGTCTGTGAGTAGTAGACTGCTGCCCAATAGAGGTCGTCTTTGGTGTTGGCTGTCTTGAGAGCGTTCTCTACAGTAGCATCGGCATCCATCTTCTTCCCGGCCTTTACCTGAGCGATACCCTTGTAAGCTACATTGGGGAAGGTGGTAGCCTCTTCAAGGATCACACGGTTGAGGTCGCCTACAGCGGCGCGTCCGTTCTTGAGGAGTTCCTGATTGGTGTATGCGCGAAGCAGGAGTGCCTTCATATTGTCGGGCTCGATCATGATGGCCTCGTTGAGAGTCTCTACGGCACCCTGGCCATCGGCTGCTGCGATCTGCGCCTGCGCCTTGGCCATCAAGGCCTCGGTGGAATTGGCATCGAGGGTGAGAGCCTTTGTGGCATCCTGGATAGCTTTGGCGGCGTCGCCATTGGCCAGATCGATTTCCGATTTCAGGGCATAAGCTTCGGCACCGCCACCGAGAGTGATGGCATTGTCGATGGCCTGCATGGCACCGGTCAGGTCGTTTTCACCGAGTTTGGCCTGAGCGAGTTTGGCGTAGATGCCGGGTATTTTGGCTTCCTGGTAGTTGTTGAGGATCTGAGTCAGAGCCACGTCGGCCTGACCGAAGTTGCCGCTTTCGCAAGCGATGTTGCCCTTTACGAAGAGTATGGGCAGACGGTTATCAGCCTTTTCGGCGGCGAAATCCAGAGCGGTAGCCACGGCATTGTAGTTGGTGCCGGCCAGAGAGATGAGCGATTCGAGCGGACGCTGCGAATCCTTGGCCATTGTGAAACCGAGCAGGTAATTGGTGGCAGCATTCTCAGGTTGCTCCATATCCATATAGAGGTCGCCCAGACGGCAGTAGGTTAGATAATTCGACTGGTCGGCATTCTCGGCCTCCTTCATCAGTTCTTCAGCCTCGGAATAGTTTTTCATTGCGATGCAAGCCTTTGCCATGCCGAAATATGCCTCCTGGCTTCGGCTCTTCATGGTCTGCATACTTGCGAAAACCTTATATGCCTCCTCCGGACGGTTAAGGTAGAGCAGGATATTACCCTTCTTATAGGTATAGGCATAGTTGGAGGGGGAGAGTGCGAGAGCCTCATCGATCGACTGGAGGGCCAGATTATAGTTCTTCATCTCAATGGCCACATCGGCCATGAGTGAAAGCTCACTTTCGCGGAGTGATTTCTCCTTGGCGGGGGTATATTCGAGCGCCTTCACGAGGTCGGAGTGGGCGTCGTCATATCGAGAGAGGGAATAGTATTGGGCAGCCCGTTCGTAGAGGGTCTGATAGTCCTTGGGGTTCTCCTTGAGCAGTTCGGTATAGCCATTTAGCATGGCCTTGGTGATAGGGTTGATCTGCTGGGCCGGGCAGGCGAAGGCTGCACAGATTGCGAGACAGCAAATGGATTTGAGGATTTTCATATAGAATATAGTGTTGATTTTCCGATTCAGATGGCATATTCGGAGGAGCGATGCCGGATGGAGTGAAGCATATTGGAAGCCTCACATACCGGTTGGAGAGTCAGGAATGCCGAAAAAACCTACAATTTTAACAATTCTGATGCTGAAAAGTTCAGCGGTGAGGAGAAGTCAGGTGTCAGTCTCCGCGCAATTGGGAGAGAATATGGAGCGTGTCGAGGGCCACGATGGCCGCAGTTTCTGTGCGCAGACGACTCAGGCCGAATGTCACCGGCACGAAACCGGCCTTTACGGCCATTTCCACTTCGGCGGGAGAGAAATCACCTTCGGGCCCGATGAGTATCGAGGTGTGGGTGAGGGGATGCGCCTCCCGGGCCAGATTGAGCAACGGGAAATTGCGATCGCAATAGCCCATGAATTTATCGCCCGGATGAGGCTCACGCAGATAATGGTCGAGCGGGGTCAGGTCGTCGATTACCGGGAGGGTGGCTTTGAGGCTCTGTTTCATAGCCGCCACAGCGATTTTGCGCAGCCTCTCCGGCTTGAGCACCTTACGCTCCGAGTGATGGCACAGGATGGGGGTGATGCGGTCTACACCGATTTCCACCGCCTTCTCGACCATCCACTCCATGCGATCCATATTCTTAGTGGGTGCCACCGCCAGACTCAGGCGGCATCCCCAGTGCGGAGGTAAATCCTCCACGCTCACTATCTCAATGGCGGTGGCGCGCGGATCTGCGCCTACTATTCGGCAAGAATACCGGTGGCCTAAGCCATCGATCACACTGATGAGGTCGCCCTCACGGTGCCGCAGCACTCTTATACAATGCAAGGAATCCTCCTGCGGGAGGATTCCAGTGGACTGAATATCGGGAGCAAAGAATTGAATCATTATCGGTTGAGAGTATCATTTACGAAGCCGTCGCCACCACTTTCGGTGTCGATGGCGGCAGCCTCTGAGATTTCAGCTTTCTTCTTGGGCGAACGGAAGATGAGGAAGAAGAGTGCCATCACCACAGCCGCATAGGCTGCGAAGATGAGCCATGTGGATTGCCAGTCGCCCACCATATAGTCGCCCTCATAGTGGCAGAAATGATTGACCACCGCACCGGCTCCGAGCATGCCGATTGTGGCGCCCACTCCATTGGTCATCAGCATGAAGAGACCCTGAGCCGAGGCCTGTATCTTCGGGTCAGTCTCCTGTTCCACATATAGGGCACCGCTCACATTGAAGAAATCGAAAGCCACGCCATATACTATCATCGACAGGATGAAGAGAATCACACCCGGCATGGCCGGTGTGCCGATTCCGAAGAATCCGAAGCGGATGATCCATGCCCCCATTGCGATAAGCATCACATTCTTGATGCCGAACTTGCGCAGACAGAAGGGGATGAGCAATATGCAGCAGGCTTCCGAAATCTGGCTGAGCGAGGTGAGGAGAGTGGCATTGTTGGCCGCGAAGGAATCGAGATATTCCGGCATCGCTTTGAATGAGGTGATGAATGGGGTGGCATAGCCGTTGGTGATCTGAAGCGATACGCCAAGGAGCATCGAGAAGATGAAGAATATCGCCATTCGGGGAGTCTTGAAGAGGGCGAATGCGTTGAGGCCGAGCGATTCCGCCACCGAAGGTTTGCGCCCCGAAGCCGTCTTCACCAACGGACACTCCGGGAGGAAGAAACAGTAGATTGCCAGCGAAAGCCCCAAGATGGCGCAGAGGGCAAGCTGATTGACCGTATACTGGAAACGCGGGTCGAACCCTGTGCCGTCGGCCAGCGGATTGGAGAGCTGATATCCCCACTGGCCATCGAAGATATAGAACCCATTCACAAACCACATTGCGGCGATGAATCCCACCGTGCCGAGCACACGGATGGGGGGGAAATCGGCCACGGTATCCATCCCGTTGCGCTTCAGAGTGGAGAACGCCACAGTATTGGCCAGCGCGATGGTGGGCATGAAGAATGCCACGGAGAGAGTGTAGAGAGTGAATATTTTACCAAACTCAATGTTGCCCGGATGGGTGAACCCATAGTGCCAGGCGAGACCCATGAACAGAGCGGCGGCAAGATGACAGAGCCCTAACAGACGCTGGGGCTGAATAAACTTGTCGGCCAGGATGCCCATGATAGCGGGCATGAAAATCGACACTACGCCCTGCACTGCGTAGAAATACTGTATCTGAGAGCCGAGTCCGTTGGCGCCAAGATAATTGCCTATACAGGTGAGGTAAGTGCCCCATATTGCGAACTCGAGGAAATTCATCACTGCGAGTCGGGTTTTTACGGTAGATTTCTGAGTCATGGTAGAATTTGGGTATTTTAAAGGCAAATTTAATCAATTCCCTTTGAATCTGCAAATATTGGGGGGCGGAGGGGCGGCTGGAGGGGGGGGGGGGGGG
>JAIDKG010000130.1 GCA_029051525.1 Muribaculaceae bacterium
CACACCCCCCACCGGCGCCCCCCGCCCCTCGGGCCATTCCGGCCATCGGCGAGGGGCAGCCCCAAAAACTTACCGCTTATGACTGACTTCACCAAGCAATCCACGGCCGCGGAGACTCACCCGCTCAGACCCTTTATTCCCGCAAGCGCACGGCTGCTGATGTGCGGCACATTCCCACCTCAGCGTCATCGCTGGAGCATGAACTTCTACTATCCGAATTTCATCAACGACATGTGGCGCATATTCGGTCTGATCTATTTCGACGATAAGGATCATTTCGTCGACCGGCAGGCCAAGACGTTTCATCTCCCGGAGCTGAAACAATTTCTCACCGACCATGGGATTGCTTTGAGCGACACCGGTCGCGAAGTGGTGCGCACCGCCGGCAATGCCTCGGACAAGTATCTCGATATCCGCCGGCAGATAGATCTGCCGGCCATTCTGGCCGAGATGCCGCAATGCGAAGCCGTGGCCACCACCGGCGAGAAGGCAGCAAGCGTGATAGCTGCGATGACCCACACTGAGATTCCTGCCATCGGAGAATTTTGCGACTGCACAATCGTGGATTCTCTTGGCAATGAACGTAAGCTGCGTCATTGGCGCATGCCTTCGTCATCGCGAGCATATCCACTGCCGCTTGAGAAGAAGGCGGAGTATTACAGGGAGATGGTGAGCCACACAGGATTACTCTGAGCCTGCGTGATGCACTCCGCCACCCAACAATTAATCACAACCATACTATTATGCTTGACATGATTCCATTGGCGATTTTCGATGCCGCACAGTTTTTCAGTTGGTTTGTAGAAAATGCCAACTACTGGTTTGTATTCATTTTCATGGTGATCGAAAGCTCTTTCATCCCATTCCCTTCGGAGGTTATTGTGCCTCCGGCCGCCTATCTGGCATGCACCAATACAGGAGCGGGAAGCGATATGAATCTTACGATGGTCATCCTTATCGCCACATTGGGAGCTCTTGTAGGAGCTTTCATCAATTACTATCTCGCCCTTTGGATCGGACGCCCGGTAGTGTATCGCTTTGCCGATTCGCGCTTCGGCCACGCCTGTCTGATCAATCGTGAGAAGGTAGATAAGGCCGAGGCATATTTCGACCGCCATGGCGCGATATCCACATTCATAGGCCGTCTTATCCCGGCCATCCGGCAGTTGATCTCTATCCCTGCCGGCATCTCGAAAATGAATGTAGGAAAATTCGCAGTCTTTACTTTTCTCGGCGCTCTGGTCTGGAATGCGGTGCTGGCGGCCCTCGGCTATTGGCTCTCGCGCACTGTGAGTCCCGACCAGCTCTTTGAGAAAGTTGAGGAATACAACCGCTATCTCACATGGGCCGGCTATGCCTTGGCTCTGATTTGCCTGGCCTATATCCTCTGGAATGCCTTTCGCCCGCGCTCTAAGAGTGGTGCCAAGTCAGAAGAGAATATTGATAAGTACTTATAATAAGTATGCGCATAACCTTAAATCAACATAATTCACTTTTCAACAATGCAAGTATCACCCTCGCTGCTCTCAGCTGATTTTGCCAATCTCACCCCCGACCTTGAGATGATCAATGCCTCAGAGGCCGATCTGCTTCATCTCGATGTGATGGATGGTGTGTTTGTGCCCAACATCTCTTTCGGCTTTCCCGTGATGAAAGCTGTGGCCAAAGTGTGCCGCAAGCCTCTTGATGTGCACCTCATGATTGTGGAGCCACAAAACTGGATCTCGCAGGTGCGCGATCTCAATGCGGAGTATATGGTATTCCATCAGGAGGCATGCACTCACATCCACCGCACTGTACAGGCCATCCATGCGGCCGGGATGAAAGCCGGTGTATCACTCTGTCCGGCCACTCCGGTCGGCACCCTCGAGGATATCATCGGTGATCTTGATCAGGTGCTTCTGATGTCGGTAAATCCCGGTTTCGGAGGTCAGCCTTTCATCCCTCACGTAGTGGAGAAAGTGCGCAAGCTGCGCCGCATGATCGATGAGAGCGGCTCCAAGGCCCTGATCAATGTGGATGGTGGTGTCAATGCCTCCACAGGCGCTCTGCTGGCTGAGGCCGGTGCCGATATCCTGGTAGCAGGCAGCTACGTGTTCGGTGCCCCTAATCCGAATGAGGCGATCCATTCCCTCAAAGTGCTTTGATACAGATCTTCGATTCATCAACCCCATAATCCTAAAGAATCGGGAGGAGAGTAAAAAATGCTCTCCTCCCGATTCTTTTTAGGATTATGTATGGGGTGGGTGTATACCCGGGGGTCACTTCGCATCCTCAGTCAGCATGGCAAGAAATTCATCTTCATTGACCAGACGAACTCCGAGTGCCCTGCATTTCTCATATTTGGCAGGGCCCATATTCTCACCGGCCAGCACAAAACTCGTCTTCTTCGATATGCTTCCGGCATTCTTGCCGCCATGGCGCTCTATGAGCGCTTTGTATTCATCGCGTGAGTGATGCGAAAATGTGCCGGATATAACTATGGTCTTTCCGGCCAGAGAATCGCCGGCAGGAGCCATCTTATCGGCCGACAGGGCCATCTGTACTCCTGCGGCGCGCAGACGCGAAATGTTATCCACATTCACAGGGTCACGCAGGAAATCGTAGATACATTTTCCTATCACAGGACCTATATCCTGAATAGCGGTAAGTGCCTCCACGCTCATGGCCTGCATGGCATCCATGCTCTTCACGGCCATGGCCAGACGCTTGGCCGTGGTCTCTCCCACATTTGGAATGGATAGGGCATAGACCACTCTCTCAAATGGCACACTCTTCGAAGCCTCGATACCGGCCATGATTTTCTCAGCACTCTTTCGGCCGATGCGGTCGAGGGTGGAGAGGCGATCGGCAGTGAGGTCATAGATATCGGCTATGCGCTCTACCATGCCGGAGTCGAAAAGAAGTTCGGCGGTCTCTTCGCCGATTCCATCGATATTCATCATGCGGCGGGCGCAGAAGTGCTCTATCTTTCCTGTGAGCTGCGGACGGCAACCATAATGGTTGGGACAGCACCAGGCGGCTTCGCCATAAATTCGCTCCAGAGGAGTGCCGCATTCCGGGCAATCCTTCACAAATACTACAGGTGAGGCATCGGGAGAGCGTTGCTCCACATCCACTCCGGTAATCTTAGGAATAATCTCGCCACCTTTCTCCACATAGAGCCAGTCGGCCTGGTGGATGTCGAGTTCACGGATTATATCATCATTATGCAGCGAGGCGCGCTTCACGATAGTGCCGCTCAGAAGCACCGGCTCAAGATTGGCCACAGGTGTCACGATACCCATACGCCCGGTCTCGAACGACACGAAGCGCAGACGAGTGCAAGCCCTCTCCGGATTGAACTTATAGGCTATAGCCCAACGTGGCGATTTGGCCGTGAAGCCCAGATTGAGTTGCTGCCGCAGGGAGTCGACCTTGAATACCAATCCATCGGTAGCTACAGGTAGTTGGCGGCGCTCTTCGTCCCAACGGGTCACGAAAGCATCCACCTCCTCGAGTGAATGCAACAGTTGCATATGCTTCGAGACTTTAAATCCCCAGCGGCGGGCGGCCTCCATATTCTCATAGTGGCTGTCGGAAGGAAGATCATCTGAGAGCAGATAGTAGAATCGGGCATCAAGATGACGTGAAGCCACAATGCGGGGATCCTGCATCTTGAGTGTGCCGGAGGCGGCGTTGCGGGGATTGGCGAAGAGAGGCTCCTCATTGTAGGCGCGCTCTGCATTGAGCTTTTCAAATACCTCCCAGGGCATGAGGATCTCTCCGCGTATCTCAAATTCCTCGGGCCAATCGCCTGGCAGAAGCTGCAGCGGGATTGAGCGGATAGTCTTGACATTGGCGGTCACATCGTCGCCCTGAGTGCCGTCGCCACGCGTCACAGCCCGTATCAGGCGTCCGTGGCGATAGGTTAAGGATATCGATGTGCCATCGAATTTCAATTCACCCACCACGCTGAAACTTTCCCCTTCAAGCGCTTTTTTCACACGATCAAACCATTCATCTACCTCAGATATGGAATAGGAGTTGGAGAGCGACATCATGGGGCGCGCATGCACCACATGATCGAATCCCTTGGTGAGGTCGCTTCCCACTCGATGTGTGGGCGACAGAGGATCATCATATTCCGGGAATTCCCGCTCAAGAGCCTCGAGCTCTTTAAGCAGATGGTCGAAATCATAGTCGCTGATTTCAGGAGAATTTAGCACATAATAGTTGTGATTATGCCGGTTGATCTCCTGCCGGAGATTCTCTATGCGTGTTTTGGCGTCTTGTGTGGTCATGGCGGGTAAAGCGATATAAATTAATCGATATAGGGATATTTTACATCCCATAGGAAGAGAGCCTGCGGGGGCATGGAGGTGCCGGCCGCACATCGGTCGCGGCGCTCTATGATGGTCTGGAAGTCGCGGTGCGAGATTTTACCTCGCCCCACATCGACAAGTGTGCCGACCACCGATCTCACCATATTACGCAGGAATCGGTCGGCGGTGATGGTAAATACCAGACCCGGCACTCCGAAGGGGTTATCGTAGGAGGTCCAGAGCGCATGGCGCACATCGCAAATGTTGGTGCGCGCATCGGAGTGGAGCTTTGCAAATGAAGTGAAGTCGGAAGTGGCCGGCAGTAGTGCGGCAGCCTCATTCATGGCATCGACATCCAGCGCAGTGGGGGAATACCAGGATGAGGCCCGCAGGAACGGACTCTTCTCAAGCGCCACGAAATATTTGTAGCTGCGCTCTGTGGCATCAAACCTTGCATGGGCTTCGGGATGCACCTCAATGAGTCGCTGCAGCGATATGCCATGCCCTACGAGCCGATTGAGCCCGGTGAGGAATCGTCCGGGATCGGCAATCGGAGAGTCGGTGTCGAAATGGGCATACATGGTGCGGGCATTCACCCCGGTATCTGTGCGCCCGGCCCCTACGATAGGAGTTGGGCGGCGCAACACTGTGGATAGAGCACTCTCTATCGTCTGCTGCACGGAGCAGGCATTCGGCTGTGTCTGCCAGCCATGAAAGCCTGCTCCGTCGTAAGCGAGTCGGAGGAAATAGCGCATTAGTCTCTCTCCTCAAGATATGTTATGCCATAGAGCCCCGAACGATAGTTGTTGAGGAACTGGCGTCCCTCTTCGGGGGAGATTACATGCTCCTTGACCGATTTCGACACCCATGTCTCCAGATTGCGCACGAGCTTTTTGGGATTATATTCCACATAGTCGAGCACATCGGCCACTGGTTCGCCATCGATTACCTGCTCTATCTGATAGCCCTCTTTCGATCCGGTGATATGCACAGCGGCGGTGTCGCCGAAGAGGTTGTGCAGGTCGCCCAATATCTCCTGATATGCTCCAACGAGGAATACACCGATATAGTAATGGCCTCCACGTGTGAATTTATGCACCGGCAGAGAGTATGACACGCCCTGTGGCGACACGAAGCGATTGATTTTGCCATCGCTGTCGCATGTCACATCCTGGATCGTGCACACCTGAGTGGGCTTCTCTCCCAGACGTGATATAGGCATCACCGGGAAGAGCTGGTCGATGGCCCAGGAGTCGGGGAGCGACTGAAAGAGTGAGAAATTGCAGAAGTACTTTTCGGGGAGCATTCTCGACACCTTGCGCAGCTCTTCCGGTGGATGCTTCATGTTGGTGGCAATATCGTTGACATCGCGGGCCACACTCCAGAAGAGTTTCTCAATCTGTGCGCGTGTGATGAGGTCAAGCATGCCGAGGCTGAAGAGTTCGAGAGCCTCTTCGCGTATCTGAAGCGCATCGTGCCAGTCTTCGAATACTCGGGCGGGATTGATCTTATCCCAGATGTTGTAGAGCTCGCGCGTGAGCTCATGTGCATCCTCGGCGAGATGGTCTTTATCCTCGTCCCATTCGGGAAGCTGAGTGGTCTCGAGCACCTCGATCACAAGCACCGAATGGTGAGCAGTGACCGACCTACCGCTCTCGGTGATGATGTTGGGGTGGGGAAGTTCATTCTTCACACACACATCTACGAGAGCTGCCACAGAATCGTTGACATATTCCTGGATGGAGTAATTCATCGAGTTCTCACCCGAGGCTGAACGTGTGCCGTCGTAATCTACTCCGAGTCCACCGCCTATATCCACAAATTCGACAGCAAATCCCATCTTGGAGAGCTGGACATAGAATTGCATCGCCTCGCGGAGAGCATTCTTGATGCGGCGTATCTTGGTGATCTGACTTCCTATATGGAAATGAATAAGTTTCAGGCAATCGGTCATCTCATTGGCGCGAAGGAATTCGAGAGCCTCGAGGAGTTCGCTCGAGTTAAGACCGAATTTGCTCACATCGCCACCTGATTCCTCCCATTTACCACTGCCGGAAGATGTGATTTTGATGCGTATGCCGATGTTGGGACGCACATTGATGCGCCGTGCCACCTCAAGTATGAGTCGGAGCTCATTGAGCTTCTCCACCACAAGGTATATGCGGCGCCCCATCTTCTGGGCCAGCAGGGCGAGCTCTACATAATCCTCATCCTTGTAGCCATTGCATATGATGATGGAACTGCCGTGAGGATTCACACCAAGCACAGCATGAAGCTCCGGCTTGGAGCCGGCCTCCAGACCGATGTTATACTTATTGCCATGGCTCACAATCTCCTCAACCACCTGGCTCATCTGATTCACCTTGATGGGATACACCACGAAGTTCTGACCGGAATAATTGTATTCCTGAGCCGCCTTGCGGAAGCAATTGGTGATTTTCTGGATTCGGTCATCGAGGATGTCGGGGAATCGGAGCAATACCGGTGCCGATACATCGCGCAGGCGCAACTCATCCATAACCTCTTTGAGGTCGATAGGAGCATAATCCTCGCGGGGCACACACTGCACATTGCCCTTCTCGTTGATAGAAAAGTATTTCAATCCCCAGCCGCCGATGTTATAGATCTCGGCCGAGTCTTCAATACGCCATTTTCTCATTTTATCTTTTTTCTATTTTTTTAGTAGTCGGCATATTTCGAGAGGCTTCCACAGCCGTCAGCCCACAGAGGCAGCACCTGCCGGGGGAGTGGCAGGCTGGCCAAGCAACTCGAAATATTGCACCTCAATCTCAGCCACACGCCGCTTGATCTTGTAGCGGTCTTCATATTCGCGATAGCGAAGTTTCCCCTCTACGTATAAGCGTGTGCCTTTTCTCACATAGCGTTCGGCCACAGAGGCGTTGCGTCCGGTAAGGATGCATGTGTGCCAATCTGTGATTTCAACACCCGATGTGCCTTTAGGTTCGCTGGTGGCCAGAGAGAATCGGGCCACTGCGAAATCTTTCTGGGGATATCGCATCTCCGGATCATTCCCCACATATCCAAGCAGAATTACTTTATTGACCGACATGGCTTACTTCTTTTCACCTTCCGCACTCCCGGGATTGCTCCAGGCGCACACCTTAAGGTTGAGCCCGGTCTTCTCATGGAGTCCGAAAAGCAGGTTCATGATATGCAATGCCTCGGCGGCTCCTCCGCGCATGCGCGGATCGGCCACGACCTCGAGCCGCAGAGTGTCGGCATCAGGTTTGCTCACGGCGATTACCACCTTATTGCTTCCCTCCACCTCGGCAGGTGTCACGGGATGAGTCACCACATAGGTGAAGTTATGGTCGTCGTAGATGGAATCATATACCTTCACCACCTCTTCCAGATTGCTGGAGCAGGGGAGGCAGAGGGAGAGCTTGAGGCTGCGTGAAGAAGGGGGGGTAGTTCCGATGCGGATGATTACCTCACCGTTGAAACTGGTCTGCACACGCTGCAGCTCGCGCCCGACTTCCATCGCAGCGCTCTGGCACATCTCTTCGGTAGTCACATCGGCCGGAGCCGATACCTCCACCTCAACATTACCACGCAGCATCAGATGCCGCGCCAGAGGATAGAGTGCCACAAGCAGCGGAGATGCCAGCACCCGGGGCACTACGGCCACACGCGCTCCTCTCACGAGAGGCTTGCGGTTCATCTCCGACAGTCCATACACCGGAGCAAAAGCCTCGGTCATACCGGGAGTCAGCGAGTCGGGGAAGAGAATGAGTTTGAGCTGAGGGCGGTCGGCCATCAGTTTCACCCAATCACTCTCGGAGTATAGCCCTCGTATCAGGAACGCCACATCGAGAGCGGTGGCATCGAAATTGGAGGTGAAAAGTATACGCTCTTCACCTATGAATCCGTGATGCACACTCCCCACCGGGCGCCCGGCATAACCGGGCGCATAGGCGGTGACCACATCCACATCGGGGTGATTCAGACAGAGCCTGAGCAATTCTCCGGCCACTTCGCTGTCGGCACCGGCGATTCCAACTTTAATCATTTCTGCTTTCGTTTATAGGTTTTTCACACATGTGAGAGTAGGCCGGTGAGGTTCCGGCCATTTTTCAGAACGGGGGGATATAGTGTTTGAGGGGAACAAAGCGGCCCAGTACAGCCATCTTCTCTTCATGTGTCATTCCCTCGCGGAGCACGGCGAAGATTGTATTTCCGCCGGCGATGGTGCCTAAGATGTCGGGGCAGTTGGATATGTCGATATCATATGCCAGACCGGAAGCATAGCCGTTGCGGGTCTTTATCACAGCGATGTCGCCCGATAGATCGAGCGATATGAAGCCGCTCTGATAGTTGGCGTTCATATCGAGCTGACCGGCGGCAAGGAGTTTATCCTTGAGCGAATTGCTATCGGGCAGCACGTATACGTAGGTGCCACGGTCGGTGGGCACCTTAGTGGTGTGGAGCATTTTCAGGTCGCGCGAGAGTGTGGCCTGAGTCACTTTGAATCCTACCTCGGCGAGCTTGCGGGCAAGCTCCTCCTGCGAGGATATGCATTGGGTCTTGATGAGTTCTACTATGACCTCGACTCTTTTTCTACGGTTCTTCATTGTCGTGTGTCGATTATATCTGTGATATTTGAAATTGTCTGTTTCGCGTGTTGCCTCTTTGCAGCCTGGGATAAATCTCTCCCTTTGGCATTTACATCCCTTACATGAGGATGGTTCTGGAGAAGAGAGGCTTATTCGGCCTCTTTCCTTCGCTTGAGGAGAGCCTTGAGACGGGCCGCCACCTCATATTTCTCTTCAGCTGCAAATCGGGATATCTGGCTTTCTATCTCTTTGTCGCTGTAATTCTTGAGGAAGTCCATTATCTCAGCATCGGCATCCTCAGGATCAAGACTTGTGGTGAGTATGAAATCCTCAATGGTGGAAAATGAATCGATATCGGATTTCACGGTTGAGATGGCCTGACGCAGAAAGTCCTCGGGACTCACCGGCCGGGCCACCTCTTCCTCCGGCTCGGATTGCTCCTCGTCGAGTTTTTTGGGCTTGAATCCGGCCTCGTCGAGCACCTCTGCGGTGGTATATATCGGTGAGTCTGTACGCACTGCCAGAGCCAGAGCATCGGATGATCGGGCATCAATCTTGTGGAGCTCCCCCTGAGGACCTTCCATCACGAGATCGGCAGCAAACACGCCGTTGGGCATCTTGTGAATGTCGATGCAGGCCAGACGCAGATTGAAGGTCTCCATTATCGATTTCATGAGATCATGAGTGAGCGGACGCGGAGTATTGATCTGCTGCAATTTGCACTCTATGGCCTGGGCCTCGGGATAACCGATGATGATCGGTATGCGTCGCTGCCCATCGACTTCTTCAAGAATCACGGCATATACTCCGGATTCTATCTGATTGTAGGTGATTCCTACCAATCGGAGTTGATGACGTTTCTTCATTTATCGGTTGGTTTTGTTGTTGCGTTTTTATTTCCCCGCCGCCGGTGGCGATGACGGCCGCCGGTGGTCGGGAGGCTTATCATCCCTGAGCCGAGGCATAGCCGGCAGTCGGGGGTATAGATTATGGCAAACTGCCCCGGGGCTATACCCTGCACCTCTTCATCGGTACGAATAAGGTAGCCTCCGTCGGGCCTACGCCGCATCATGGCACTGATAAAGGTGGGGGAGTGACGGTTTTTGAAGGCTATGCGATATGTGCCGTCGACCGATGCCCGCCATGGCTCCGGAGCGTTGTCGGCAAAGGGATCTACTGTGATCCAATTCATCTCCTCCACGGGCACTATCTTGCCGTATTGGCGATGGGTGTCGTAGCCATTGCTTACGTATACCACATTGTCGCGCACATTCTTGCGCACCACATACCATGGGCCTCCACTCAGACCAAGCCCCTTGCGCTGACCTATGGTGTGGAACCAATAGCCCTTGTGCACACCGATTTTCTTACCGGTTTCAATCTCCACAATCGCCCCTTCGCGCTCGCCAAGATGGCGGGCAATGAAGTCGGCATAGTCAATCTTGCCCAGAAAGCATATGCCCTGTGAGTCCTTGCGCGTAGCATTGGGAAGGCGGGCTTCAGCAGCTCTGCGGCGCACTTCGGCCTTGGGTATCTCTCCAAGCGGAAACATCAGATGGCTAAGCTGCTCATAACTGATCTGAGCCAGAAAGTCGGTCTGATCTTTTACGGGATCAGCAGCCGTGGCCAGAAATCTCATTCCATCGATTTCTCGTATCGATGCATAATGGCCGGTGGCCACAGCATCGAAATCCTTTCCCCAACGCTGCTCGAAGAATCCGAATTTTATCATCTTGTTGCACATCATGTCGGGATGCGGCGTAAGCCCCTTCTTGACAGTGGCCAATGTATATGCCATCACATGCTCCCAATATTCCTCATGAAGCGAAACCTCCTTGAGAGGGAGTCCGTATTTACGGGCTATCAGAGAGCACATTTCCATATCCTCTTCAGCCGAACAATCACCCTCTCCATTATCCATACCGATGCGGATGTAGAAGAGATGTAATTCATGTCCGGCCTTCTGAAGAAGGTCGACCACCACGGCAGAATCTACGCCACCTGAAATCAGAACTGCGATTCTCATATTATGGGTTACTATATCTTTCTTAAGTAGCTCTTAGATGCAACTCTCATACCTCTTCAAGCTCCTCATCCTCGCTCTTGTCGTCGGAATGAATGAGATGAAGCGATGTGAAGTAATCCACCGAAATCTTACCGGGGCCTACCAGCAGGATGAAGAAATATATCCCAAGAAACATGATGGGAAGATATCCCTGGGATTGCCATGTTAGCATGTGGGGCGATGAGCCATGCAGCAGATGATACTCAGCGATGATCATTGCCACAAAGGGGGGGATGGTCATAAGCCTGGTCAGAAAGCCAAACATGATGAATATCGAGCAAATTGTCTCGATACATATCATCACTGCCAGCGAAGCCTCGCTCCCCATACCAATCACATCCGGGAAGGTCGGGGCTACGGCATGAAATGTGGCTATCTGGCGCACTGCGAATTGCACCAGCATAATCCCTACAAACAAGCGCAGGAACAGGCGCCCGAGGTTGGTATAGGAGTATCCGGTGGTGCGGATATAGAATGTCTTTATGAAACTCTTTATACTCATAGATGAGGTGTTATTTCTTACGGGAGGTCTCTTTGATACGGCGCACCTCGTTGACGGCCGTTGTGACATCCATGTTCTTGGCGATGATCTTTTTGTCGGGTCCGATTAGATAGAAGCTCGGAGTGTTGCGCAGATCGAAGATATCGTCGCCTCCATAGCAGATACCGGCTGTCCAGCGCTCGGGGAGCTCTTTGAATGATTCAAGCAGCTCGGATTGCTCTTCAGGCACGGCATCGGCCACTACGAATACCATCTCCAGATCGCCGGCCTCTATCATATCTCCAATATCGGTGGCCATCTCAAGCTTGGTGCGTGCGAACTGGCAGTCATCGCATCCGGGATTGCCAAACTCTACCAGCGTGAGGCGTGCCGATGGCTGGAAATCCTTCTGGCGCCCATTGCGGAGCACGAGGCGCATATCCGGGAATTTCCTACCCGGGGCGTTGCGCTTCAGCATGTCGAGCTGCATGGCATACCGCTGCTTGCGGGTGTCGGATATTTTCTTGTCGGCTACCACAGCCTGCAGGAAGGGGAGATATGCCTCATCGCTCCATATCGATGCACGCGGACCGAAAAGATTCTCCTCGGCCGATTTGGCAAACTGCAGCATAAGCACCGGATTCCCTTTGAGTTTCTTGATTAAGGCATCGACCGAGGCCAATGCCTTGTCGCGGTTGGCATAGCGCATGGCTGTGGTATAGACCATGAATGCATCATTGAGCGCATTCTGGTCGACTGCCGCCGTCGACGAGCAGTCGAATGAATCCCAGAAATGATCCATCAGATAGTCGGAGCGGCCGGTGAGATCGTCGTAATCATCGGGAGGGGTAGGATACTCAAAAAGTGGCTCTATGATTATCTGATTCTGAGCCGAGGAGCATAGCGGCATAGAGAGAGCACCGGCTATCAGCACACATCCGGCCAGATGCTTGAAGCGCATCGGAGAGAGAGTAGAAGTGAATTTAATCATATTACTTTTATGCCACATTTATGAGGGTTATTTTTCGAGATTTTTCAGTATTGGGAATGTTCCGTTTTCGCATCTGGATTCTTGGTCTGAAGAGGGAGAGGATGACTCTTGCGTGGATTGAGAAGCGCTATCAGGATAGGCGTCGGGCGCAGGCACCTCGGAAGGAGTGTCTTCATGCACCTCTGTCTCCTCTATAAACAGACCTTCTACATAGGGGCGCACCGCATCGGTCCAGGCACGATATCCGGCTCCGGATAGGTGCAGACCATCGGAAGTGAACTCTTTACGCATCTTACCGGTATCGGGCTCGGCAAGCACAGGCCAGAGGTCGATAAAGATAGCTCCATTCACTCCGGCTATCATCTTGAGGCGCTCGTTGATATCGGGGATAAGCGATTCGCGCCCTATCAGACTTTTGTAGCGACGGAAGTCGTTATTGATCGGCATGATGCTCTGCACGTAAAGCTGTGTCTGCGGTGATTGTGCACGGATGGCCTTGATCAAATCAGCATATTTGTCGGCGATGCTCTGCGCTGTATTGTGTGGGTCGGCCACATCATTGATACCAATCAGAAGGAATATCATCTTAGGCTTACCGGATGTGACCTGCTCCAGCCTCTTCATCACTCCGGAGATGCGATCGCTACGTATGCCACGATTGAGCACATTCTCCATGCCGAAAAGTTCCTGAAACTCTCCTCCATCGGTTATGGAATTACCCAGAAACACTATATCATCGGTCGTTACGGGGAGTTTGTCAAATAGACTCACTCGCTGATGCCAATAGTCATCCTGCGCCATTGTCCGAGGAGTCCCGGGGAGCATGGGAGCCAGTAGTGTAAGCCCGGCTAATGCCAGGAATCGGCCACCATTTATTCTGCACATATGGATTATTGAAGTCTTCATGGAGGATTGGATTATTATTTGGAGGAGAATGTTGAGTTACATGTGAAGCAATCAGGCATGAAACTGTATCAATCCCTCAATCGGAGAGGATGAGATCTTGGTGATTTTGAAACCCTGGCGATCGGCTGCCTCACGCAGAATATCCGCGAAATGATATGCAATCGAGCCGGTGAATGCCAGCGGGAGTGTACGGGCGCCGGTATACATGGCCACATTCCTGCGGAAAAACGCTGAGAATTCCTCAAGCACCAGCGAGTAGATGTAAGGATTCCAAAGGCGCTCACGCAGAAATGGCACGAGCGAAGCCAGAAATCTATTGGCAGCCGGGCGCCGGTAGGTGTAATCGAGTATATCGGCGACTCCCAACTCATATGTATTCATAAATTGATCTCTGATCGACTTTGGAAGATGACCCTTGAAAGCATCGCCCACAAGTCGCTTACCGAGAGCTGCTCCGCTACCCTCATCGCCCAGTATGAACCCGAGCGAGGGGATATTGTGGCTTATGTCGTGGCCATCATAGAGCCCGGAGTTGGAACCGGTGCCTAAAATGCATATTATACCGCGATTCTGGCCGAAGTTGGCACGGGCCGCACCCAGCAGATCGGAGCTCACGGAGATGCTTCCGGCAGGCCATATGTCGGCAAGAGCCTTGCTCACTTTATGGCAGATCTGCGGGGTGGCGCATCCGGCACCGTAATAATGTATCTCATTGAGGGTTTCGGATATACCAAGCTTATCGGCCACCTTGCCGAAAGCTCCGGCAAGATGGGGAGCGTCGCTCATCAGGGCATTGACGCCTATGGAAGTGGTGCGGTCCATCACTTCACCTGAATCACTGAGCACTACCCAGTCTATTTTAGAAGAGCCTGCATCGGCTATCAGCTTATTTTTCATATTTGGAGGAGGTTCAGTCCCTTTCAAACTACTTTACTTTACAAATTTAATCAATATATATGGCATATGCAAAATTTGTTTGAATTTTTTTGCATTGATAGTGATTGCAATAGGAGAGAGGTACTTAGGCTACGCCTCAAATTCAAAGGCATCCCCATGTGAGGATGCCTTCAAACTTATTATAGGATAGGATCTTATTGCAATGTTGTGGGTGTGAATCCGCAGTAGGAGAGAGGTGCCAATATGCGGAATCTGAGAGCCTGAAGATTACTCCCAGCTATCCCATACACCCACCACCTGACGCAGTGCGGAGTCACCCTGAGTGCGCAGGTCGGACAATGTGTTATTGCCGGCCAGATTGAGCGAGCGGAGCATCGGATCAAACGATACATCAAGTGTGATGAGCTGGTTGTTGGCCACATTGACGCGCTGCAGGAAGTTCTGATTGGAAAGATCCACAGTGGTAAGATCATTCCAGGCGAGATTCACATCGGCCAGGTTGGCACAGTTTTCTACATTGAATGCTGTCAGATCATTGTAGGCGGCATATATGTCGAGGAGATTCTGACAGTTGACCGCAGCAAACTGAGTCATGTGATTATCGCTCACAAATACTGTCTGCAGATTAGAAAGATTCTGTAGATATATTTTCTGCAGCTTGTTGGAGGTGAGATTGAGGTTCTCAAGGGCAGCCAGACCGCCGAGCTCAAGCTGGCTGATGTCATTGTAGCCGGCGTAGAGATTCTTGAGGTTCTGACACATTGTGACATCAAGCGCCTCAATATGATTGTCCATGCAGTTGAGTGTCTTCAGATTCACGGCATTGCTGATGTTGAGCTGAGCCATGAAATTGGAGGCCACATTGAGCACCGTGAGAAGGGGTGTGTCCTGGAGGTTGATCTCAGATAGTCGGTTTCTGTTGAGTCGGAGCTCCTGAAGAGCCGGACAGCCATCGATTTGCACATCCGAGAGGTTATTGTGCGAAGCATTGAGCACCACGAGGTCGGGATTATTGCTCACCACGATTGCAGATATTTTATTGTTGCTCACATCAATCTTCTTAAGATCGGGGAAGGCGGATAGATTGAGAGTGCCGGAGAGGTCTTTACCTTTCCAGTCGATTTCGACTACATGGCCATTCTCAACTTTCACACCGGGACATGAGGCGATGTTGTTGCCTACCATTTTTAGAGCCTCGGCATTGTTACCACCCTTTGCTGCGGGAAGGTTGAGAAATGTGTTGAGGCTTTTGGCTTCGCTCTTTGAGATATTCTGCGCATAACCGCATCCCACAGTTAGAGCAAGCGCCAGGAGTGTTGCGATAGTTTTCATAATACATTAAATTAAGATTATAGTATAATTCCATAAATCAGGGTAGACCGGGAATCGAAGACGGGGCTCTACCATAAGATTTTTACCTTATTAACACCTTAATAGGGTAATTGGTTGCAAAAAAGAGTGAAAGAGTTGGAGATGAGTCAACCTATAAGGGCGAAGCAACGTTATACCACAAATTTTCATATTCGGCCCATGATTCCTGAATATCTCATATCGATTTTCCGCATCGTGCTGGTATTATTAATACTGGTGGGTATGATTGTGGTGCTTCTTGCCATAAATCACGTGACCCACAATGACGACACAATTTCACAATCGGATACCGACCGCTTGAAACGCGACCTTACCGACAATCAGAAGGTGATAACGCGACAGAGTGTGTTTCATAAATTTTTGGCGCGCGACAAGACCCGAAGAATGCCGAAACGAGATTAAAGATTTATTTTCGAGCGCCTATTTAACATAATGGTGATTATGTATATTTCTATAATACTCTCCTATTAGGAGGGCTTATTTCTTGATTTTCTGAAATTCCGGAATTTCTGAGCATTTCCACGAGCGCCGCAAAATATTCGATTCTCACGAAAGCTTCATTTTTGCGTTGTGTAAATGCAGACGCGCTGTTATGATTGAAGCTCGATGCAAAATTACATGCCGCGGGCCTCACGACGGGCATAAGCTTTGATTTTTCAAATTCTGCCAGTCATGAGGCCCGCGCTCTTATGAGCTGAACGCGCTCTAATGTGCCACTGCAGCATCCTTCAGCTCATCCCTGAGGAATCGCGCCGTGGGACTATCACATTGCGCCACATGCTCGGGTGTGCCTTCGGCCACAATCTTTCCGCCACCGCGACCACCCTCCGGCCCCATATCGATGATATAATCCGCACATTTTATGATGTCGAGATTATGCTCGATCACCACCACAGTGTTGCCTTTGTCGGCAAGACGATTGATCACACCAAGCAATACCCGGATATCCTCGAAATGCAGACCGGTGGTGGGCTCATCAAGCAGAAAAAGCGTATTCCCGGTGTCTTTCTTGGCAAGCTCGGTGGCGAGTTTAACTCGCTGATTTTCACCACCACTCAGTGTGCTTGAGGGTTGACCGAGCCGAATATATCCCAATCCGATCTCTTTCAACACCTCAATTTTCTTTACTATCGTGGGAACATTGGCAAAGAATTCAACTGCTTCATTTACAGTCATTTCAAGCACGTCAGCTATCGATTTTCCCTTATAACGCACTTCGAGAGTCTCTCGATTATATCGCTTGCCATGGCATTCTTCGCATGGCACGAGCACATCAGGCAGAAAGTTCATTTCGATTGTGCGATAGCCATTGCCTTTGCACACCTCGCAGCGCCCACCCGACACATTGAAGGAGAAGCGCCCCGGTTTGTAACCACGGATCTTTGATTCGGGAAGCTCCACGAAGAGCTTGCGGATATCCGCGAATACTCCTGTATAGGTAGCAGGATTTGAGCGGGGAGATCGCCCGAGCGGCGATTGGTCAACTGTGACTACCTTATTAATATGCTCGAGTCCTTTGACCTCCTTATATTCCAAAGGAGCCTGTAGCGAGCGATACAATTTCTGACTGAGGATTGGCTGGAGCGTACCATTAATCAATGACGACTTCCCACTGCCACTCACACCTGTTATGCAGATAAACTTCCCAAGAGGCAGAGTCAGATCCACATTCTTCAGATTATGACCGGTGGCGCCGATAATCTCAAGATACTTTCCATTACCTTCGCGATGCCTCTTGGGCAATTCTATGCTCCGGGTGCCATTCAGATAATCGGATGTGAGGGTGTGATTCCTAAGCATCTCTTCGGGTGTGCCCTGAAACACCACCTCTCCCCCATGCACACCGGCACCGGGGCCTATATCCACTATATAATCAGCCTGGGTCATGATATCCTTGTCATGCTCGACTACGATAACACTATTGCCGGCATCACGAAGTGATTTCAGACTATTTATGAGTCGCTCATTATCGCGCTGGTGAAGTCCGATTGAGGGCTCGTCGAGTATGTAAAGCACATTCACGAGTTGCGAGCCAATCTGCGTGGCGAGCCGAATGCGCTGACTTTCTCCACCGCTCAGACTGCTACTCGCGCGGTTGAGAGAAAGGTAATCCAATCCCACATCAAGCAGAAAACGCAGACGCGATCTAATCTCTTTTAGCACCTCTGTAGCCACAGCCCTACGCGATTGGTCAATACGGTCTTCAAGCGTGAGAGTCCACTCGTAGAGTTCAGATATATCCATCGAAGCCACTTCGGCGATATTCTTTCCATCGATGTAGTAATGGAGCGATATTTTGTTGAGGCGCTGGCCGTGACATTCCGGACATTCTGCCTCCGAAAAATACTGATTGCTCCACTTATTGGCCTCACTTCCGGCATCATCACTCTGCTGCATCTCGATATATTTCACTATGCCATCGTAGCCCATATCGAGGCGACTTGTGGAAAGGGTATCGTTCTCGAGATGAAGTTTGACATCCACACCCTGCAAGATATCATTGATTGCTTCGGCAGGGAGCTGATTTATCGGTGTCTTTATATCGCAATCATAGAGCTTCAGTATCGCCTGAATCTGCCAGAACACGAGTGAATTCTTATATTTTCCGAGTGGCGCAATGCCACCATCGTGGATTGATTTCGTTCGATCGGGAAATACCTTCTCTTCATCTACCACATTCACGCGCCCCAATCCCTTGCATCGACGACAGGCTCCCTGAGGCGAATTAAATGAAAAGTCGTGAGGTGCCGGCTCAGGATACGACAGACCCGTGGCAGGATCCATAAGTGATTGCGAGAAATGCGATACTTCTTCTGTCTCTACATCATATACCATCATCTGTCGGTCGCCTTGACGCAGCGCGTTGTCTACGGTGGAGCGAAGACGATCTATATCATCATCGGATACGCGCATACGGTCTACAACCAGTTCGATGCTATGATTGCGATATCGGTCGAGTTTAAGGCCGTAGCTTAACTCGGTGAGTTCGCCATCCACGCGCACTCTGAGATATCCCTTTTTGAGTAAATTCTCAAAGAGATCTTTGTAGTGACCTTTGCGATTCTTTACGAGCGGTGAGAGAATATACACTTTACGCCCATTGTATTTCTTAAGGATGAGATCCACGATCTTATCCTTTGAGTATTTCACCATGAGTTCGCCGCTGAGATAACTACGGGCTTCTCCCAGTCGCGCGAAGAGCAATCGGAAGAAGTCGTAGATTTCTGTAGTCGTACCGATGGTGCTGCGCGGATTGCGGTTCACTGTCTTCTGCTCGATACTTATCACCGGACTCAAGCCGGTGATATAATCCACATCCGGTCGCTCGAGCGATCCGAGCATATTGCGCGCATAGGAGGAGAATGTTTCGATATATCGGCGTTGGCCCTCGGCAAATATTGTATCGAATGCAAGCGATGATTTTCCGCAACCACTCAATCCGGTCACGACCGAAAGTTGATTGTGCGGGAAAGTTACATTTATATTTTTAAGATTGTGCACACGTGCGCCTCCCACTTCAATCGAATTAGAAGCTATCACTGCTCCCGAAGTCATATCGGGAGCAGCATCAGTAGTCGTAGCGATGTGCTTGGCGCAGCCGTCAGCTATTGGTAAATTTTCTGTAGTCATCTCCGATTACTATTCTGCCATATTTGAACCACCATTATCAACACTTCTACGCGTGAGGATGTTGATGTCTCCACTTTTTTTATACTTCTTACCATCGGCACCTACAGCCGTGATCACATAATAATATACTCCTGGTTTCACGGCCTTCCCGCCGCGCTTCCCATCCCATCCGGAAGAGGGATCGGTGAAGTGATATAACTGTGCACCGTAGCGGTCGAATATCCAGCAATCAAATTCTACGAGCGATCGGTAACTTACTTTCCATATATCATTCACTCCATCTCCATCGGGAGAGAATGCATTAGGACATAACAATTCCGATGAACCGATAGCGACTGTATATGTATCGCCTATAGCTTCACATGATCCATCGCTGTTGCTGCCGATAAAGCGAAGATAATATGTGCCCTCTTCAAGAAATGTATATTGAAGATTCTGCTCATTGAATCGATAATCTACATTCTCAAATTCGGGATCAGAGCTCATCTGCCACTCGTAGTGCATCACGCCTTGTGTCACATATGCACGAAATTCGATATCGGCGGGAGCAGATCCTCCCAGTGATGATTCATCACCTTTGATCACATTACTTGCATCGGAATCATCTGAGTCATTATCACTCTCGCTGCTATCAGCAGCTGCATCGGAAGATGTCACACTGTTGCCATCCTGAATCGCTTCTGTCATCACACTCACAGCAGAGGGAGTAGCCGTGATTGTTTCTGTCTCTACTGCCCAGTTCCATTCCTCGAGAAATCGATCGCCTTTTATATGAAAAGGTGTATAACATAATGCAGGGGGTGTGATACGTATATTTGCATCAAAATATGCCACATCTTCTTCAGCAGGTTGCTCTACCCATTCCATGCGATTCTCATCCCAGACCTGCGTATTATAACTCACGATTATATCGCGGCTCAACACCATCCTCTGACCATTAATTGTGAAGTAAGGTATCGCGGGAGCGAAGCCATCTACATCAAGCACCGTAGCATCACAATCCGACATATCAGATGGTGTGGCCGAACGCAATTGGAAACGATAGGGAAGATAATTCACCACCCAGTAATAATATCGCCTGTCGGCGTCTTCTATTATGTACCCTTTATCACCTTCAATATCGTGTAGAATCACTCTATCTGACTCGATTGATAAATCGGTAATCTGCTCGGCATATGCTCCACCGAGATTACCATATTTATACACCTTTATATCTCTACTATTGGCAGTAAGAATCTCCATATCCACACCTGTAGTATCGTAGATCACATAGATATTATCGAGCCCTGTCGACTTCTCTGGTGTCACTACTACGGGATGCAGCATGCCTCCGGTGAATTGTAGATTATCTGCAGCAAAAATACTCGGAGCGGCAGAGCATATACTCAGCAGCATCAGAGGTATCGTGCGATGGTATTTGCGTGGGTAGATCATTAGCATATCAGATGATGGTAAATTCGATTGATAAGTGGCACTACAGATGATCTGTGCTATGCCAGCGCAGCGCTACAGTAGCCACCTTCTATATGAAACGAAATAAGCCCCTCGCTTATTGCGAAAGGCTTACTTGTGGAGCGCTTCAACCCTTGGGCACGAAGGTCTCGAAGGTAGAATCATCATAATATATGGTGATTTGAATCACTTTGCGCGGATTTTGCCTCATATTCTCTATTTGCCGCTGCAAATCGAGAATTTTCAAATCCGACTCAAATATCTGATTTTTCGTGAGATTATCCTCATTTTTACCCATTCCTAAGCTCGTGAGATTACCGCGAGAGGACGTTTGTGTGGGATTGGGCGGATTTACAGAATTCTGAGCGTTGAGATTTTCGCGATTTTCATCCGTCATACTGATTTGTGAGTCTTGAGAAGCGATGATGGGGGAGCGGGCACCCAAAGAGGGGTCGGCCCCTGAGATTTTCACTGGTCCTTCTCCAAACATCAACCACAACACCGACACATCAGGAAATGCATCATGGATCTGCTTGATCAATCCATCGCTAATCTTCTTATTGCGCCCGCTAAGCACCTGCGACAAGGACGGACGGGGAATACCGCACATATCAGCGAACTGCGAAGAGGTAAGCCCGTTCGTGTCGATGAAGAGTTTTAGGCGAGAGGCGAAATTTTCTTCCATTTTTGAGTTTCTTTGGGTGTTGGGAATCTAATTGCAAATGTAACAATAATATTTGGAATTCGCAACTCTATATTGCAAATTATATTCCTATTTGCAATCTTCATTTGCAATTACTGTTCCACGAATTGCAAATTTCACCGATTTATACTTTTAAACCTACTGTTTAGACAAAACCCATAACTTCCTGTACTACTTATGCTTATTATACTCAATACCTGTACATGCACGCAATTTCAGCGTTTCAACGCTCTATATATTGAAATCACTTTAAATTTAAGGGCTATGTTCCACATTATCAGCCTCGTTAAGTAAAGGTTAAAAAATGTGAGTTGCATTTTCATTACATATTCTGAGTATGGTATTTGCAAATTAGACATTTGCAAATCAGCTATTTACAATAATGAAAATCACAATCTAACAGTTTGCAAACCACGTTTGCAAACTGTTTCACAATCCAAATCACTTTACTTAGCGATTTTTGCAAATCCCATTTGCAAATCGATGTTCCACAGTTTTCAAACAAATTTCAAAATGCGACTTTTCGACCAATTTGCAAATTACCCACCACTCCCCTACTATAACCCAATCATATTTTCTAACCGCTAAATTCTCAAATTTCTAATATTGCACACCACTCCCCTACTATTTCCCAAAATTTCCGATTCTCAAACGCTTAAATCAATTGCAAATCGGCCTATCTTTCTAATATCTACACGATTATAGGGTTTTCAGAGATTTGCATATCGAATATCAGATAGTTCCACGATGCCACTTTTACCCATATAATAAGAAAGGTAGCCCCGGACAATCGGGACTACCCTATCTCTTACGAGGTAATCTAAAGCGAATACCCCTCTTTTCCTTTATGCTATCGTGACTATAAACAGTTGTTCATCATGTGCAGAAGTTTCCACACTACTCGCTATCGTGACTCTAAACAGTTGTTCATCACGTGCAGAAGTTTCCACACTACTGTCATCATCTTTGACACCTCCGAATGCGACTATCAAATCTGCCACTCGCCAGAATGCTGACAATGCTAACGGTGTCGCATGCAACGCCACATCATATTCAGGCATTAGGTGCTGTCTCCTCATAAGCCGAATAATCAGTAACGCAAACTGAGCCTACAATAAAAATCACATGACAGAGCAGGTAATAATATCGATCTACCATCAAAACGCACTATCAATCCAGCATAAGTCGGAAATGCAGATATCGGCTAAAGAACTGCGCTAAAATCTTCGACTTTTCCTCAAAATTCATTTTCGCAAATTTCTGAGGAATCGTCGATGCGCTCTCAAATATTCGATTCTCAAAGCCTTGGGATTTTTGCCAGAATCTGGGTAAAAATCGCACCATTCCATATTTTTCTCGTCGGCAAATTATAGGCACATGCGCTGATGCAATATCAGCTGATGATATCTGCGTATCATCGCATTTTTTGCAAATAATATCGGCAAGTAGTTTTGACATATCACTACGCTTCCCACCAAGCTGTATCACCTCTCCATCCTCCTGAATCATCATGACAGTCGCGTCAGCATTACTACCCGGAGTGCGCATAATAAGCACCCCACCCGACTCAATCTTCTCCTCCAAAAGAATCGCCCAGTCACTATGAGTATGAGTGATGGAAATATCACCGGGATTACGGTGATAAGTCGATTCATATTTCCTGCATATCGTAAGAAGAGACTCTTGATTACCACAGCGACTCCTCATAAGATCTTTCAACTCCTCGGTATCAGATATAATTCTAATATCATCACACAAGGCGTAATCCGGCGTTGAAGATATACGTCGCAATGACTCATATATCTCTCTACTCACCATCATTCGTTCGATATCCGAAGAGTCGTAGAAGCCGAATTTTTTATAGTATTCGCGTAAATGATCATCAGCAGGAATAAGGAATACAAAATCAAATTCTCCTGATTTCTCTGCGTCATCAATTATATCTTCTATAAGTCGAGACATTAATCCCTGTTTGCGATACTCACTACGCGTAGAGAGTCCACAGAGATACAATCCGCGCAATCTTCCCAGCTCACTGCAGAAATCATAGCTCACACCAAGCAGCATCGCAGCGAGTGAACTCTCACGCATTGCGCAGCGACACAAACGCGGAGTAAAATAGTTATTAAAGAAGATATCCAGATACGAATCAGTGTCATCGAAAGTGTCTTTCCACAATTCTCGCATTGCTATTTTCGACTCCTCCAAAGGCACAATTATATCATATTCCATGTCGATATTTTATAATCTGTCATTGTTGAAATAATAGTATTTCGCAGCAGACATAAGGGAGCGAACTATGAGTAATCACCTACCGCCTCACACGGCATATTGTGTTGCTCCCATACATAGTCTCACACATATATATAACAACAATCCACACTGTTTCTACACAGCCATCGCTAAAATATTACTGAAAGATTGTTACAGAGTATTTAAGAAACGACGCTCTAACGCCATAAGCAACGTTCCATTGCGCAAACCATACCAAGTGGAGTTCCATCTGAAGGATGTATTTTCACGTATCAACATCAAAGGAGGGTCCAAGTATCGGTCATCGGATTGTATTCATTCAAGCCACTAAAGAACGCACTCTAAGAATCGAGATGTGATTAAAGAATGAAGAGCGACTGTATTCAGCCGCTCTTCACTGAGAGATACTTCGTGGGATTATATGCAATTTATTTAAGACGAGTGAACGCATATCCGAATCGCTCGGCTGCCGCACGACTCAACTCCTCGCGGAATTCAGGCGCGGCAATCGAGATCATCAGCTTTGCACGCTCCGCGAGATTCTTACCGCGCAAATCTACTATACCATGTTCAGTGACGATATAATTCGCCTGGAATCGTGTAGTCACAACACCGGCACCGGGAGTGAGAATAGGCTTGATTTTTGATACTCCCTTATTGGTTGTAGAGAGCATTGCGAGGAATGATTTACCACCTTCACTCTGCGATGCGCCATAGACGAAATCATGCTGACCGCCTACACTTGAGAATATTTTTGTACCGATAGAGTCGGCACAAATCTGTCCTGTAAGATCGATTTCCAGACATGAATTGATCGACATCACCTTCGGATTCTGTGCAATTATGAAAGGATTATTTGTCCATGCCACATCCTTGAAGATGATATCCTTATTATAGTCCATATAATCGTAGAGTCGGCGTGAGCCAAGAGCGAGCGAAGCAATCGACTTGCCGGGCATCACCTTCTTCTGAGAGTTATCTATGATACCTTTCTCGAGCAGCGGGAGCACACCATCGGTCATAGCCTCAGTATGCAGGCCGAGGTGCTTATGGTTCTCCAGCGCACGTATCACGGCATTGGGGATACCACCCACACCGATCTGCAGAGTGGCGCCATCAGGGATATATTCTGCGATATAATTGCCGATATTTATCTCCTGTTCTGTCGGCACCGCAGTAGGCACCTCCACCAGCGGTTCATCTACTTCCACCACGGCAGAAAGCTGCGACAGATGAATCACAGGATCTCCGTAGGAGAAGGGCATATGGGGGTTGATTTGCGCGATTACCACCTTGGCACATTCAGCTGCGGCGGTGGCGAGATCAGCCGATACTCCGAAGCTCACATATCCCTCATCATTGGGCATAGAGCAATTGAGCAGAGCCACGTCTACACGGCAAGTGCCATCACGAAAGAGGGCCGGCACCTCACCCAGAAATCGGGGGGTCATTGTGCCGTAGCCCTCTGCGATATATTGGCGCACTGCATTCGACACAAAGAATGAATCCACAAGGAATGACTCCTTGAATTCCGGCTTACAATAAGGTGCTGCACCGCGTGTCACTGCAAATGCCGAATACACCGTCACATCACGCAGCTCATGGCCACGACGCGCCATAGCTTCCACCAGCACCTCCGGTGTGGATGTGCTGCCCTGGATATACACATGATCGCCCGATTCTATGAGCTTCACCGCCTCATCGGCAGTCATATATTTCACATTTTCCATTATGTATTTTTCCATTCAAAACAAAGGGGTCCTGCCGATGGCATAGAGTCACTACACCCTCACCGCAGGAACCCCGTATCATATACTTAGAGCGCTCTAAGAGCGCGCTCTAAGCAAAAACTATCTTCTCTGTCACTTCGGCTGCAGGTTCCGACTTTTCAGCAGCGAGCGCCTTCATATGCTCATCAAAGGCCTTCAGACGCGTGCTGAGACGCTCCATATCCTCCTGCTCGGAAATCATCGACACCGTCACGCGTATACCCTCCTGCTCGCTTCCTGTAGAGAGGAGCGAGATTGAACTGATACCATAACGCAGCAATTCTTCCTGAAGCTCTGTGCCGGTCATGCCGTGATAACCCACCGTAAAGAAGAAGCCATCAGAAATCGGCTGGTCGCCATCCATCGAATATACGATGTGGAAGCCATTGTCGGTAAAGATCTTCTTCACCAGCCCGGCTCTGCGGCCATACTCCGATGTTTGATCCAAGAAATTCAGCTCACCCTTCACGGCTGCTTCCATCATACCCGCAAGGGCATACTGGGCCGAATGCGAAGCGCCGGAAGATGCGCAATACAGCACACCATATATATAAGCATCACCAAAGGCCGGCATCTCATAGAATTTCTCGAAATATGGATAATGGCGGTCATACACATTCGGACTCATGCACACCAGCGCTATGCGCTGACCTGCGTAACTGAAGATCTTCGATGCCGATACCAGAAGTATATAATTGTCGGTGTAATTTGCCACACTCGGGATATACGGAGCCTCATACGGCTTGCCGAAATCACTACGGAAGTCCATGCCGAGGTAGGCCAGATCTTCCATCACAATCACGTCATATTTAGTGGCCAGACGCCCGATAATCTCAAGTTCCTCTTCGGTAAGGTTGGTCCAGGCCGGATTGTTGGGATTTGAATAAATCATTGCCGTGATCCTACCCGACTTCATCTCCTCCTCAAGGCGAGCTTCAAGAGCCTTGCCACGATATGTATAGATATCAAACGACTGGATTCTCATGCCCAGCAGCTTTGCCTGATGGCGCTGAGCCGGGAAACCGGGATTAAGCAGAAGCACAGTGTCTTTCTCCTCCATGCGTTGCTTAAGAAGGAAGAGCAGAGTGAAACTACCCTGCATCGAACCCACTGTAGGCACAATCCCCTTCGACGGCACATCCAGATTCAGGAAAGCCTTCAGGAATTTCTCACCTGCCTCCTTGAGGGCAGGTACTCCCTTAATGTCGGGATACTGATTGGCCACACCCTTATGCAGAGCTTCACACTCACACTCTATACCTACCTTCTCGGCCGGCAAACCGGGATTACCAATCTCAAGGTGCACACATTTCTCGCCGGTGCTCTTTTCGAGTTCTGCCGACACCGAACATATCTGGCGAATAGTGGCTGTAGAGATATCGGGAATCGAGAGATTGCGCAGAATCGAATTTAAAACTTCTTTCTGTACGGGAAACATATTTTGCGGAGTTCAAGCCACCCTTGGGAATAAGAAGATTGCGAAACGAGTGATGCAATATGCCTATTCCCAAAAGTCGCTTAGATTTTAATATTACTTCTTTGCAGCGCGCTCCCAGCCGGCACGGAATGCCTTCAGGTTGCTCTCTACCATAGCTTCCCCCTTACGGCCGAAGACCTTGCGGATACCATCCTCGATTTTAGACTTCTCCAGTCCCTCCACGAAGGGGGCGCAAGCTCCGAGCAGTACCATATTGGCGGCACGCGGACCCGCCACTTCCTTGGCCACGGCATCCATATCGAATGCCACCACATTGGGCAGTGCATTAAGCTCGGCCATCACGGCATCCATCTCCGGATAGTCAGCGATATTGTCGAAGGGGGTCGTATTGGTCACCACCCATCCATCGGCCGAGAGATAGGGGAGATATCGCAGAGCCTCCATAGGTTCGAGCGATACTATCAGATCAGCGCCTCCCAGAGGGATAAGGTCGCTCGCTATCGGATTGCTGCTTATACGCAGGTTTGACTGCACATCGCCGCCACGCTGCGACATGCCATGCACTTCGGCCTGCTTCAGATTCAGGTCTTCATCGAGAGCCGCGGCTCCGAGGATTGTGGCGATTGAGAGTATGCCCTGACCGCCCACTCCGGCCAGTATAATATCTGATTTCATTTCGGTATCAAAGATTTATATTATTTCTTGGCCGACGCATGGCGGCGCGCTGTCTGGATGCACTCTCGGCGGCTCACTATAACCGACAGGCCGGGATAATCAATCTCCTCACGGAAGAGTGCCTTCATCTGCTCCACATTCTTAGGCAGAGCATCGATGGTGCGCACATGCGCCGGATCGGCGCCCAGACCACGGCAGATGTCTTCGAGCTTCCCGGTGCCCTGAGAGTCCTGACCGCCGGTCATGCCGGTGGTCAGATTGTCGGAGATTATCACCGTCATGGGAGTATTCTCATTGATGGCATCCAGAAGGCCTGTCATGCCTGAATGGGTGAATGTGGAGTCGCCGATAATGGCCACTGCCGGATGCTGACCGGCATCGGCCGCACCCTTGGCCATGGTGATCGATGCGCCCATGTCAACACATGTATCAATCGCATTGAAGGGGGAAAGGAACCCGAGAGTATAGCAACCTATATCACCAAACACCTTCGGATTCTCATACTCCTCAAGCACACCATTGAGAGCGGCATACACATCGCGGTGGCCGCAACCCTGGCACAGTGCTGGCGGACGGGGCTTGGTGACCTGCGAAGCTGCATGCAGTTTCTTGCCATGAAGACATTCCATATCACCTTTCACCTTGGCCATACCTTCACGCACCCCATCGGGAGTGAGCTCGCCGGTAAGATTCAGTTCGCCGCTCAGCTTGCCATAGATACGCTTCCCTGTGCGGTCGAGCTGACCTCGCAGTTTGCGCTCCACCAGTGGCTGACCCTCTTCGATCACCATCACCTCGTCACATTCGTCAAACAGGCGGCTTATCATACGAGTGGGCAGCGGATACTGCGACACCTTTACTGTGGGGAACGGTATACCCTCCGGGAATACCTCATTCAGATAGTTCCAACCCAGACCAGTCACTACGATACCGAGCGACTTGTCGGCTGCATCGATATATCGATTGAAGGGAGAAGTCTCCGAGGCCTCTTCAAATTTCTTATAATCCTCAAGCAGCACCTTATAGCGCTCCTTAGAAATCGCAGGCATCAGCACCCACTGGCGCGGATTGCGCGGATAGTGGAGCTCATTCTCAGGCATCGGCTCGGCATCGGTCTCCACTACTGCGCGGCTGTGGCTCAGGCGGGTCACAAGTCGGACCACAACCGGTATCGCAAATCGCTCCGACAGCTCGAATCCATAACGGGCCATATCATAAGCCTCCTGCTGATTGGAGGGCTCAAGGGCAGGCACGAGAGCGAAGTCGGCATAGAAGCGCGAATCCTGCTCATTCTGCGAAGAATGCATCGACGGGTCGTCGGCCGCTATCACCAGCAGACCTCCATTAGCACCCGTCATGCCGGAATTCACAAAGGCATCGGCTGCCACGTTCATTCCCACATGCTTCATCGACACGATGGCACGCTTGCCGCAATACGACATGCCCATCGCCTCTTCAACAGCTGTCTTCTCATTGCTGCTCCAGTGGGAATGAAGCTTACGCTGCCGCGCCACTTCATTGCCCTGCACATACTCAAGAATCTCGGTAGAGGGAGTGCCCGGATAGGCATACGCACCCGAGAGTCCCGCATTGATGGCTCCCAAGGCCAGTGCCTCGTCGCCAAGTAACAGTTTTTTAATTTTCATGAGTTATTAGATTAGCCGCCTCCCGAGGAGGCACCGACTCGCGCCATCTCACGCTTTTTAATTCGCACTGCCTGACGCTATCGGCGCCGACTCCTGGTCGGGTCGGGGCTGTGGGTTACCTATTCGTGCGCAAATATACAAATTTTTTACCGCCCGCACCTACTGTAACACCACCATTTTTTTATGTTGCACAACACCTCTTAACTCCGCGACCCCTCCCGACTCACTTTTTTTTGACTGAATCTACACTTTTTTCTTCCGCTATTAGTGTAGCTTTTAGTTTTTTTATTAATTTAGCGGTGTATTACGCGAAGTAGCTCCTCCGCCCCCTTTTTAACCGGGTCGTTGCCCCAGCTCACTCCGCCGGAATCTCTCTCACCCTCTTTACTCACGATTCTACCAATATACTGTTAGTATTTTTATCAATTGTTTAACCAAATAGACTACCAACATATGTTTAAGAAATTCTTTCTCGCGGCAGCCGTGGCTCTCACAGCCCTCTCCGCATCGGCAGCCATTCCCTCGGTCAATCTGACCGACATCAACGGCAACACTGTCGACACCGCCACTCTCTCCAACGATGGCAAACCTATCATCATCTCATTCTTCGCCACTTGGTGCAAGCCCTGCATGCGCGAGCTCAAGGCCATTCATGAGGTGTATCCCGACTGGCAGGATGAAACCGGTGTGCGCCTCGTGGCCGTAAGCATCGATGAGGGACAGAACGCTCTCAAGGTAAAGCCCCTCATCGAGGGTAAAGGCTGGAGCGACTATCAGGTGCTCCTCGACCCCTCAAATGAGTTCAAGCGCCAGATGGGTGTCAACGACATCCCCCACGTATTCGTGGTTGATGGTCAGGGCAATATCGTCTGGAACCACCAGGGCTACGTCGACGGCGGCGAAGAGGATATCCTCGAAGCTGTGGAGAACGCAGCGAAAAATTAAGTTTTGGCAATCTCCGACTGATTCCCTATTTATGTGTATGGCCGACCCCTCGGCTGAAGTGTATCCATGTGGGGTCAGTCATACATATGTTGTAATAATATATAACCTAATATCATGCCACACAATTCTTTTCGCGCGGCAATACCCCTGCTCTTCGCCGCATTGGCACTGCAGGCCTCAGCCGCTGAGAACGATATGATGTCGGCCTCCGCCGACTCCGTGTCGATGGTAGAGCGCACCTACATGGGCAGTACAGTGACTGTACCCGAGACTCCGGCCGACTACGCCCCCACCAAACCCTCATGGTGGAGCGGTGTGAGAGCCACCGGTAGTATACAGACCGAGTTTATGGCCCCTCTCGACGACTCCTCGCTCGGTATCAAGGCTGAAAATTACCCCAAACCGGTGCTCAACAACACCTATTTCGATTTCACCCTCAATGCCCCCTACGTGTCGGCCGGATTCCGATTCCAGTTTACAAAATGGCCACTGCCGGGATTTGAAGAAACTACTATGCCCGGATTCGCAGGTTGGGGCATACCCTACTTCTGGGTGACAGGTAAATATAAAGGCCTGCAGGTCACTGCCGGTGATTTCTACGAGCAGTTTGGCTCGGGGCTTATCATGCGCACTTATCAGGAACGCGCCCTCGGTGTCGATGGTGCCATCCGTGGTGCCCGCATCAAGCTCAATCCCGTCAAGGGCGTTTACCTCACAGCTCTTACCGGACGCGAGCGCCGCTTCTGGAAACACACCCCCGACCTCATCTGGGGCGGCGATGCTGAGTGGAGCCTCAACGAGTCGTTTGCTTCTGCATTCAATCCGCAGTATGGCGTGACTCTCGGTTTCTCTTATGTAGGCAAGCATAACAAGCGCGGTAATGGCGACAACATTCTGAAGACAATCGGCACCGATCAGTACCGACTCAATTTCCCGGAGACCGTGGCCGCTTTCGATGGCCGCATCAGCACCCGCCTCAAAGACTTCAGCATCCTTGCTGAATATGCCACCAAGAATAATGACCCCAATGCGGTCAACAACTACATCTACTCCCGTGGCCACGTAGAGCTCCTCTCAGTATCCTACGCCGCCAATGGTTTCAGTGCTTACGTGCAGGCGAAACGCAGTGAGAACATGGCATTCCTCTCCGACCAGGAAGAGCAGACAAATGCCTTTATCAACTACCTCCCCGCCTTCACCAACACCCAGACCTACACTCTGGCAGCCCTCTATCCCTATGCCACCGACTATAACGGTGAGTGGGCTTATCAGGCCGAGGTGCGATATCTCTTCAAGCGCGGCACCGCGCTGGGTGGTAAATATGGCACAAATGTGAAACTCTCCGGCTCATATATCGCCGACCTTCAGAACCAAGCACCCGTCGGACCTACTCCCACAGTGGTCAACCCCGACGGCACGGTGACTCAACTCACCATGAATCCGGAGCTCATCGGCACCAACGGTTATTCTTCACCCTTCTGGAAGACCGGAGGACTGCGCTATGCTGATATCAACTTCGAAATCAGCAAGAAATTCAGCCGCAAAATTCAGCTCACCCTCTTCTACCTCTTCCAGCGCCTCAACTACAATGAGATTTTCGGTCACCCCACCGAGCATGGTAATGAAGATATGGTCACAGCCAATACCTTCATCCTCGAAGGTCAGTGGAAGATAGCTCGCCGCACCCAGCTGCGCTGGGAAGTGCAGTATCTCACCACCCATCAGGACGACAAGGACTGGGTGTGCGGTCTGGCCGAGCTCTCGCTCGCACCCCACTGGATGTTCACACTCTCCGACAACTACAACTGCGGAGTGACCAAAGAGCACTACTACACTGCCATGGTGACATTCAACTATCGTGCCAACCGATTCGGCCTCTCATTCGCACGCAACCGTGCCGGCTTCAACTGCTCAGGCGGTGTGTGCCGATGGGTGCCCGCTTCCAAGGGCTTCTCTCTCTCCTACAACTACACATTCTAATCCCTTCGACCATCTACAACTATGCTTAGCAATCATATCCACTTCTCAAGGATAGTAGCCGGATGCAGTCTCGTAGCAGCCGCCGCAATGGCCCTCACATCGTGTGATGATGTGAAGGAGGATGACCGTCTTATCAAAATCGAGCGTCCGGTTGTGGCCCGCAAAGTGCTCGTGCAGGAATTCACCGGTATCAATTGTGTGAACTGCCCCACCGGTGCCGCTACGATCCATGACCTTCAGGAACTCTATCCCGGATCAATCATTGCCGTAGGGCTCCACCCCGGCGGCACCGGTTTCAGCGGTCCGATCGGCACGTTCAACCTCAACAATGAGTTGGCCACCACTTATTTTAATTATTTCAACCCTGCCGGTTTCCCGGCAGCCGTAATCGACGGGCAGGCTCCGATCACCAATATCACGGCTTGGAATGGCTCGATAATGTCGCAAATATCCAAGCCCGCAGCCGGCGAAATCGAACTCACCCCGACCTACGATGCCGATACCCGCACTGTGACCGTGGACTACGAGGTTTCGCTCAACAGCGTATTCACCTCTACTCTCAATATCAATATCTGGGTGGTGGAAAATGGCATCCGAGGTCCGCAGAAATCGGGCAATACCATTATCCCGACCTATGAGCATAACCATGTGCTCCGAGGCTCGCTCACCGGCGACTGGGGTATCGCCCTCAATTCCACATTCCTCCCGGATGAAGTCTACACCGGCACCGTATCCCTCACTCTCGACAACGCCTGGGTGGCGGAGAACTGCCAGCTCGTGGCATTCCTCCAATCTGATTCCAAGGAGGTGCATCAGGCCATGGAGACTTCACTGATTCACGATTCCGAATCAGAGACCGAAGACTAACACCTTTTCAACATAACCTTTATTACGGAGAATTAAATGAAACGTCTATTTCTTTCCCTCTCCCTGATCCTGACGGTAATCTGTGCCGTGGCAGCCGATGCCGTGGGATGGACCATTACCCTGGTCGACAACAATACAGATCACCCCTCTGTGAAGATTACAGCCAAGGTGAATCCCGGTTATCACCTCTATTCGGTCGATAACCCTGCCGGCGGATCGATGCCCCTCTCTTTCTATTTCGACACCAAGGGGTGCCAGACTGTAGGGCAGACCGTAGCCGACAAGAAATACAAGACCGAGTATGACGATATCTTCGAGGTCGATCAGCATTTCTATGACGGCACTGTGGTATTCACCCAGAAACTCAAACCCACTGCCAAGGATTTCAGCGTCAATGTGGAAATCCAGGGTCAGGCCTGCAACGACACCGGATGCGTGCAGGTAGGTGATGCCAAAATGCTCAAAGGATCTTTCGCTGCTGCCAAAGAGGAGGCTAAAGAGGAAGCCAAAACTGCCGAAGCTGCCGAAGTGGCTCCCCTTACCGAAATGACCGACTCCCTGCAGAGCGCCGAACCCATCCTGACTCCCGAGGCCAACCTCAGCGGTGTGGCAGCCGACAAGTCATGGTGGGACAACGTTGAGGCTGAACTCCGAGTATTTGAAGATGCCCCCGAGCAGCAGAGCCGCTCGCTGTGGTATATCTTCATTGCCGGCTTCATCGGTGGTCTTATCGCACTCGTCACCCCCTGTGTGTGGCCCATGATACCGATGACAGTATCCTTCTTCCTCAAGCAGAACAAGAGCCGTTCCAAGTCGGTAGGCACCGCCTCCATCTATGGCCTGTCGATCATCGTGATTTATGTGGTGCTCGGATTGGCTGTCACGATTATATTCGGAGCCTCCGCACTCAATGAGCTGGCTACTTCGGCCCTCTTCAATATCATCTTCTTCCTCCTGCTGGTAGTCTTCGCTATCTCCTTCATGGGTGGGTTCGAGCTCACACTTCCGGCTTCGTGGACCAATAAGATGGACTCTAAGGTCGACACCACAACCGGTCTGCTGAGTGTATTCTTCATGGCATTCACACTGGTGCTTGTGTCGTTCTCATGTACCGGCCCGATTATCGGCACCCTCCTTGTGGAGGCAGCTGCCACAAGCAATTTCGTATCACCGGCCGTGGGTATGTTCGGCTTCGCACTGGCACTGGCTCTGCCGTTCACAGTATTCGCAATGTTCCCCACCATGCTCAAGGCTATGCCCAAGAGCGGTGGCTGGATGAATACTGTCAAGGTTGTACTTGGCTTCCTCGAGCTTGCACTTGCCCTGAAGTTCCTCTCCGTGGCCGACCTCGCTTATGGCTGGCGCATCCTGGACCGTGAGGTATTTGTATCTCTCTGGATTGTGATCTTCTTCCTGCTCGGTGTGTATCTGCTCGGCAAACTCCGTTTCCCCCACGACGACGAAGTAGAGAAGACAGGTGTGGCCCGATTCATGCTTGCCTGCATCTCATTCGCATTCGCAGTCTATATGCTCCCCGGCCTTTGGGGCGCACCACTCAAGAGCATCTCCGCATTCTCTCCCCCGATCAGCACTCAGGACTTCTCGCTCTATGAAGGTGAGGTCCACGCTCAGGTCGACGACTTTGAAGAGGGCATGCGTCTGGCTCAGCAGCTCAACAAGCCTGTACTCCTCGACTTCTCCGGCTATGGCTGCGTGAACTGCCGCAAGATGGAGGCTGCAGTCTGGACCGATCCCGATGTAAAGGCTTCGATCGACAATGACTTCATCCTCGTCACTCTCATGGTAGATGAGAAGAAGGCTCTCCCCGAGCCCATCAAAATCACCGAGAAGGATGGCACTCAGCGCACCCTCCGCACCTACGGCGACAAATGGAGCTACCTGCAGCGCTCTAAATTCGGTGCCAATGCACAGCCCTTCCACGTGATTGTAGACCAGAACGGTCATCCCCTCGCACCCTCATTCGTATATAAAGAGGATATCCCCGGCTACAAGGCATTCCTCGAGATGGGTAAGACCAACTACAAAAAGGAGAAGAAATAATTCCACTCCCGATTACAATTAAATTCCTGCAAAGGCTTCGCGACTGAATCAGTCGCGAAGCCTTTCCTCTTTTAGCCCCCATACTCCTGTCTTCACAGAAATTTGGGAAACAGATCTTCGAGCGCGCTCTAATATAGCTCCGGCAGCCAATAAAAAGGGCTACGAGCACGTTGATAGAGTAATATGTACAATACCTTCCCCTACATCCTTTCCAAGCCTCTGAGGCGCGCTGTGGCACTCACAGCACTCCTATTATCAGCTATGGCCACTCCTATGGAGATGAAGGCCAAAAGCGACTATGAGGCATATATCGACTCGGCCGATAATTATGCTTCGCGCGAGCATTATGTAGACGCTGCCCGCTGCTATCGCGAAGCCCTCAGAGCCAACCCCGGATCTCCGCTCAACTCAAAGATATTTGCCAATCTCGGTATCTGCCTCACCGAAACGGGCCAACTGACCGAAGCGATCGATGCACTGGATGTGGCACTCGTGCGCGAACCATCATCACCTCATATTCTCACATCCCGCGCCCGCGCTCTTCTGCTATCCGACCGCCGTCAGGATGCCCTCACCGATCTTGATGCTGCCCTTGCGGCCGACTCGATCCACCTCCCGGCGCTCCGACTGCGCAGCCAGCTACACATGCTTACCGCCGACTACCCCAAAGCAGAAACCGATTTCACCACAATTCATACCCACTATCCTGCCGAAGATCTCGGCGCAATCGGGCTTGCACAATGCCACATGATGCGAGGTGACTTCGATGCGGCAATCACACTATATCGCGAAGCCATTACCCTGGCCGATGAGGCCGACACCCACGTAGCTCTCGCCTCGGCACTGCTCAATGCCCGCCGAAATAGCGAAGCCGGTGAAATGCTCCGCGAAGCCATCAGGCTACATCCTCGTTGTGGCGAACTATATCTGATGCGCGGGGTGCTCCATCAACGCATGTATCGTACTGAAGAGGCCATGACCGACAAGAAGACAGCCCTCTCACTCGGTGTAGATCCGGCTAAAGCCGACGCCGTGCTCCCGGGCAAAGTGAAATAACCGATTTTCATTTCGGCACGTTGTGCCTTAATAGCGCGTTCCTTAAAATTTCGGGGTCGTGGCAGCTGCTTCTCACTACTCTTCTTCCTGTCCGGGATTTTACACGAAAAAATCCCACAAAAAAGTCGCTTTGCAAATAAGCTGATACTCAACCGATTCTCAAGAGAGGAACAAATTTCTTTCAAAAAATTTACAAAAAGATTTGCAGGATCCAAAAAAAGTTCGTAACTTTGCATCGCAAACGAGGGAAACAAGAGAGCTTCCCGCAAAGAAATGACAAAATGCGAAAATAGCTCAGTTGGTAG
Source organism: Muribaculaceae bacterium (assembly GCA_029051525.1). Classification (GTDB taxonomy): domain Bacteria; phylum Bacteroidota; class Bacteroidia; order Bacteroidales; family Muribaculaceae; genus Lepagella. The sequence continues at coordinate 36,370 of JAIDKG010000130.1, forward strand.
AGCACGACCTTGCCAAGGTCGGGGTCGCGGGTTCGAGTCCCGTTTTTCGCTCAAATTTCTTAACAGAAATACTGTTATCGAGCAGGACTCAGTCCTACTCAAACCAAGACGCGAAAATAGCTCAGTTGGTAGAGCACGACCTTGCCAAGGTCGGGGTCGCGGGTTCGAGTCCCGTTTTTCGCTCAAAATCAACCCTCAGTTGAGTATGTCCGGGTGGCGGAATTGGTAGACGCGCTACTTTGAGGGGGTAGTGGCCGTTAGGCCGTGTGAGTTCGATTCTCATCTCGGACACTCTAAGAAACGCAAGTGATTCTTTGAATTGCTTGCGTTT
>JAIDKG010000131.1 GCA_029051525.1 Muribaculaceae bacterium
GGAGGAGGGGGTCAGGAGGGGGTGACGCCGCGCATGCGGTCGTCGACGGCTGAGAGGGCCGCCTTGGCTCCTTCGCCCATGGCGATTACTATCTGTTTGTAGGGTACGTCGGTCACGTCGCCGGCAGCGTATACGCCGGCTAAGTTCGTGCGGCATTCGAGGTCGGTCTCTATCTCGCCGCGCTTGTTGACAGCAACCTGCTCCGCGAAGGGGGCGCTGTTGGGGGTGAGACCTATCTGCACAAACACTCCCTGCACGTCATAATCCTTCACTTCGCCCGACACCCGGTCTTGCACTTTTATTCCGGTCACACCTTTGCCATCACCCTTCACTTCGGTCAGGGCCGAGGATAAATGCACCGTGACATTGTGGAGTGTGGCAAGTTTCTTCTGAAGCACTTCGTCGGCTTTCAGTACATCGAGAAATTCAAACACATCGACCTTGCGGCAGATGGCGGCCAGGTCGATGGCAGCCTCTATTCCGGAGTTGCCGCCTCCCACCACGGCCACATCCTTGCCGGCAAAGAAGGGTCCGTCGCAGTGGGTGCAGAATGCCACGCCGCGCCCGATATAATCGGCCTCTCCGGGCACATTTAGGCGGCGCCACGAGGCACCTGTGGCTATCACCAGGGCCGGAGCCTCAAACGTCTCCCCACCCTCTACGGCGACGCGCTTCGGGAAACCTTCAAGCTGCACCGACGTAATCTTGCGATTGTCGAATATATCTATGTCATAGCTCTGCAGATGGGTGCGGATGTCACCGGCCAGGCGAGTGCCTGTGGTGAGCGGCACCGAAATCAGATTCTCGATGGCGGTGGTATCGGATACCTGTCCGCCTATGCGACCTGCCACCACGGCTGTGCGCAGACCCTTGCGCGCCATGTATATGGCTGCTGCGGCACCGGCGGGTCCGCCGCCGGCCACGATGGCATCGTAGCCCAACGGACTCCCGTCGTCGAGTCCCGGAGCGGGCGATGAACCGAATGCCTCCTCCAGTTTACTTACCAATTCGCCGAGGTCAGTGCGTCCCACCGAGAGGAGCCGGCCATTGGCATAGACCGTAGGCACCGACTGCACATTGTAGCTCTTCACCATCTCCGGTGCCACACCGCCGTCGATCATCGTGTTGCTGAATCGCGGATTCAGCAGCGCCACCACATTGAGTGCCTGCACCACATCGGGGCAGTTGGTACATGTGAGCGACACGAAAGTGAAGATCTCGGCCGGACCCTGCAATTGCTCGATGCGGCGCCGCATACCGGCGTCGGGGAGATTGCGCCCCTGTCCGGCGGCATTGAGCACCGCGAGAATCAGCGACGAAAATTCATGGCCGTTGGGTATGCCGCAGAAAGCCACCCCCGTGGGATTGCCGTCGCGCCAGAGGCGCAGCAGCGGAGCATTCTCCTCGGTCGGGGCATCCTCACTCTTCACCGAAAGCGCATCAGAAGCAGATGCGAAATCATTTGCAAATTCCAGCATATCCTGAGTCTCTTTACGAGAAGAGACACCGGTCACGACCAGCGTCACCGATGTCTCCAATGTCGAAAAGATGCTCTTGAGCTGGTCTAATATATCCTTCTCAAGCATATCTGTAATCTTTTTCTGTATCGACCATATCGACTCACGTAAGAGCCTCACGGTCACGAGTTATATACCTTCCTTAAAGCGCGTCGCTTAGAGCGCGTCGCTTAAATCTTGCCTACCAGATCAATGCTGGGCTTCAGTGTGGCGGTACCCTCTTTCCATTTGGCGGGGCAGACCTCACCGGGATGTGCGGCTACAAACTGCACAGCCTCCACCTTGCGCAGGAGTTCATCGGCGTTACGGCCTACGCTGGTGTCCTGAATCTCCACGAGTTTTATGAGCCCCTCCGGGTTGCATACGAATGTGCCGCGATAGGCCATGCCTGATGCCTCATCCATCACGCCGAAGGCGCGTGAGAGCAGACCGGTCGGGTCGGCCAGCATCGGATACTCAAGCTGCTTGATGCTGTCGGAGGTATCGTGCCATGCTTTATGCACGAAGTGAGAGTCGGTGCTCACAGAGTACACCTCCACGCCGAGAGATTTCAGCTTGGCATACTTCTCCTGCATGTCTACCAGTTCGGTAGGACATACGAAAGTGAAGTCGGCGGGATAGAAGAAGAATACGGCCCATTTTCCGAGCACATCTTTATCAGTGACCGTCACGAACTCTCCATTGTGGAAAGCCTGAACTGAAAATTCGGGGATTCTGGTGTTGATGATTGTTTCCATTTCTTTTTTATAGATTTTTTAGTGTAGAGTCTTGAATGTGATTCTATAATGATATTGTTCCACCCATCTCTAAGCTCATGAATGTGATTGATGAATGTGAGTGTAGTTGGTGCCGGCGGATGACCCGGTGTCACTGTGGGGATTTCTCCCCTCCGGGCCCCCGGCTGATAGAGAAACGCAATAGTGCGGAAAAAGTTGGTAAAGGAAACTTAAAAATGGTTAGAGTTTCGTAACTCACCATTTCCGCCCCCACATCCATACCTTACTCTTTGCTCACATGCGAATTTTTTTTAAATTTGCACTATGATGAACTTCGATTATATGGATTGTCCGGAGGAGATGGATGCCGACCCGGTTTTGGCGGGGCTGAACCCTATGCAGCGCGAGGCGGTGGAAGCCACTGAGGGGGAGGTGCGCGTTGTGGCCGGCGCAGGTTCGGGTAAGACTCGCGTATTGGCCCACCGATTCGCACATCTGGTCAATAACCTCGGCATCGACCCGGCCAACATACTCTGCATGACCTTCACCAATAAGGCGGCTCAGGAGATGCGCACCCGTATCTCCTCTATGGTGATGTCGGGCAATGCCAATGATTTCGTATGCACGATTCATGGATTCTGCGTCAAGGTGCTGCGCCGCGATATCTACCGTCTGGGATTCCCTGCCAATTTCACTATCCTCGATGAGCAGGACACGGAGCAATTGGCTAAACAGGTGCTCGAACTTCACGACATGGACCGCACCAAGAAGAGTGTGCGTGAGCTAACCCGCGCAGTGGCCGCTTTCAAGGGGAACGTATGCCCGGAATATATCGACCGATATATGCTTCCGGCCTCTCCTCGGTTCATCAACACTAAGGGTATGACTGAGACGGAGAGCTATATCCATTATCAGGCTCTCAACTATTGTCTGGATTTCGATGATCTTGTGCTCTTCACCCTCTACCTATTCAGCCATTTCGCCGATGTGAGGGAATACTGGCAAGCCACCCTCAACTACGTTATGGTCGACGAGGCTCAGGACTGCAATTCATCCGACTGGAAGATTACGCGCATCATCAGCAGGCGATACCGCAATCTGTTTGTGGTCGGCGACCCCGACCAGGCCATCTATGAATGGCGCGGTGCCCGGCCTGAAGAGTTCATCGGCTGGCAACCCGACATTACCGTGACTCTGCCACAGAATTACCGCTCCACACCCCAGATCCTCGATGTGGCCAATTCCATCATTGCCCACAACCGCAACCGACTTCCGAAGAATCTTTTCACCACCAATGCGCCGGCTCTCAAGCCGGTGCATATCCACACCACCGACGAGAGCCGCGAGTCGCAGGCTGTGGTCCGCGAGATAGAGCGGCTGCACCGCGACGGGTCCCCTTACCGGGAGATGGCTGTGCTCTACCGGGCCTCTTACCTATCACGCAGTCTGGAGCAGGAGTTGCTGCGCCGACGCATCCCCTACGTCATATGGGGAGGGGTCAGATTCTTCGAGCGCAAGGAGATAAAGGATGCGCTGGCCTATCTGCGCCTCATCGCCATGAACGACAATCTATCCTTCGCCCGCATCGTCAACACCCCCTCGCGCCGCTTCGGCCAGACCTCGCTTCGCAAGGTGCGCGAATGGTCGAAAGCGGCGAACCGCCCCTGCTTCGAGGCGCTGAAGGAGCATCTCGCCGAATGGGACGGGACACGCGCCGCCAAACCGCTCAGTGAATTTATCAATCTGGTGGAGAAAGCCCGTTCGATGATGCTATCCACCACCGTGTCGGAACTTCTCAACATGGTTCTGAAGGAGTCGGGACTCACGCGTATGCTGCGCGAGGATCCGGAGACCGAGCGACTGGAGAATGTGGAGGAACTTCTCAATTCCATCCGCCACTACGAAAGTCGGCGCGAGAGCGATGAAATCAGTCTGCCGGTATATCTGCAGGATATAGCCATGTACACCAATGCCGACTACCGTGCCGACAAGGAGTGTGTGCGCCTGATGACGATACATCAGGCCAAGGGGCTGGAGTTCGACCATGTGATGGTGTGCGGACTCTCGGAAGGTATTTTCCCCAGCCACCGCGCCCTGCGCGAGCGCCGCATGGCGGCTCTGGAGGAGGAACGGCGACTGATGTATGTGGCCGTCACCCGGGCGCGACGCACCCTCTGCCTCACCGAGAGCGAGGGTTACAGCGTGCAGACCACCGCCGATAAATATCCATCACGCTTCCTTGCTGAAATCTCCGATGGGCTACTGCTCCGTGAGGGTAAAATCGACTCCGCTCTATGGGATGGCTGCCGCGCTCTGGCTTCAGCCATCGATGCCGAAACCGGAATAAAGGCGGCAGCCACTCCCGGCGCACAAGGTGCCGGAAATGGCTGCTCTCCAATGTGGCGACCCGGCGACCGGGTCAGCCATAAATATTTCGGCGAAGGGACTCTGCTGGAAGTTTCACCCGACGGTCAGCGCGCCAAAGTGCGCTTCGGCACCGACGCCGCCTCTGAGCGTCAGCTCCTCACCAGAGTGCTCCGCCACCTATAGACCCGATAAATACCTCCCGGCAATTCATCGGCCTGAGTTCTTATAAAAAAATGCAATAATAGCCGTAGTTACGACTATTATTGCTATATTTGCATCCTAATAGACGCAACTACGACTATGGAAGAGAGTATCTATTTATTGTCCGACAGTGAAATCCGCCATCGGCTGGGACAAAAAATCAAGCATCTGCGACTGCGACAGAACTTCACTCAAGCGTCTCTCGCACAACAGGCGCAAGTCTCAGTGACGACATTAAAGAAAATCGAAAAAGGGGATATCAGCTATTTCGATTCCTTAATGCGTTTGCTTCGTATACTGGGTCAACTGGATGTGTTTGCACCACTAATTAAGGATGATGAGATGAGTCCGAACGAATACTTCGAGTTTGTCGAAGCAAGCAAAAAAAAACAGCGCAAACGCGCAAATAGTAACAACAAAACCAATCCACAACCTAAACCGGAGGATTCAGAATGGTAGATATCGCAAGAGTACACCTATATGGTCACCCCGTCGGAACATTCCGATGGGATAAATACTTCCGATACTCGTGGGTCTGAGTCTCAAGCCTACGAATAAAACCAACTCTCCGCTAATTACCTCTCCTCTATGAACTATGAGCCTTCATAATGAAATATAGCCGAGAGTGGGGATGCCCCACTCTCGGCTATATTTCATTATGAGGGATTTCAATTCACTTTGAGGGTGCGCACCTCTCCGGAGGTGAGACGGATGCGGGCCACACAGGGGGTGCCGGCTATACGGGCCGGTATGCGGCGGCCGGCCATGTCGTACCATTCCACTTCGGCCACATCGCCTTCTGCAATCATCCGGATTCCGGAAATTCCAAAATCGATAGGCTTCAATTCCTCGACTTCGGCATAGGCCTCGGCGCTACCTTGCGGACAACTTCCCTTGCAGTCGCTATGAATACCCCGGAACGCATCCTTACCTGTGGCGGGAGGCACCTGCCCGGAGAAGGAGACCGTGCGCAGACTTCCGCACCCGGCAAATGCCATCTCTCCGATTTCGGTCAGAGTGGCCGGCAGCGAGAGAGCCATCAGCGACGCGCAGTCCATGAAGGCACTCTCACGCACAGCCACATATCCCTCCGGGATTGCCACACTCTCCACTACCGTATTGCCGGAGAAGGCCTCGGCACCGATTGACTTCACATCATAGCGGAGTCCGGAATGCTCCACTGCGGCAGGCAGACGCAGCAGACCGCCGTGGCCATGATATTTCACTATAACCACCTCGCCGGGTGTGGCCGAAGCCTCATCACCTCCCGAGGCCGGAAGAATCACCTCATAGTCATAGTCGCCCTCAGTGAAGGCCGTTTCGGCCGGAGTCTCTATCATTACCCTGCAAGGCTCCGAGGGGGCTACCTCCACATCGGCATAGAGGGGCTGCACGCTGAATGTATAGATTCTGTCGCGCTCAAGGCCCTCCACAATCCAGGGGGATTCCACCTTGCCATAGAGTTCGCCATCCATATAGCCGTTGAAACCGAGACACTCCGCCCCACCTTCGGGAAGAGTCCAAGAGATTGTGGCCGAAAGGTTCTCCTCATCTACATCTACCTCAGGCATCGCCACACGCGGATAATCCATAATCTCGATATTGTCGAGCATGGCCGAAGAGGGTTCATCAAGGAAGGATGTGGTGAAACGCACCACCACAGCCGCGCTCCCTGCCATCCCGGTAAGAGGGATCAGAGCCCGGCGCCATTCAGCCTTCTCCACATCATCGGCGATGCGGATCACCACCGATTGGCCATAGCTACCCCCGGCATCGGCCGAACAGTCGATAGTGATGGTCACATCATTGTCGGGGATCGCATAATACCAGAACGAGATATAGGGATTGTCGGCACCGCTCATATCAATCTTATATGATGTGAGGGTGTTGGTGGTGCCCGATGCAGGTGAATTATAGATATAGTCTACATAAAGCAGACCGCTTCCCTGCTGCGGACGCACCCGTATGGGGCGTGAGCCATACTCACCCTCCGTGGCCATATACCACTGGGCATAATAGCTCGACCCGGTGGTGAGCCATTCCTTCGTCATACCGCCATCGAACGTCTCGCTGAACGGCAGCGTGTAGGCCGGACCGATTATGATGTCGTAGTCATAGCTGCTGTATGCCACCGGACCGGTGCCCTTCATGTTGACAGCCTCCACGGCATAACGCACCGAGAGCGGAGCCTCCATATCATCACCTGCATCAGTGAAGGAGGTGCCGGCGATACTGCTCCCCACCAGCTCACGCTCATTCTGGCTGTAACCCCAGCAGCGATATACATTATAAGAAAGTGAACCCGGATCCACATAGCCCCAGTTCTCGCCATGCTCGGGGGCCGTCCAGGTGATATGCGCCCCCTCGGGGATGCTGACAGCCGCCACATCGAGCGGTGCCGCCGGCGAGTCGAGACCCACATAGCATGAGGCTGTAAGTTCGGCATAGCCATAGCCGGTGTCGGCACATACCTTATAATAATTGGTCATATCCGGCCGCGGAGAGGCATCGGTATAAGTCACGGTGCTCTTCGGCTCCGGATTCTCCTCGCTGTGGATCAGCTCATAGCGGTAAGGCCATGATGATGTGTCGACGGCGCGGTAGAAATCGAGTTTCACGATATCCACCGTCAGCTCAAGTCCGTCGACATCGCGGTGAGGCACCACAGCGCTCATCACCACCGATGAGCCATCGGGAGAGGGAGTGAGGGTAAAGGCATCCTTCTCGAAATTGAACTCAATACCCGGACGCATATTTGAATACCCTAAATAGAAATTATATCCGGGCAGCGTCACCTCGGCCGAATAGGTGTATTGCTGATTATACTCCCAGGCCGGAGAGATGGCATCCCGGAATTTCACCTCGCTGCCGGGGCTCATACCCTGGAAACGCTCCACCACCAGATTGGTCTGGCCGAGCGAATAGGCCGAGCGATACACCGTGATATCCATCCGGGCATCGGCCGGCAGTTGGTGCGACTGAGTGTCGGTGAGAGGAGCTGTCAAGCTCCCCATCACCACGCCCCCGCCGGGGTGGGTCTCGAAAGTCATCGTAAGCTCCGGCTGCCCCGGAGCCGCGGCCACGCATAGCAGGCCGCTCATCAGACCGGCGGCCATGGCCGCGAGTCGGCGTGTCATGATGTGAGTCATAGGCAGAGATTACTATATATTATGTTATTATTTTCGTTCAAGAGATTGCATTATGAGAGTTCAATATATGCACACCTCCCGACCACAAAATTAGCAAAAATTTTAGAGTATTCAGATTTTTTGCCTATCTTTGAGCCAAATAATCCGAGCAACATTGCCAGTTTTACACTATTTTATCTCGCCACATAATATTTTGTAACACTATCAGTCTGCTCACTACTGTGTAACCTCTAACATCCGTAACGATGAGACACACCCTGACACTATCTCTATCGGCACTTGCCATCACTGCCATGGCAGTCACGCCCCAGCAGCCTCCCTCGATGAAGGTACCCATCCCCGCAGGCTTCGAGTCTTTTCACTCATGCGTGCCTCTCAGAGCACTATCTGAAGCCGGACAGAACGGCGCGGCTCCGACACTTCCGATCTTTCCGCATCGCCTTCCCGACAACCGACTCAACGCTCCATCCAATCTCCCCACCGACCGTGGTCATCTCTACGGATTCCTCGTCAACACAAATCTCGAAGGTCTGAAATACGGCCTCTATGATGTGACTCCGGCCACAGCCGACAGCCAGTTCCTCTGGCAGGACTACCTCACCGGATGGCAATGGACCACCTATACCGGATGGATGCGCGAAGGCAACCTCTGCGCACTCACCGGTGTGAAACTCGACGGTGCCTTCATGGGCTACGCTTATGTGGAATATGACCTTTCCAACGGCGAACTCCTCGAACTGGAATATATCGACCTGGAATACTCAATGACTCCGGTGCTCGTATCGTCGGTCTACCGTCTGCTCGACGACAATGTCTACGCCTACGGATACAACGAAGAGGGCAACGGCTTCTGCTTCTCAGTAGCGCCGGCTTCCAATCCGGCCGATGTGACTCCGCTCCGGGATGTAGACTATAACGATGTGTGTGCCGCAATGGGATATAATTCCCTCACCGACACCATGTATGGCATAACTACCGATGGCCGCTTCGTGAGCATCGACACCGAGGGGAACCACTCCACCATCTCCGACATCACCCGCTATATCACCAATGTGCAGCCCGCCACGGCCACCGCTATGGCATGGATGCCCTCGGAGGGTGCCTTCATATATAATGCCTTCGTGGCCGGACAGGGCACAGTGTTCTATGCCATCGACCCCTCGGGCAAGGCTCCGCGCCGCCTCGGCACCAGTCAGGGAGCCGAGATTTATTCAATTCTCGCATCTACGGAAATCAATGCCGAGCCTGATGCTCCGGTTAAGGCCGACTTCAGCAGCTTCGACTTCACTACTACCGCCCTCAACGGCTCCATCACATGGAAACTCCCCACCAAACTTGTGGAGGGCTCCGCGATTCAAGAGAAAGTAGACTGGCGACTCCTCATCGACGGTGAACCAGCCGGCAAGGGTTCCGCCGCTCCGGGCGCTGCGGTGACCACCACCGTAGACCGCGTGACAAATGACATGCACACATTCGCCCTCATCTGCAGCGTAGAGGGCTACGACGGCGAGCCCGCCATCATCCACCGCTGGGTAGGCCCCGACGCACCGCAGGCTCCCGCCAACGTGCGCCTCACCGAGACAACTGTCACTTGGGACCGACCCGCCGGCTCAATCCACGACGGATATGTGGACTACGACAACCTCAAATATACCATCTATCTCAACGGCGGTAAAATCGGTGAATCGAAATCTACCGAATTTGAATATACCCTCCCGCAGGGACTCCCCTTCACAAGCTATACCGCCGAGGTCATCGCATCATATGAGGGTTGGGATTCACCCGTGGCCACATCCAACTTCATCACCTACGGCGATCCCCTCAACCTCCCGGTGCATTTCCGTCCGCTCGAAAAGCAGCTGGAGATGATGACCATCTTCAACCTCGACGGCCTCAAATATGAGGATGGCACCGACAACACCTGGCACTTCACCACCAATATGGGATTCCCGGCATTCTCATCCGGTTATCGCGGCGACGACTGGCTGATTCTTCCCCCCATGAACTTCACCGACACCGAGAAGGCCTACCGCTTCGAGATGGAGATCGGTCTGGTGTACGACAGCGACACTACCGGCACCTACGAGGTGTGCATCGGCAAGGAACCCACCGTGGAGGCCATGACGCGCATCATCGTGCCCAAAGCTCACTGTCTGCACATGCTCGGCGATATAATCGAGGAATTCTTCGCAGTGCCCGAACCGGGTGTCTACTATATCGGCATCCACGCAATGTCGAATGAAGTTTCATTCCATGTTTCCGACATCGATGTGAGCCTCTCCAACCGCTCGGCCGAGGTGCCCCTCGGAGCGACCGATCTTGAGGCCAAGCCCGCTTCCGACGGCAAGCTCTCTGCAACCGTAAGCTTCACCCTTCCCACCGCCACAGCCTCCGGCCGCGAGATCCCGGCCGACAAGATTCTCGACGTGACCGTAGGCAGCTACGCCACAGAACCCGGCTACGACAAAGACCGCGAACTGGTGGCCACAAAGACCCTCACCGGTGCCCCCGGCTCGACCCACACCGTTGAAATCGAAACTGCCCAGAATTACAATGTAATCGTGGTCAACTGCTCCCTCGACGGTCTTGAAGGGAAAGGTGCCGAGACAATGATCTACACCGGACTTGACCGCCCCTATACAGTCAACGACCTTCAGGCCACCGTCAGCGAAGACAACATGTCGGTCACTCTCACCTGGACTCCCCCCACCGAGGGTGAGGAGGGTGGCCCGATCGGCGATTCCTTCCTCTACGTGATCTACGACTACTACTCCTCGGCATGGACCTTCCTTGAGGAAGCCGGATGGAATGTGACAAGCTATACATATACCCTTCCCGAGGGCACACCTCTGGGATATGTCACTCTCGGTGTAATGGCCTACAATGCCGCCGGACTGAGCTACCACGTGCTCGGCAAGAGCTCCGCTATGGGCACACCCATAAGAGTGCCCTGGACCAACGACCTCGACAACGACGACACCTACGACAATGCCATCATCATCCGTCCCACCGAGCAATATAACGACACCTATTGGATTCCCGGCGACCCCGGCGCGATGATTTCTCCCATTTTCGATCTCCCCTCCAAGATGGCATTCATCGGCTATACCTATGAGGCCACCGACCGCAAGACCCGCCTTGCGCTTCCGAAGGTCAACACTTCCGGCCTGAACGATGTGACCCTCACATTCGACTACTGGGGCGGACGCAACGCGGCGCCGATGCGCATCTACGCCGAGGTATTCGACACTGACGAGCCCATCCTCATTGCCGAACTTCCCCGTGGCGCCGAGGGCTGGACATCCCACACCGTCACTCTCCCCGCCTCCCTCCAGAACCGCATCTGGCTCATGCCTATGGTTGAGGCCGACCTCCCCGACGACCAGTATTACGCCATGTTCTCCGGCTATTCATTCGGCAGTGTGAGCGGCGTGGCCATGACTCCCGACGGTGAAGGCTGCATAGCCGGTGGCAAAGGCACTCTGACCGTGGCCGGCCACAACGGCGAGGCTCTCATCGTGACCGACATGACCGGACGCCTCATCCTCAGCCGCGACCGTCTGGAGGCCCATAACGTGTTCTTCCTCCCGGCCGGCATCTATGCCGTGCGCGCCGGATCGGCCACAGCCAAGGTAATCGTGAAATAATCCCCCCGCCTCTCTTCTCCACCCCTGAATTGACCCCAATTCCCCCCACCTGAATACAGGCCGGCCACACACTCCGCCATGCACCCCGGATACGGGAGTGGCGGAATGTGTGGCCGGTTACTCTATATATTGGCAGTCAATTACTTGCCCGATTCCTCGGGCATAGGCACCTCGTGAGCCAGCAGAGTGGCCGAAGTCACCGAATCTACATGCACCCGCACGAAGTCGCCGGGCTTGTGATTGCCGGCCGGGAATACGGCCACCTTGTTCTGCGACGTGCGGCCGAACAGCTCCTCGGCGCTGCGCTTCGAGCGACCCTCCACCAGCACCGTGAACTCCTTGCCCACATCCTTCTGATTAGAGCGCAGCGACAGATCATTCTGCAGCGCAATCATCCGGTTGAGGCGCTCTATCTTCACCTCCTCCGGGATATTGTCGGGGAGATGCTTCGAGGCGAATGTGCCGGGACGCTCGCTATATTTAAACATGAAGGCTGAATCAAAACCCACCTCCTCCATCAGCGAGAGAGTCTGTAGGAAATCCTCCTCACTCTCATCATGGAAACCGGTGAAGAGGTCGGTCGTGATGCCGGCATCGGGGAGAATGCGGTGTATGGCCGCCACTCGGTCCAGATACCACTCGCGCGTATACTTGCGGTTCATCGACTTCAGCACCGCATTGCTGCCGCTCTGCACCGGGAGGTGGATATGACGCGCGATGTTGGGATGCGCGGCCATCGCCTCAAGAGTGGCGTCGCTCATATCCTTGGGGTGGGAAGTGGTGAAGCGGATGCGCATATCGGGAGCCGCCTCGGCCACGAGATGCAGCAGCGCCGGGAAGTCGGTCACCTTGCCCGAGGTCTCATCAGTGTGATGATAACTGTCGACATTCTGCCCCAGCAGCGTGGCCTCACGGAAACCGCGCGCACGCAGGTCGGCCAATTCATGGAGTATGCTCTCCGGATGGCGCGAGCGCTCGCGACCGCGGGTGTAGGGCACGATGCAATAAGAGCAGAAATTATTGCATCCGCGCATGATAGAGATAAATCCCCCCACACCGGCTCCGGCCATACGCTTGGGCATCACATCACGATAAGTCTCTGTGGTGGAGAGCACTGTATTGATTGCTTTCTGGCCCGTCTCGGCAGCAGCCACAAGATTGGGGAGGTCGAGATAGGCATCGGGGCCGGCCACGAGGTCGACACCATGCTTCTCGATCAGTTCCTCCTTGAGGCGCTCGGCCATGCAGCCGATCACACCGATTATGATATTGCGCCCCAGGCGGCGGCGCAGCGAATTCCAGTAATTCAGGCGTGAATAGATCTTCTGCTCAGCGTTATCGCGGATAGAGCAGGTGTTGAGCAGCACTGCAGCTGCCTCTTCGTCGACCTCCGTAGTATCATAGCCCGCCATCTGCATCATGGCCGCTACGACTTCGGAATCAGCCACATTCATCTGGCACCCATAGGTCTCAATGCGCACTTTCTTGAAAAAAGTGCAATTTTTATGGGTTGGAGGTAAAAAAAACGGCTCGTTCATATTCTCGGATTCAAAGATAATGATTACTTTTGCAAAAATACCATAAAAAACTAATCGTTACAAATGAGTATCCCTTTTATTACGGCAGAAGAAGCTGCCAGCCACATTAAAAACGGAGACAATGTGGGTTTCTCTGGCTTTACCGCCTCAGGTACCCCCAAAGTTGTAACTGTAGCTCTGGCCAAGCGTGCCAAGGAGCTCCATGAAAAAGGCGAACCCTTCAAAATCAACCTCTTCACAGGCGCCTCGACCAATGACCATGTCGATGGTGAGCTGGCTCGTGCGGATGCCATCGCCATCCGCACCCCCTATCAGGGTCATTCCGACTCACGCAAACTCGCCAACCGTGGCGGAATGCACTATTTCGACACTCACCTCAGCCATGTGTCGCAGGATCTGCGCTATGGTTTCTATGGTGATCTCGACGTGGCGATTATCGAGGTGACAGAGATGTCGCCCAATGGCGAAGTGATCCTCGGTGCCGGCCTCGGCATGGCCCCCACTATCGCACATATGGCCAAGAAGGTGATCATCGAGTATTCTTCCTACTACAAGACCTCCTTCCGAGGGTTCCACGACAACTACATACCTCTGGATCCCCCTCATCGTCGCGAGATACCGATCTACAAGCCCTCCGACCGTATCGGAAGCACTATCCTGAAGATCGACCCCGCCAAGATTATCGGTATCGTGCCCTCCAACGACTCGGAGAGCATCAAACCCTTTACAGCATCAGATGAAGTAACGGAAAAAATCGGTGCCAACGTATGCCAGTTCCTCGCCGAGCAGCTCCGCACAGGCCGGATTCCCAAAGAATTCCTCCCCATTCAGTCGGGTGTGGGCAATGTGGCCAACGCAGTGCTCTATGGTCTGGGTGCCAATCCGGAGATCCCGCAGTTCGAGATGTACACCGAGGTAATTCAGGATGCAGTGATGAGCCTCATGGAGGAGGGGAAATGTAAATTCGCTTCTACCTGCGCACTTACATTCTCCGACGATGCCATGCTCCACTTCATGGACAACATCGACTTCTTCCGCGACAAAATCCTCATGCGTCCCGGCGAAATCTCCAACAGCCCCGAGGTAGTGCGCCGACTCGGTCTGATCGCCATGAACACCGCTCTGGAGGCCGACATCTTCGGTAATGTCAACTCCACTCACGTGCTCGGATCGAAGATGATGAACGGTATCGGCGGTTCGGCCGACTTCTGCCGCAACGCCTACCTCTCAATCTTCTCATGCCCGTCGGTTCAGAAGAACGGTGCAATCTCGGCAATCGTGCCAATGGTGAGCCACGTGGACCACAGCGAGCACTCCGTCAAGATTCTCGTCACCGAGCAGGGTGTGGCCGACCTCCGCGGCAAAGACCCGCGCCAGCGCGCACAAACCATCATCGAGAACTGTGCACACCCCGCCTATCGCGAACTCCTCTGGGACTATGTGAAACTCGCCGAGAAGAATGGCGGCCATACCCCCAACAACCTCTACGCATGCTTCGCCCTGCATCAGGCATTTATCGAGACAGGCGATATGCTCAAGGCCGACTTCGCACGCTACGACAAGTAATCCCCTAAATATCCAATCTCCTACAATCAAGCGGGGAGGCTCCGGATTCCGGAACCTCCCCGCAACTTTTTTCCCAAAAAACAAGAATCGGCCTCACACATTCATCAGCGCCTGAAGCGAAGCCAGACGCTCGGCCAGAATCGAGGCATTGGCCTCATTTCCACGGGTAGACTCCACCACATGATAGCCATAGCGCTCCAGGCTCATGGCCGCCTGCGTAGGGTCGGTGGTGCGCACACGCAGTGTGACATGCAGCTTCCCGTCGGCAGCCGGATGCGATATGAGATCCACAAGATGGGCATCCACATCCTCCACGGCACGCGCCAGCAGCGACGCGCTGTAATCCTGCGGAGCCGACTCCACCACAAGCACCGAGCTGTCATCACGCGGAGCAATCATCCGCCCCAATCCCTCGAGGAGCGATACCTCATCGATCACTCCCACAATCTTCCCCTCCTCGCTGACACCCAGCAGGCGTCCGGGGGCATCCAGCAGATGGGGGAGCACCTCCAATAGCGGCATGCCGGAATCCACACTCTTCAGAGGGGGTAGATTCTCATGTGTCGATATCACGTCTTTGGCTGTCATAATCTATATCTCCTTTCTATACTATCCGGTATCTGTTGGAATCCCGGATACCTCCGGTTTTTTTTAAAATTTCCTCACCCGGGCGTAAACCACAGGGCGCCATAATTGTTGAAACCGGGGGATTAATAATCCGATGTCGCCCTGAGGCTGCATCACATCCCGCTCACTCCCTGCCGTGGTGGAAAATTGGGCTGAGATAGGGGGATTATCAGGATTTTTTATTAGTTTTGCAATTTGAAGACTCCCCGCAGGGGAGCAATAGCCCCCGTTATATCCTATAAACGGATAAGGGAGAGAATAGGTTTCAGGATACGAAGTTACAAATATTGTGCCAAATATCCCAAACCACCTTGAATTTTTTATAACTAAAGCAATTCATGACACGCCTTAGCGTCAACATCAACAAAGTGGCCACCCTGCGCAACGCGCGTGGCGAGAACAACCCCGATGTGGTGAAATTCGCTATCGACTGCGAAGCCTTCGGAGCCGAAGGCATCACAGTGCATCCGCGTCCCGACGAGCGCCACATCCGCCGCTCAGATGTGGCACAGCTCAAAGATATTGTCACTACCGAATTCAATATCGAGGGCTACCCATCCCCCGACTTCCTGCAGCTCGTAGAGGAGGCCCATCCCGCCCAGGCCACTCTCGTGCCCGACAAGCCGGGGCAGCTCACATCCGATGCCGGATGGGATGTAGTGGCCAATCTCGATTTCCTCAAGGAGGTCTGCGACCGTCTGCGCCGCGCAGGCATACGCAGTTCAATCTTCGTAGCCGCCGATCCCGTGCAGGTTCGGGCCGCAGCCCAAGCCGGGGCCGACCGTGTGGAGCTATACACCAAACCCTACGCCGACCTCTATCCCACCGATCCGGCCGCAGCCGTGGCCCCCTTCATCGAAGCTGCCCGGGCAGCCCACGAGGCCGGACTCGGCCTCAACGCCGGCCACGACCTCAGCCTCCACAATCTGGAATACTTCCACCGCCATGTGCCCCACCTCGACGAGGTAAGCATCGGCCACGCCCTGATCTGCGAAGCCCTCTACCTCGGCATCCGCGAGACAATAACCAGCTACCTCCACTGCCTCGGCAAGTAAATACCCCGACCGGCCCGACCGGCCTGACCAGTCCGACCAGTCCGACCTGTCTGACCAGTCCGACCCAATCGCC
>JAIDKG010000132.1 GCA_029051525.1 Muribaculaceae bacterium
CCCCCCCCCCCCCCCCCCCCCCCCCCCCCCCCCCCCCCCCCCCCCCCCCCCCTGGCCGTGGGTCAGACCTTCCTCAGCTGATTCCTGCGCGCGGAGAACTTCAGTTTGTCGGCCAGTACGAGACCGCCGATGATGAAAGCGCATCCGGCATAACCGAGGGGATATATCTGTTCGCCGAGCACGAAATATGCCGCGATCATAGTCACCAGAGGCTGGAGATAGAGGTAATTGTTGGTGGCCACCGGGCCGAGCACACGCATCACCTCATTCCATATCAGATAGGCCAACAGCGAGCAGAACACCACGAGGAATAGGAAATTCAGTCCCAGCTGCGGTTTCGAGAAGTCGAAAAGTAGCGCCAGATGATACGGCTCATGAGTGGCAACCTGATGCCAGAAGAGGAGAGGCAGGGCTGTGATTACACCGTAGAAGAAGAGTTTGCGGGTGATGAAGAGACCGGAATAGATGGGTATAAGTCGCTTGACGGCAATAGAATAAATTGCCCAGCTCAGAGAGGCAGAGAGAGCCAGCAGGTCGCCTGTGGGTTTGATCACGAATCCATCGCCGCCGCTGAATATCACGCAGGTCACACCGATGAAGGCTACCACCGAGCCGATCACCACGCCGGCCCCCACCTTAGTGCGAAACACCAGCGCCATAATAGCGGCCGTGAAGAGAGGGGATATTGAGCCGAGCAGCGACACATTGGCCGTGGATGTGTTCTGCAGCGCATAGTTTTCGGTAATGAAATATAGCGAACCCGCGCATACGCCACAGAGCAGAAACAGGCATTCATCGCGCCAGTTGTTGGAGAAAATCTTGCGGAATGTAAAGAGGAGCAGCAGGAGGTAGGCCATGGCGAAACGGTAGACATACATTTCCACCGGGGTAAACCCTCCATCTATCATCAGCACCTTGGTGCAGAGGAATGATGCGCCCCAGGCTGATGCCGTGAGGAAAGCACCGAGGTGGGCGATGGCCTTCATATATTTTGACTTTATGGGGGAAGCCATAAGAATAGAATTAACCGTGGCGCGAGGCCATGGTGATTATATTTACCGATTCCCTCCTCCCCCGGGGTCGGTAGGCCGGGGGAGGAGAGTGATCGGTGGTCGTTTAGAGCGGCTCAGCGCGCTCCGTTGTGCGGGGCGCCGGAGCCGGGGTATCTATCAATCGAGTTTGTGGATCACGAGGCCGGAGCGGAGTTTGGGCTCAAACCATGTGGTCTTCGGGGGCATGATATTGCCGGTATCGGCGATGTTGATGAGCTGGTCCATAGTCACGGGATAGAGAGCGAGGGCCATCTTCATCTCGCCTGAATCCACACGGCGCTTCAGTTCCTCGAGGCCGCGGATACCGCCCACGAAGTCGATGCGCTTGTCGGAGCGCAGGTCGGTGATGCCGAGGATGTCGCGCAGGATGAGGTCGGACGATACAGTCACGTCGAGCACACCGATCGGGTCCTGGTCATTGTAGGTGCCCTCCTTGGCAGTGAGTGAATACCACTTGCCGCCCAGATAGAGGGCGAAGTTGTGGAGCCCGGTGGGGTGATATACAGCCTCACCCTTCTCCTCCACGATGAAATTCTCGGCCAGACGGTCGAGGAATTCCTGCTCTGAAAGACCGTTCAGGTCGCGCACCACGCGGTTGTAGTCGATAATCTTCAGGTGAGAAGCGGGGAATGCCACGGCCATGAAGTAGTTGTACTCCTCGTCGCCACGGTGATTGGGGTTGTTGCGGGCCTTCTCATCGCCCACGAGGGCTGCGGCAGCCGAACGGTGATGGCCGTCGGCGATATAGAGGTTGGGGATTTTCTCAAATTCCTCCGAGATGCGTGCGATAGTCGCCTCATCGTCGATTACCCAGAGGGTATGGCCGAATCCGTCGGGGGCCACGAAGTCATACTCGGGAGTGCCGGCAGTCACGGTGCGGATGATCTCCTCGAGAGCCTCATTGTCGGGGAAAGCGAAGAATACCGGCTCGATGTTGGCGTTGTTGACGCGCACATGCTTCATGCGGTCCTCCTCCTTGTCGCGGCGGGTGAGCTCATGCTTTTTGATTCGGCCCTCCATATAGTCGTTGACCCAGGCG
Organism: Muribaculaceae bacterium; assembly: GCA_029051525.1. Taxonomy (GTDB): domain Bacteria; phylum Bacteroidota; class Bacteroidia; order Bacteroidales; family Muribaculaceae; genus Lepagella. The sequence goes on from JAIDKG010000132.1 coordinate 2,092, forward strand.
GCTACTACGAAGCCATACTGAGTGCGGCCGTCCATTGTCTGGGCGTAGATATAGTATTTCTCCTTCTCATCCTCCACGAGCCAACCCTGGCGCTGGAAGTTGTGGAAATTCTCCACTGCGCGCTCGTAGACTTTGGGGTCGTGCTCATCAGTGCCGGGCTCGAAGTCGATTTCAGGTTTGATGATGTGATAGAGCGACATCTCATTGCCTTCGGCCTCAGCGCGGGCCTCTTCGGAGTTGAGAACGTCGTAAGGGCGTGAAGCCACTTTTTCAACGAGATTTTTCGGAGGGCGTACCCCCTTGAAAGGCTTAACTCTTGCCATGGTGTTAGATTGATGATTTAAGGGTTATGTTTTAAGGTATTGTTGAATTGTCGGGTTATTGAGAGGAGAGGATTCAGCGGCTTTTGGCCTGGCAGTCGGCGCAGATGCCGTAGACTATTGTCGAGGAGTATTCCGGAGTGAAAGAACCATATTTCTCTGTGAGGAGACGGGAGGTGAGATCAGGTTCGTCGATTTCGCGTATCGCGCCGCATTTTCTGCATATCAGATGTAGGTGCGACCCTCTGGCCACTTCATATCTCGCCTGATTGGTGGCGAACAGGTGGCGGTTGAGGATGCCGGCCTCACAGAGCAGCTCGAGGGTATTGTAGACGGTGGCACGGCTCACATGGTAGCCGGCGGCCTCCATCGCATTGTAGAGCTGGTCTACTCCGAAATGTGCGGAGAGCTCTACGGCCTTCTCGAGGATGGCGTAGCGTTCGGGGGTCTTGCGCAGGTGGTTGGCATGGAGGAAGTCCGTGAGCTGGCTGCGCAGTAGCTGGATTTCGGAGGGTTGGTTCTGCATAATCACTTTATGGGAATGGGAGCGCAGGCGTGGGGCTTGGCTCTCGCTCTGCAAAGATAGTGAAGAGGATTCAGATATGCAAATTTCCACTACATATTCCTTGGCATATTCTTTGCCGGGGCTTCGGATTGCATAGTGATGTCATGATGACAGCGCCGCCGGCCGGATATTGCGGCCGGCGGCGCCGGAGATTCTGTCAGATTCTGATATTGCTGTGGTTAGGGCTTGGGGAGGCCTGCCGGGCTTCCGTTCGCTTGCGCTCCGGCGCGAGACCAGGCGGGTATGGGCGGCTCGGGGAGGAGAGGTGGGGCTGCCGGGG
>JAIDKG010000133.1 GCA_029051525.1 Muribaculaceae bacterium
TCTCTTGTTCCTTGGTTTTACACCTTATCGGTAGAGCTTTCGTTTGTCTCTCTTTCCTGTGGCATCTTTGTCATTGTTCGTTCATTCGGGTCAGCCTTTCGGCGATTGGCTTGGGGCGTTTCCCGTTTGCGATTGCAAAGTTAGTACAAAAATCTGCCGTGTGCAAGTTTTTTTTGAACAAATACGCGATTTGTTTGTTTTAGTAGTAATAACGCGCTGAAAATGTGCGAGATAAAATTATGTAAATAAGTGTTAACAAATGTAAATCACGTTTTCTAAAACTATGCTCTACGACATCACTTCTGCTCTTTTGCCCCTAACTTTTCTTCTCAGCACCTCATTTTTTGCAGTCCGACTTCTGAAAAATCGCGAAAAATCGCTTCAGCCGGTGCGTGTAAGAGTGCGCCGATAGCGATTTCTTTCTCCAAATTCGCGCTTACGCGCCATAAAAATGAGAGAGCAACTGCAAAAATAACGACTTCCGACCCACAAAACCGCCTCCACTCCCCTCCCCTACCCCGCAAAAAATCGGTTACGAACGCAAAATTTCTTATAAAAGCAGGAGGATGCCCGGCCGGGCATCCTCCTGCTTTTATAAGAAAAGGGGAAATCTGCAAAAAATTGAAAGAGCCTTGGCTCTCATCTGCGCAAACGAATCATACTCCCCGGCTGAAGGGGATCTGCGGCCGTGAATCCGTTGAGTCGGCAGATATCCGCCACACTCACTCCGGCCCGCGCAGCTATACGCTCGAGTGTATCACCTGACTTCACCACATATGTGCGCTTCTCTTCGAGCGATCTTCCCGGGATACCCTTCGCTGCCACACCGGCCAAAGCCCCTACCGTGACCTTCTTCACATCGACCGGAGCTGACTGCACTCTCACCTTGGGGGTCATCATTCCCCCTGCAAAATCGAATACAGTGAGCGGATCAATAGCCGAGCCCATCACCCGGGTCTCAAAATGGAGGTGCGGTCCGGTGGAATTGCCGGTATTGCCGCTCAAGGCTATCGGCTGATTGGCAATGACTCTCTCGCCGGGATTGACGAGTGTGCCACTTAGGTGGGCATAGCGGGTTTCGAGTCCGTTGTCATGTTTCACCACCACGTAATGGCCATATCCGGCCGCTTCATAGCTGATGCGATCCACGACCCCCGGCAATGGCACACATACCGTATCACCCACCGTCATCGCGATATCGATACCCTTATGCATTCTGCCGAATTTAGGTCGGAAGCCAAACTTCGAGGTGATCTTACCCCATGTAGGAGCTGAGAGCATCTCACCGGTCCACTTTGCGCTGCTCCCTTTCGCTCCCGAAAAAGATTCAAAAAGGCCCGATGCATTAAAATCAGCCTGCGTCGCGCTCTTGCTGATAAAATCGAGTGCGCCGCGACGCATCTCGGGAGTGCGAGCCGAGGCCACCATCGCCAGCACATCGGCCATCTCGGTTGCCGACTTCTGCTCCGGAGCTGTGGCCATCACCACATCGAGTGCACCAAACGACATACCGTCAGTCTGCGCCACAGCGCCACCGATGCCCAAAAGCATCGCCAGCGCTGCAATCAAATATTTCCTATAATCCATCTTTGTCATAAAAATCGCGGAAATAAGGTGAGATTCACTCCTTATTGTCATCGGCAGAGATTTGCTTCACGTCGGCTGCAGAGAGTGCTCCTTGCCGACCGGCCTTCGATGCCTTATGCTCGGCTATCATCGGCTGCAGGAACTGGATCCACACCGCGCAGGATATGAAAGCCAGGAAAGTGAAACCTATCAGAATCAGTGCCTTACGAGGCTTCGAAGGTTTAACAGGCACCGTCGGGGGTGTAATCACCGCATAAACCGGCATATCCTCCTGCACCTTGGCCTGCGCGCGCTGCACCTGCTGACAGGTGCTGTTATAGAGATTGAAGGCAAGAGCCGTCTCATTCTCCAGACGCTCACGCTCCACCTGCGCCGAACGGAACACGATACCCTGATTGCGGTCCAGATAATTGGCCAGATGCTGCTGCGCCTTATAATAGGCTGCCTGAGCCTCATCTTTCAGAGTCTCTGCATACTCCAGATCGTTACGTGCCTTATTGGTACGATAGTTGGAGACGAATTCTTTCAGACGGTTTACGACCGTATCGGCCAGAATGCCCGACACCAACGGATCCTGCATCGAGACATCGACCGTCACCACAGAGGTCTTTGCATCCACACTGGCTGTGATGCGGTCTGTCAGTTCCTTCACCAGATCATTCTCACTCTTGGTGAGCTGGAAATTATCAAGATGATGATTGGGGTCTTCCTCCTCCTGAGGCAGGAGAAGACCGATCAACTTGAAGGGAGCCGATATGATGACACTCCACCAGGGGGACGACGTCTCCTCCTCCATAAACTGCTGCACTGTCATCTTACGGCCATCCTCCTTGGTCTGTACCTCAACATCAAAGAGACTTGTAATAAAGGGTACAGAGCTTACCACATCAGGGTAAAGCATCGGGTAGACCGCATCGGCACCACCAGAGAATGTTGCCATTCCGGCCATCGATGCGAGAGCCGCCATGCTGCCGCCGGTGGCCTTATTGTCGTTTACCTCCGGAGCGAGCTTGACCGATGTGGTGTATTCGCGCGGAATGCTGAATGCCACTATCAGACCAATCACAGCGCCGCATATGCTCCATTTGATCAGTTTGCGGCGATGATCCCACAGATTGGAGGCTATTTCGAGAAGGTCGATCGTCCCTTCATCATCATTATTATCGCGGATATCCTTGAGATTCTCTTCTGCCATTGCTATAAGCTATGTGGCGGTGACATCCGGCGCCGGCCCGCTCGTGACGGCCGACCGGCGCGGATGCCGCCGGGGGTTATGCTATACTACTATTTGACGATATTGGTGATAGTGGCTGCCAGTGCCGCAACCGACGAGAAGCTGGTGGCAAATGCCAATACCTTCTCCCAGTTGGTTCCCGGTCGATGTGGCTTAGACGGGATTATAATCGTACAGCCGGGTTCGATTGGTGTGCTGCGCTTCGCTTTGGCCACCGTGCCGTTGAGATATACTATATAAGCCTTGTTCTTACGGGCAGTCTGACCATAACCGCCTGCCATATTTACATAATAGTCGAGTTTTTTACCGGGCTCGTAGACCACGGCATTCGGGAACATCACATCACCCGAAATCTTTACTATACTCTGCTGTTCAGGCACGAATATGGCATCGCCCGGCTGGAGCACCAGGTCATAATGCGATCCGGGATAAGCGATTGCCTTCTCAAGGTCGATACCTACATTATATGAGCGAGATACGTCAATCTTACTCAATGCGATTGAGTCGCCCACATTCGCATTGCTATTGGCAATTGCAAGACGCAATGCCTCCTGACGGGCTGTATATTCATCATCCGACAGTCTACGAGTCATATGCGCTCCACGCACATATGCACCATCCAGGATACCACCTGCGCGGCGCACCACATCCGAAATGCGCTCATTGCGCTTCTCAAGAGTGTAGCCACCTGCGAAGAGCACCTCTCCACCGATCGAAACATGACGCTGCTCGCCATAACCGGGACTGGTGCGCACGGTGACATGGTCGTAGGGCATCAGGATGAAACCCTGACCCTCACCCACGGCAAGACCATTCTCGATCGAAAGGGTATAGATATCGGCCAGACGCTGAGTCTGAGTCAGAGAAGTGGGATTCACCACTCGGCGAGCCACCTCTACACGGGCGGTCGACGCACCCTCCAGCAGGCCACCGGCCTGAAGGATGAGATCCTCAAGAGTGGTATTGTCGGCAAAAGGATAGGTGCCCGGACGTGCCACCAGGCCGCCAATAGAGAGCGATCCGCGGCTCTGCAGCTCATGGATACTGGAGATCACCAGCACATCATTGCGCTGCAGCGGCACATCGGCCACCGTGCCATTAAGGATACCCTTCAGATCGAGCGAGAGAATCTCAAGCTGCAGCTCGGGACCTTCGCGGTAGAGGAGCACTCGGTCGGCATAGGCATCTTCAGTCAGGCCATCAGCCTTGCGCACGAGCTGACCCACGGTAGTCAAATCATCGCCAATGGCAAACATGCCGGGACGATACACGGCACCCTTCAGCTCCACGCGATTGGCATAGCGATCCAGGATTGTGCCTACGGTGATGATATCGCCATCCTTCAGGCGATAGCTCTCAAACTCACCGCGGTCGATGTTATACAGCTCATTCTCAGTGCCCGACAGACGAGCCAGACGCACCATCCCGGAATAAGCCTCGCCGGTGAAACCGCCGGCATACTGCAGCAGGTCGGCGATAGTCTCATCCGGTTTGATTTCATAATACATGGGGCGCTTCACATTGCCATCGATGCTCACCAGCTGATCATAGGGGGGCACGATGATCACATCACCCTCCTGCAGGCGAATATTGCCCGAGGTCTTACCATCGAAGAGATATTCATATATATCGATACCGGCTATCTTACGACCATTGCGGAGCACCTGAATATTACGCAGCGTACCGATATCACGGATACCGCCGGCGCGATAGAGGGCATGGAATACGGTCGAGAAGGGCGACATGCGGAATGTGCCCGGAGTGGCCACCTCGCCGAGGATATCAATCTGGATAGAGCGCACCTGGCCGAGAGTGACCTGCACCTCGGTCTCTGCATCATCCATACCTGCATACTTACGGGCGAAGATACTCTTGATATGCTTATTGGCATCGGCGATAGTCAGGCCATTGAGATATACCGGGCCCACCTGCGAGATCATGATGCTACCCTCGGGTGAGATGGTCTGGCGCAGATGGTCTTCCGAGGTGCCCCAAAGGTCGATCACCACCTCATCGCCGGGACCAAGCCGGTAATTCTGAGGAGTGGCCAGATTATCGCTCGGCTCAAAAGTCAGAGCGCGGGCATTAAACACCTCATGGCCATAAATCTGGCGAGCCGACACTGTATTATCGCGCCCCTTATCCACCTCTCGGCCGATGGCGTCGACGGTCTGGTCGCTCACATCATTGGCTGCATTATGGCGGCGCTCCACGCGCGAAGCGCCCACTTTCTGGTCGGTCACATCGCGCTCGGCAGTGGAAGTCTGCTCGAGGCGCATCTTGATGCGCTCGGCCTGTTCGGGTGTGACACCCTTGGCCATAAGTTCCTCACCAATCTGCTGATCGGTTTTGCCGGCAGCGGCCGCACTCTTGATGTAGGCGATCACCTGGTCGTCGGTCATGGCGGCGGCAAGCAGGCTCACCACCATGAATAGCGACAGTAAAATACGTCTCATTTTCATTATCTATGTGGAAATCTTATTCTCGGAGTTACCGACTGCGGCATCAACACCACTCTATCCGCTTGCACGGAGCAATGATATGTATCCCAGCCGTCTATAACGCGTCTTCAAAAGCTATGGTTCAGCTTTATTACACTCATTTTTTTGCACCTCCATCTCATCAGGCGGCACATACACTCTTAGCCCGGAGTAATCCGAGCTAAGATTCTTTTGACCCGGAGATGCGCGGTGCATGAGCCTTTTCGACTGCAAAGTTAATAAAAAATGATAGGGTAATCAATCCCCTTACCTATAAAAAAAGCAAAACCGCCGGTTGCTGAAGTCCGGCGGATTGTTTAGAGGTATATTGAATGATGTTTCTGAATAATTTTCTGTTGTCGAATATCTAAATTGTCGATTTTAAAACTTGCGTCAAATCACCGATGATCCAAATCGTCGATAGTGGAGAATTAATCCCGATAGTCTTTCAATAGTTCGCGTAGTTTCTTGCGCGTGTTGAAGATGCGTGCCTTCACGGTGCCCAGCGGCATGCCGAGTTTATCCGCGATCTCTTCATACTTGTAGCCTGCGATGTGCATGTTGAAAGGTTCGCGGTAGTCGGCCGGAAATTGGGCAATCAGCGCGGAGATTTCGTTGCAAGTATGAGCTCCGTCGGGTGTGGACTGCGAATTATCGGTGGCATTCGATATGTGATAGAGGTCCACACTGGTGTCGACCATCGTGTTCTCGCGTGCCGATTTCCGATAGTTGTTGATAAAGATATTGCGCATGATGGTCAGCATCCATCCCTTGAAATTGGTGTCTTCAGCAAACTTATCTTCGTTGTTGAGCGCCTTCAAGGTGGTATCCTGCACAAGGTCATGTGCTTCATCCTTATTCAGTGTAAGCTTCATCGCGAACGACATCAGATTACCCTGAATTCCAAGAACGGAGTTTTTGAAAGTAGGCTTGTTGTTCATTTTTTATAAAACCTGCTAAAAGTGGGGTCAGCCCGATACTGCGCAGTGGCGGTGAGTTCAGCACCTCGCCGCCTCAGGAGGTCGTCATTGTGGCAAATGACTGAGTGTCACGTCACTTGCCTATCAAATCAGACAATAATCTACTGACTCAACTACAAATTTAATCACTTTTCGCGATTTTATCAAATTTTCAGTAGTTTTTTAGAGCTTTTTAGACCTCATTTAATGATTTAGTAGCTCTTTAGAGCGCGCTCTTATCATCTGCATCCGGGAGCCGGATATCCACGAGCTGAATCTTGCTGGCCGTCATCTTGACTACCTTCAGCTTCATACCGTCGATTTCATACTCCTCCCCTATCACCGGCATCGATTCGAGGCGCGTGAGAAGCAGCCCGGCCACAGTGTGGTAGTCGTCGCTCTCGGGGATATCGGTGTGAAGTAGCTCATTGAGGGTATCGATTTCCGCCCGACCGCTCACTTCATAGTGGCCCGGTCCGAGTTCGCGGGCCATATGCCGATCCTTGTCATGCTCATCCTCGATATCACCGAATATCTCCTCCACCAGATCCTCGAGAGTGACCAGACCGGCGGTGCCTCCAAACTCATCGACCACAATCGTGAGCGAACGCTTCTCGGTGAGCATGCGCCGCATCATCTTATTGGCCAGCATCGTCTCGGGGGTGAATATGACCGGCTTTAGGCACTTGGTCCAATCGGCCTCGGTATTGAAAAGTTCCGACACGTGGATATATCCCACCACATCATCGATATCCTCCTTATATACCACAATCTTCGACAGACCGGTGGCGATAAACTTCTTGACCAGTTCCTGCCGCGTGGTGCGATCGATACCCACCGCCACTATCTCATTGCGCGGTATCATGCAATCGCCGATGGTGGTATCCTTGAAATCCATCGCATTGCGAAAGATTTTCACCTCATTGTCGACCACCTGCTGCGCAGGCTGAGCATCGAGAGTCTCCTCGATATAATCATCGAGCTGCTCCATGGTGAGAGCAGTCGTCGTCACCGACTCCGCCTCGATATTGAAGAGGCGCATCAGTCCATGCGAGATAGCCGATATGAGAAGAGTGATCGGATAGAGAGCGATATATATCAGATAGAGCGGGAGAGCCACCAGGCGCATGGCCATGTTAGGATTGATGCGGAATGCTGTCTTCGGCACAAACTCACCCGCTATCAGAATCACTCCCGTCGAGATCACGGTATTGGCCACCAGCACCAGCGCCTCATTCTGCAACCAGCGCTCCAACAGAGGATTGACCAGAATCGAAAATGTGATACCATAGATTACGAGCACAATATTATTGCCCACCAGAAGCGAGGAGATAAACATATCCTCATGGCGCGAAAAGCGGCGTATGATGCCATTGATCACTCCTCCGTCGCTGGCATCGATCTCCATTCTAACCTTATTCGACTGCACATAGGCTATCTCGCTTCCCGAAAAGAGAGCTGAGAAAAGCACTGCCACCAGTGTGATGATTATCGCGGATGTTATACCCATATGTATTTTTTATAATGCTTTATTCTGTCATGGTGGTGCGGCTCACCGGAGCCGACGGCGCAGCCATCCCCGGAGGCACAACCGAATTGCGCGAAGACTCCGGCCGAGCTTCCGTCTCATGCCAAGACTCTGACCGAGGTGCCGGCACCGATGCCATCGCCGCCGATGAAGCCGGAGCCGGAGCCACACGCTGCGGCTGTGCCCCAGCCTGCGAGCCACCCTTCAGGTTATCGCGCTCTGCCGGAAAGATGCCCATAGGATGATTGATGCTGTATTCCGTAAAGTCCTGCTTCGCTCGGAATCCATAACCCTCCATCATATGCGTGGCATTCTCTATATGGATAAAGGAATCGCCATAGACAATCCCTTTATTCTGATCCCAGAACACCTGCTGAGAAAGAAACACCTCACGCGGCTCCTTGGTGACCTCCACATGTCCGTCGAGGCGCCATAGATTCTTATTCTTGAAATATATTGCCGAATCGGCCGCGATAGTGGCAATCACCCGGAATTTCCTATCATACTTGCGCAGATACAATCCCTCCGGAAATCGCCAATGCGGCGCATCACCCTCATCATATACCTCCCATAGAGGCGCCACAATGCGGTATTGCGTCACTCCCGAATCGGAAATCATGGTCGACACATTGCGGGTGGTCATCGTGGGCATACGATCCGGGTGAAGACCTCCGACCACATCGACCTTCGTCTCCTCCCGGCAACTCGTGATGGCCGTAGCCATCACACACACCAGCGCCAGACCCACCAGGCTCCTCATCATCAGAATCAGCGGATCTTACGCTGCCAGAACCAGCGCTCGTTGAAATTCACACCAAGTGTGATATTGAAATAATTCTCCGTAATGAGCGGCAGCGGATGCGCCTTGCGGTTTTTCCACTCGAAGCCGATATTGATCATGGTCTTATCCTGCGGAGTGTGGAGCCCCACACCACATGTGATACCCATCTCACGCACACGATTGCCATTGATTTTCAGATAGTCATCGCAATAATACGCACCCAGACGATAAGCCATGCGCTGGCCATAATTACCACGCAGCTTCGGCACCCATTCGCCACCGGCCGCTATACGCATACGGTCGGCAAACTGCATACCCTGGAATACCATCACCCCCGGATCGGCAGAGCTATAGATCGGATCATATTTCACCTTGCTCCAGAGCTGATAGGTGACATCGGCCTCCACCATCCAGCGCGACTGGCGCTCATGGCTGAAGCTCACGCCACCACCGAAACTATTCGGGGTGCCATATTTACCGGCCATATGCTGAAAGCCCACGGTATCAGGCACACTCTCCGCCTGAAGAGCCTGGATAGTGACCCAGGTGCGCCCATGCAGCGACTTGGCCGGAGAATAGGTCACACCCACACCGAGTGTGTTGTAGGCACTCACGCGCGTCTTATACTGCGCGCCAAGCACTATATCCCAATCGCGCACCTCCATCACATGCTCCACAAGGCTCTGACCCGTATTGGAGGGGATGGAATACACATCATTGACGATATTGCCGAAATTATAGGAGATATTGGCACCTACCGACACACCCTTGAATGTGCCCGCCAGTCCCAGATAGGCCATATTTATGCCACCTGTGCCCTGATTCTCCACAGCACCATGCTTGATATCATTGCCAAACGCATATCCCACCGAAGAATAGGGAAGCATACCTATCGAGGCACCCATAAACTTGGTGATCGGGAACTGCATCGTGACATAATCCAGACCGCCACCGGTGGAATTATCATTCTGCTTCCCCTCCTTGCTCCATAGCATGGTCACATCGGCGCCCATGTCGAAAAGGAAGGTCAGAGAGTCGATTGCAGCATATGAGGCAGGGTTCATCACATTGATCTGGCGTCCTGAACTCATGGCATAGCCGATGCCGCCCATCTGGCGCTGCATCGATGTGGCGCGGTCGCCAAGCACACCGTAGCCATACATCGAGTAGGGGGTGGTCACATCGGCTGCCGCCGGCAATATGCCGGCCGCACCTATCAGCCCAAGCATCAGGAGTGATGCGCAATTCTTAAATTTCATCTTCATTATGACGGTATATTGCCCTCACCCCCTTGGCAAGAAGGTGCGGGTCGTAAACAATTGCTATATCTTTCAAAGCCCCGGCCATCCATCCCGACTTGCGCATACGCTCAAGTCCGGCAGCCACTACAGCGCCATCCCCCCCGGTCACGAGCGCCACTACAGGCTCTCCCGCCGCCGCACCGGCGGCAGCCTCGGCCAGAGCACCGGCCACTTCATCGGTCAGCCCTCTCACCACTCCATGCATAATCGAGCCGGCAGTGCTCCCCCCGAATCCCCCCTTCATGGCGAGCAGTTCCCCGGCCGAGGGGGTGAGATGAGGCAGCAGAGCCGTGTGCTCATGCAGCGAGCGGAAACGCATCGACAGCCCCGGCGATATGCACCCTGCCATGAAGCGCCCGGCGGCCACCAGGTCGCAGGTCAGAGCCGTGCCCGCATCGATCACCACGCAGCGGCTATCCGGCCACTCTGCGGCCGCAGCCACTGCCGTGGCCTTCCTGTCGATTCCCAGGCATCGCGGATCATCATAATCCACACCTATAGGGAGAGGAGTGTCGGGAGTCACGGGGAGGAAATCACCATCCAGCACCGCGCGAAGCGACTCTACCAGACGCGTATCCACCCTGGCCACACTCACCATACCTCCGGCCACCTCACCGCAGGCGCTCACACGCGCCAGCAATTCATCCTGAGCCGAGGCATCGAAGCTCCACACTTCCGGTTCCTCACCGGCAGCATCAAACCACGTGAGCTTCAGCCGTGTATTTCCGGCATCGATGGCCACAAACCCCTTAGCCAAGCTCATCACTTCCCCTTCTCATTTGACGATTCCTGAGCCTCCTTCTTCTGGCGCCAGGCAATCATGAAACTCGATATCACCTGCAGCATCGCTCCCACCAGAGAGAAGGTCACAGTATCCTTGAACTTCATCTCACCATAAATCTGCGTATTATAAAACCAGAAGAAGGCGCCTATACAGAATGCCATACCGGCCCAGAACTCCATGCGGCGCAGACGGCGCACACGCATACTATCCTTCGGGTCATTCACATTCACGATGCGGGCAGCCGTAAATATCAGTGCACCGGCGGCATAAACCCATTTATATACCGAAATCCAGCTAAACTCTCCCGGATGCACCATCCCGGAGCCACCACTCAGGATAGAGGCGAAAGGAGCCAGCAGAGCCACGGCTATCAGAATCAAGCCGAAAGTGGCCAGAGCCTCCATCTTCTTGCGGCGAGCCGCGAGGCCGGCTGAATCGGCCGTTGTGGCCGACTTTTTGTTATTGCGTTTCTTCATTTCTTATGATCAATCTTTTATAAGATACACATCCTCCGTGGGGCGCTGCATGTGAAACTGCTCGCGCGCCACATGCTCCAGATCGGCAGTGCCATGCTCAATGGCCTCCCGCCGCGCACGGTAATAGGCCGCTGAATCCTGATTGAGCTTTATCTCCTTCTGAAGCTCATTGATACGATTCTGATACTCCATGTTAAGCTTCACGCTCGTCTCCTCATTGAAGAAGAGCAGAAGCACCACCAGAGTGCCTATTAGCAGCACCGGAATATGCGATTTCCGGCGCATCCAGAATGATAGTTTCTTGGTCGTTTTCCCCATTACGGTGTTGAGATATTCGTTGGTGTCATGGTCTCCGCTCCTCCCCGCATTGCTGCGCGCGGAGCAGTAGCATCACAGAGAGCCGGGATGCTGCGGGATGCCATAAGCCCCCTCTCCTTACCATGAGCAATTTACAAAATTAGTGATTATCGGCCTATCTGCAAAAATTTTTTCCTAAAATCCCCCAAAAGCAGCCCGGTCATGGCTCATCTCCTCCGGGAGACGGGCCATGACCGGGAGTATCGGTAGGCTTATTGTCAGTCTATGGATAACTTATCTACGGGTCGCCCCGCCAGCAATCAGCGGTAGTCCTTCAGCATGCTCTGCAGGCGCTTGCGGGCGAAGAAGATGCGGCTCTTCACTGTGCCCAGAGGGAGCGAGATCTTCTCTGCAATCTCACTGTATTTATAGCCGGCGATGTACATGCTGAACGGCACACGGTATTCATCGCTGAAGCCATTGATGGCCTCGGTGATCTCACGGGCGGCAAATGAGCCTTCCGGAGTGTCAAGACCACTCTCCTGCGAGAGATTGAGATGATAGAGATCTTCGGTGGTATCCACCACTGTGGCGCAACGCACCTGATGGCGATAGCGGTTGATGAAGATATTGCGCATGATGGTGAATACCCATCCCTTGAAGTTGACATTGTCGACATACTTCTCTTCATTGTCGAGCACCTTCAATGTGGTGTCCTGCACAAGATCCTGAGCCGCATCGCGGTTGGATGTAAGCTGATAAGCAAAGTTCAGCAGATTGCCCTGCAATCCGAGGAGTCGCTGTTTGAGATTAGATTCTGACATAGCCTTGGAGGTTTAAGTTGTTATAGTGGAAATTAATTTTTAACTTCCTTTGATGTTATAACACCACCCACAAAAATCTATCATGAAAAACTCAACTTTTTTTCCTCTCCCGGTGAACTTTTTTATAGCCCTGACGGTTTGCACGAAATAGATGGCAAAACGACACTACAAACCACCTATAATTCTACATTTTAACAATATTTTGTTCCGCCACGACACATTCTTCCAGCTCATAAACTTCCATACTCTCCCTCCCTCCCCCGACCATCGCTACTCCTCGTCGAGCAGATCAGGCCGCAGGCGTCGCGTGCGCTCCAAAGCCTGCTCATAGCGCCACTCCGCTATTTTCGCCTCGTGGCCGCTCAGCAGAATATCGGGCACCCGCCAACCATTGTATTCAGCCGGGCGCGTATACACCGGCGGTGCCAGCAGATTATCCTGAAATGAATCCGACAGAGCCGACTGCTCATCTCCGATCACTCCCGGGATGAGGCGCACCAGCGCATCGGTCACACAGAGCGCCGGCAGCTCACCCCCGGTGAGCACATAGTCTCCTATCGAAATCTCACGCGTGATGAAATGTTCGCGCACACGATAGTCGATACCCTTGTAATGCCCGCAGAGGATGATGATATTATTCAGCAACGAGAGGGAATTGGCCATCGGCTGGTCGAAGCGGGCTCCATCAGGGGTCATGAAAATCACCTCATCATAATCGCGCTCAGCTTTCAGAGCCGAAATACAGGCATCAATCGGCTGAATACCCATCACCATCCCTGCCTCGCCACCGAAAGGATAATCATCCACCTTGCGGTGCTTATTGATCGTATAGTCTCGGAGATTATGCACATGTATCTCAGCCAGTCCCTTATCACGGGCACGCTTCAATATCGAGCAATTGAGCGGCGACTCAAACATCTCCGGCAAAACCGTAATTATATCTATTCTCATTTAACTCTTGATTATGCGGAATCGGTCTGCCCGGAGCATTCCGGACAGACCGACTATATCTGTTATTTCAGATTATTGCTTACCAATCAGGATCAATCGATTTCCTCATCAGCCTCATAGCCACCCATCTCGCGGATAGCGTTCTTGAGCATCACATACTGCTGGAAGAGATGGTTTACGGGCACCTCATCCTCAGTGTAGTCATGCTGCGGGCTCTTGAGGAAGAAGCTCAGGAAGCGCTGTGTGCCATAGCGGCCGGCACGCATGGCGAGGTCGCTCAGAAGCACGAGGTCGAGGCAGAGGGGCGCTGCCAGGATTGAGTCGCGGCAGAGGAAGTTGATCTTGATCTGCATCGGATAGCCCATCCAGCCGAAGATATCGATGTTGTCCCAGCCCTCCTTGTTGTCGTTGCGCGGGGGATAGTAGTTGATGCGCACCTTGTGGTAGTACTGAGTATCCTCATCATTGCCGTGGCCATAAAGGTCGGGCTGCTCCTCGGGCACGAGAATCGACTCCAGTGTGGAGAGCTTCGACACCTCTTTTGTGCGGAAGTTGGCGGGCTCATCGAGCACCAGACCGTCGCGGTTGCCGAGAATATTGGTAGAGAACCAGCCGTTCAGACCCAGGCAGCGAGTGCCGATGATCGGAGCGAAGCCCGATTTAACCAGTGTCTGGCCGGTCTTGAAGTCCTTACCTGCGATAGGCATCTTGGTCTGCTCGGCGAGCTCCCACATTGCCGGGATATCCACTGTGGTGTTGGGGGCGCCCATGATGAAGGGTGCACCCTCCTTGAGAGCTGCATAGGCATAGCACATAGAGGGAGCGATATTCTCCACATCATTCTCCTTCATGGCCTTCTCGAGATCCTCGAGCTTATAGTGCACAGCCTCGTTGATGGGCACATAAACCTCGGTCGAAGCAGCCCAGAGCACTACAACGCGCTCCACACCGGCCTCCTCCTTGAACTTGCGGATATCCTCGCGGATCTGCTCCACCATCTCCCAGCGGGTCTTGGCATCCTTCACATTGTCGCCGTCGAGGCGCTTTGCATAGTTGCGGTCGAAGGCTGCCTTGAGAGGCTTGATCTTCATGAGCTCATCCTTGACGGGCTCGATGTCGCGCTCCTTGAGCACCTCGGCATTGATTGCCGACTCATAGGCATTGGCGGGATATACGTCCCATGCAGCAAACTCAATGTCGTTAAGATCTGCCAGGGGCACAATATCTTTATATTTGAGGTATTTCTTGTCTGCGCCGCGACCCACACGGATTTTGTCGTACTGAGTCATCGAACCCACAGGCTTAGCCAGACCCTTGCGAGTCATCATTACACCTGTGATGAATGTGGTGCTCACTGCACCAAGTCCTACAATCATCACACCCAGCTTGCCGTTGGGTGCCTTAGCTTTTTCTGCCATATAAGTAATTGTATCTTTGTGTTGGTTAATTTCTTGGAGTCGGTCATTCTTCCCGCATCGCTGCCACAATATTGGGCAATGCGGGAAATCGGGTGTAAAAGTACTGCCATTTTTGCAATCTGCAAAAAATTATTACTAAAATTTGAACCCTTCAAGTGTTAATTAATGTCAATAAAAGGCGTATTTAACCAATTTAGGTTAAATACGCCTGCATTTAGTCTTGAAATGTGAAAATTTCTAAAACAAGCTCCCGCGCCCGGAGTATGCATTTTGAGCCCCCGGCGCGGCATTATGCCAGAGCTCTTACATCTTGGGGCTTACATCCTGATACCGCGCGCAAGGGTGCGCTCCTCATGCCTACGGTCGCCCCTCGGCCAGAGGATCGCCAATCAGCTCCGAGATCGAGCCTATTATATCGGAGTATTCCTGAAGGTCCTCCTTTTCGGTCCAACCCTTACCTTTGAGCCATACAGCACGGCAACCGGCCTCCATAGCCGGCACGATATCCTTGGTATAGCTATCACCCACCACGAGCACCTCGCCCGGGTGGTGACCCACGGCGCGCACACCTAAAGTCCAGATGCGCGGATCCGGTTTGCGCACACCCACCACCGCGCTCTCCACGATATCACGGAAATACTTCCTCACATCGTAGGCACGCAGCACCGCTTCCACATTGCCATAGAAATTCGACACCAGCACCAGCGGATAGTGTGCCGCCAGCGCCGCCAGCACCGGGCGAGCCTCCTCGATGCGGCTGCGCGCCTGCGCATCGCAATAGTCGGCTATCTTCTGTGCCTTCTCCTCGATTTCCGAGGCCGGGAATCCGGCATGCTCCGACAGCCAGCCAAGCTCTATGCGCATCTTCTTGAGCAGAAGCATATGAAAATCATCATCGGGCAGGATGTGGCGCACCTTGGCAAGCTCGCGCTCCGCATGCACATATGCATCGCGAAACACCTCCTTCGAGATGCCCCACTTCTGCGGCACGCCGGCATCCTGCCAGCCGCGCCATATCACTTCACTCCAATGGTCGCCACCCGAATCGAGGGTGCCGCCATAGTCGAAGAGCACTCCGCGTATGCCACGGAATCGCTCTGCCATTCTGCTGTCGGTCATAGGTGTGTGTGTGTTTCAGGGTTCAATTAATACTTCAGCGCACAAGCACTTTCTCTGCCTTGCCACCGGCCACACGGATATAAACTCCGCCCACCTGCGGCTCAGCCACCGGCTCACCCATCAGACTGAACCAGCGGGGCACCTCATCGAGAGCCGCCACCGATGTCACTCCTGTGGTAGTGTCGGAAATGCGGAGCACATTATCATTAAGATCAAGCGTCACGCTATAGGTCGAGGGAGCTACCTGCCAGCTGAAGGCCGACGAGGCATTGACACCGGCAGCAAATTTCACCACCCGCGCCACTTCATTCGGACTCACAGGCGCATCGGCAGTGGCAGCTCCATAGCGGTCGGAGGAATTGACCACATTCCAATCGGCTCCCTTGGCTGTAACAAACGAGAAATAGGAATAGTTGTCGGTAGCCGAAGCCACCAGCACCACCTTATTCCAGGTATACACACCATTCTCCACCTTATCGGCAGCCTGCGGAGCAGAAGTTGACCATGCGGCACCATCCAGCGAGCCGATCAGATACATCTCGGCCGGGAAATTACCTCCATGTCCCCCTCCCTGATAGTCACTGATATTCCCCTGAGCGCCTGTGCGGGTATACACATAATCAGGTTTCGGCGCAAAGTCCTCAGTCTTGCTCGCATCGCCATCGCCGGCATTGAAGAGCACACCCGTAGTGCCGGCCGGCACTGTATAGCTCCAGATATCGCCATCATAAACCTTCATGGCCACGCCCGGATATTCAGGACTCGAGACCGGCCAATAGTAGATATAAGGTGTGGCCCAACCGGTGCCGCTGTTGTCGAAATATAAAGTCATCTCAAGGGTGGGGTCGATCGGATCATCGGGCTCTATCGGATCCACAGGGCCAGAGCCGTTGCTCTTCACCCAGATGCAATAGTCATTGCCGAAAGCGCGGATATCATCCGAGGCATAGCCCTCGGGAGATATCATCTCCGAGCCGATCTTCACCACCATTGTGCCATACTTACCGGTCACCTCGGCCATATACACATTGCGGCCCGTGCGGAGCACCTTAACCGCACTCTCATTATGCACACCGGCCTCCAGACGGGCGGCAATCATCGGTTTGATGGCCTCCTTATTGTCGAGCCAATGCTGCAGAAACACGCAGGGTGTGCCCGGACAGCTCAACATAAAGGCATTGGCCGCAAGCACATTGCCCGTAAACTTACTGCCATCGCGATAGGTGTCGTGATTATCCACAAACGTCACTGCATAACGCGGATAGCCGAAATGAATCATGCCGGCCGGCTGGTCGGTAGTACCATTGGCCTTCCACACGAGTTTTGAAAGGTCGCCGGTGGAAAATGCCTCATTGAGTGCATATTTGAAGGGAAAGTCGAATGCAGCCGATGTGCGGCCGGTAGCCTCAATCCATCCCTTGACGGCATCATACTGGCCATCCCAATATTCACCCACACTGTAGGTGGGATTGGAGTAATTGTTGTAGATTTTATTGTACTCGCCGCCGTAGCCCTTCACCATATCATAGCGGAAGCCTACATAGCCGAGTTCGTCGAGCAGGAATTTGCAATAGTTCTTGCAGTTGTTCTGCACATTGGCATTAGTGTGGTCCAGATCGCGGCAACCGTCGAAGTTATCACCGGTGTCGTAGCCGCCGGTGGGTTTCGGCTGCCCTGCGGCATATGCCATCTCATCATTGCAGCATATGCCGTCAAGACCGATGTTCCAGGTCCGGCCATTCCACTCCTCGGCGGGGAAATCATACCAATTGGTCACACCATTACGGTGATTGATCACCACATCGGCGATAAATCCGGTACCCTTTTCGCGGAAAGTGGATATCATACTCCGCAGCTCAGCCTCACTGCCGAACGATGAATTATGATTAGTAAACCAATATTGCGGCATATACCCCATATTCTTGTAGGCTCCGCAATAACCGGAGTTGGGAATCCAGATGAGGTTGAAGTAGTCGGAGAGTTCTTCGGCCTGGGCTTCGAGATTGGTCCACTTGGAGTCGGCAAATGAATCCCAATAGAATCCCTGAAGCATCACCCCCTCATGCTGCGAGGGCCAGCCTTCGGCACCGCGAGCCGGAGATACGGCCGAGAGAGCGCATGCCGCCAGCATGGTTGTGAGATAAGTAGATTTCATGATTCTAAGTAGTTAAGTGTTAGAATATAAGGTTAATGAGTTTTTTTTTGCATTTGGCCGCTCTTAGAGCGCGTTCCTACTGTCTGAGCCATTGCTGCGCCTTGTGGCATATGCGCTCATGGCGCACCATCATATACACCAGCACCACATTGAGCACCACCAGCTCAAAGGCGAAGTAGAGCCACGGCATGCGGAATATGAGTATCGCCGCAAAGAGGGCGAAGCAGCGCGTATTGAAAGAGAGGATATTTGTGTATTTCATCAGAGGCTTGCTCAGAGCCCGGAATCGCTCCCGGAAATCCACCGGAATCGGACCATTGCCATAGTGCTCGGCAAGAGCCGCGCGAAGTCGCTGCATCGAAGGGGTGCGCTTCTCCTGCCCTACCGTATAATTGGTATAGAACATCAGCACCAGCTTCTGCCAGAAATCCCGGCGCCACGACAACGCATGAAATTTATCCCACAGATACGAGGCCCGCTCCAGCTCGCTCCCATCCTCACCCTTCACGAAGTAAAGATGAAATTGCCTGTAATAATCGGCCATAGCCGCCTGGATGGCGTGAAATACACCGGTCACTGAGGCGAGCACCCATATCACCCACGAGTGAGCCATGAAGAAATCGCTCGTCACATTCTCACGCAGACAGATGGCAAGATAGATGCAGAAAAACCATATGTCGCCGCTCAGGCCATCGAGGATACGCCCAATGCGGGAATACTGATGAGTCATGCGCGCCAACTGCCCATCGGCCGAGTCGAAACTATCGGCCCACATCAGCAGCACCGCCCCCACCAGATTAATCCATATATTATTGAAATAGAACGCTGCGCCGGCTCCGATGCCAAGTATGATCGAAGCTATGGTGATTGCATTGGGGGTCACACCCAACTTAGCCGCCAGCTTGGCCCAGAAAAATCCGATCGGGCGATAGAATATGAGGTCGAAGGTCTCTTCCGTGTCGCTCGACTTGAGCGACGACTTATATTCACGCTTCAGCTCGCTCCATCTGCTCATTTATCACCCCCTTTCCTGCTACGGTGGTTCATAGTACGGTCGGCCGGGCGTATATTCTCCTCACCGCGCATACGCCACCAATCCCTGATTGCACCAAGGATGCTCTTGGCTATATATGGAGCCGCCTCCATGCGGCAGGGAGCAAAGCTGGGCCAGTCGTTGAAGTCAATAATCTGATAGTGCCCCTGCTCATCCACAATACAGTCGCCACCATAGATCATCACACCGGTCACTGCAGCAGCCTTCTCGCAGTCCTGCTTGAGCATCTTCTCATCGAATGCAATATGCTCCGGCATACCATTCACCAGCTCATCGCTGAATTTTGAATGACCCTGCTCCAGTGGATAAAACCAATAGAAGAATGACCCATCGGCCAGACCATAGAATTTCACAAGGTCGCCCACGAGATGGCGATTGATCACCGCCCGCTTTATGCCACGGTAGAAAAACTCATGCAGTATCTCCTGCGCCTCCTGCGCATGACGGCAATAATGCACATCCTCTTTATGCATGGCATGAAACTCGCCGCGCTTTATCCAGCAACGGTCGATTCCGGCCTGCTCCAGCAATGGCCGCACATTGGTATTGGTGTCGACCATCAGTGAGTCGGGGTAAGGCACACCATTGGCCACCAGCAGGCGGGTCATCTTCTCGCGGGTGCAGTTCTCGATGGCAAACCCGGAATTAATCACCAGTCGTCCCTCCTCCTCGAAGCGCTGCAGCTTCTCGAGCGATGAGGTCTGGCGGCACATATTGAGTATCACATCCTCAGTCACATCCGACTGCTGGAACTGTTCCTCACTGTAAATCTTCACCTCGCAGCCACGGCGGCGCAACTGCTCCACCGTGGCATTCAGAATAGCGGCATCATTGCCTATATGATTGGGTGAATATATCCCGGCTCTTGAGATGGCCGCGATCTGTATTCTTCGCATGATAAGTAGTAAAAGTTTGTCAGGTGTTGGCAAGCATCTCTTGATGCGCCCATTCAATCGCAACAGCTTTCCCGCAGGAATTGATTGGCCACCTCGATATCAGATGCATGATCCACATCAAGAATCTTCCCCATCGGCCAGGCATAAACTCCCAGCCCCTCCTCCACCAGCGCGCGCTGATAATTACGCATCCGGCTCAGCCCCCGGGCTATGCAGGAATCGAGCACATCCACACCCTTGTCGGAGAGGCCATAGATACCCCCCGACACATAGCGCACACCCTCCTCATGACTGTCCAGAAAGGCTGCGACACGCTCCGTGGCCGGATCGGTGGCCACCCAGAGGGGTTTCTCATCCTCCACATATTCAGTGACTGCCATCAGAGCATCCACACTCTGCGGCGCATTCTCCCATGCCTCCACATAGCGGCGGAAATCCTCCGGACGGAAGATAGTATCCACCGTAGTGGTGATAAACCGGCCATGACCACGCAGATGGGTGGAAATCTCCTTGAATGTATGCATCGAAGAGGGTGTCACCCTCTCGATGCGCACCAGCTCCACACCCTCGCGGGGCTTGAAATTCTCTATAAACCGGCTAAGTTCCGGCATAGAGCCATTGGTACATATCACAATGCGGCGCGCACCGCAATCCTCCATGATGCGCAGCAATCGCTCCAGCATCGGCCTACCGGCGATTTCCACCAGAGGCTTCGGGAGCGCCACTCCCTCGCCGGCGAGGCGCGAACCTTCGCCGGCGGCTATGATTCCGAAGTTCATTGTTTCTGGGGGGCTATCTTTAGGGGATTGGCCGAAGCTTCATCGTAGCGCTCGCGGTTGCGGTATATATCGATGGCGCGGTAGATGGCCTGTGTCATCGAGGTAGGGTCGGCTGTCATGCTGCCGGCTATGTCGAAGGCGGTGCCATGATCGGGCGATGTGCGCACATATCCCAGCCCGGCTGTAAAATTCACACCTTCAGCGCCGGCCACAGTCTTGAAGGGGGCCAGACCCTGGTCATGGTACATGGCCAGCACCACATCAAATTCCCGCCACAGCCCGGCACCGAAGAATCCATCGGCAGCATACGGTCCGAATGCCAGCAGACCCTCTTCCTGAAGGCGAGCCACCGCCGGGATTATCTCTCGCGCCTCCTCATCGCCGAGCAGTCCGCCATCGCCGGCATGCGGATTGAGAGCCAGCACTGCGATGCGCGGACGCTCACAGGCAAAATCGCGACGCAATGTGCTGTCAAGACGCTTCACGGTATCTACAATCACATCCTCGCGCACACCCTCACTCACCTTCGCCACCGGCAGATGAATAGTGAGCAATGCCACTCGCATCTCATCGTTGAAGAGTATCATACAGGCCTTCTCCCCCTCCTCGCCCAGACGGGCTTCGAGATATTCGGTATGACCCGGAAAATCAAACTCCTCGCTCTGCACCGCGCTCTTGCAGAGCGGCGCAGTGACCAGCACATCGATATCACCATCGGTCAGAGCCTTGACGGCTGCCTCGAGCGACAGGCGCGCGGCCTCACCACTCTCCGGAGTGGGCTGCCCATAGGTAGGCTCGATCGGAGCATTGCCGATATTCATCAGATTTATGCGCCCATCCACGGCATCGGCCGCCGTAGGGATATGCTGTATCTTCACATTATCGCCGGTGATGGCCTGAAGGGTGGTCTGCACCAGACGCCGGTTGGCGAATATCACCGGTGTATATAAGTCGGTCACCCCCTCGGGGATGATTGATTTCAGTACTACCTCGAGGCCTACGCCATTGGTATCACCCTGCGTGAGGCCTACTCTAAGTTTTTCCATGGTCAGTATCAGTGTTTGGTCTTATTTGCCAGCATGCCGCATGCCGCCATTATATCCTCGCCGCGCGAGGTGCGGATGGTGGCAGTGATGCCATGCTGGTTGAGCACATTGCGAAACATTATCATTCTCTCCTCCGTGCAAGGCTTCAGATCTATCCCCTCGATGGCATGATAGCGGATCAGGTTCACCCGGCAATCGAGATTGCCGATGAGGCGGATCAGCTGATTGGCATGAGCTATGTCGTCGTTGACACCCTTCCACATGATATACTCAAGCGAGAGGCGGCGCTGATGCGAGAAGTCGTAGCCCGAAAGAAGCTGCATCACGCTCTGCAGCGGGAAGGCCTTCTGCGCCGGCATCATCGAGGCGCGCTCGCGCGAATCGGCAGTATGCACGCTGATGGCCACATGCACCTGAGTCTTCTCCAACAGATCTTTCAGCTCCGGGAGCTTCCCCACCGTAGATACAGTGATGCGCTTCGGGCTCCATGCCAATCCCCAGGGGGCGGTCAGAATCTCGATCACACGGCTCACGGCTCCGAAATTGTCGAGCGGCTCACCCATACCCATAAACACCACATTGGTCAGCGGTGCCATCGGTGCCTCTCCCTTGGCCGGCACCGGAGGGATGCTGAGTATCTGATTGATAATCTCGGCGGCGGTAAGTTGCGACTTGAAGCCCATCTTGCCGGTAGCGCAAAAATAGCAATTCATCTTGCAGCCCGACTGCGAGCTCACGCAGAGAGTGGCGCGATCCTTGTCGGGGATATATACCGACTCCACCTGGCGCCCACCGGCCACGGGGAAGAGATACTTCACCGTGCCGTCCACACTCTTCTGCGAGGCGGTGGGGGCGATACGCCCCACACAATATTGCTCCTCGAGGAGCATCTTGTTCTTTTTCGACAGATTGGCCATCTCTTCAAATCCGGTGGCACCTTTCTGGTAAATCCACTGGGCAATCTGGCGCCCCACGAAGCGGGGCATGCCGAGACTCACGGCCACATCCTGAAGTTCTTTCTCAGTAAGACCTATAAGGGGTATCTTGTTCATTTTTATCTCTTCTTTCTGTTATCGGGGCACCGGAGCCCCGGTTATACCGACTCGCTTATTTCCCCTGCGGGAAGGGGAGGGTGTGAAGCTCATAGGTCTTCTCTCGCAGATACCTTCCCAGCGCTACATAATCCTTGCCGAATCGGGCCTGCTCCTCGGGCGAAATCGGTTGGCCCACGCTGATATGCATCGGCTTCCCTTTCTTGGAGAAGAGCTCACGAGGCAGCAGCGCCGAGCGCAGCGGCCAGCAGGCATGCCCGAGGAAATTGAAAAACCATCGGTTGGTGCCATGAAAATAGATTGGTATCACCGGCACCTTAGCCTTGCCTATCAGCTGAAGGACAGTGGGCTGCCACTCGCGGTCCACCAGAAAACCCTTCCTGTCGGTCTTGCTCATGGCTCCGGCCGGGAAGAATCCCACCGGCTTACCCTCCTTGAGCATACGCATAGCCTCCCGGATACCATTGACCGAGACTTTACGCTTCTCCGGGTCGTCGGTCTGCCAGGCATCGACTGCTATGAAATTGGGCTTCATCGCTGTGATCTTGCCCAATATCATATTCACCATCACCTTATATTCCGGCCGATAGCGGGTCACGAGATTGATCAGCGCTATCCCATCGAGCGCCCCGAAGGGGTGGTTGCTCACAGTGATGAATGCACCATCACCCATACGGGCCAGCACATCCTCATTATCGACCACCAGAGGAGTCTTAAACTCATCCTCAATCAGATGGCGGGCAAACTCCGGCCCGGGGGTGGAGCACCATGTGGAGTGCACTCGATTCACCTCGTCGATACGCAGCAGATGCAATGCCCGCTCCACGAGCCGGCGGTGCCCGGCCAGCTTCGGCACAGCCTGCACCACATCATCATAGCCAATCACTTCCGGACGGACCACCAGACCGGGATATTTCTCATTTTCCATATGCTTATGCTTCAGAAAATATATTCACTTCATTGACGCGGAGAGAGCATGAGCGCGACACACTCACTTGATATATGCCACATATCTCTCCATAAAGCGGCGGAAGCCACCTATGCGCATCAGCACCCCCTCGAAGAGCAGCACCGCCACAATCGAGCAGCCTATGCCACCGAGCACATCGAGGATATAGTGATGCGAAGTATACACGGCCGTAAACCAAATGCCCAGCGTCACCACTCCAAGCAGCACCCTCCATGCAATCGGGCTGCGAGAGCGGCAGGCATAGATAAAGGCCACAAACGTATAAGCCGAATGCAGCGACGGCATGGCGGCAAATACATTGGCATTGCGCGCATAGAGCGCATTGAAGATTCCGAGACCCGTCATACGGTCGAACGCACCCAAACCGGCCACCTCGCCCGATGTGCCGGGCACAGCCTCCATGCCATGCATCGCAACATACCATGGCGGAGCCGCCGGATGCACATAATAAAGACCGAATCCTATCAGATTCACCAGCAGGAAGGCCATGGCGAAATGCAGATACGGGCCGCGGCGCCCACTGAAATAGAGCCAAAGTCCATAGATAATGGGGAGAGGCACCCAGCAGAGGTAGAATATTCCGGCCATGAAATCCATGGCCGCTCCGGTGTGGTGCGCCCAGAATTCATTGGGTGTGAGCCGCACCCCTTCGGCCACATTGATGCCGAAGAGGAGTTTCTCGGTATTGTAGAGCCCGGCCACATCCACCGGATTCACCTCATAGTTGGGAAGGAGATTCATCCAGTCGTAGGATATGCCAAACACTATGAAGGGCAATATCGCCACCGTGAGCCTGCGCGAGGCGGGGAAAGCGAAATACATCCCCGCTATCAGCAGTGCCAGCACCACGTGCTCGGGGCGGAAGCCGATAAAGAGCACCGTGACCGTAAACCAGAGCGCCAGCGCCACGAGGCACCACAACGTCTCGCGGAGCGATGCCCTCTGCCAGCCACCCGATGGTGAAGATGCTGTTATATCATTTCGTTGCATTACGAGTTCTTTGGGGTCATTAATTTATCAAATACTCCATCCGGCCCACTTGCGGCGCCCACAAGCCCCTTCACTCCAAAGTAGGGATGCGCGGGGAGTGTAAGAGCGCCTACCTTATTCGGGTCGCAGGAGTCGCTATCTTATTTACTTGCCGCTCTTCTGCAGCTGCCTACGGCTGTATTCTATACGGGCGGCAGCCGTAAGATTGGCGAATATAGCTATCACCGCCATGCCGCCGAAGAGCACCCAATCGGCCCATTCCACTCCATAGCCTCCCAAGATACCGGCTCCAAGTGTGCACACGGCTGTGACCACTACCCTCTCCGGGCGCTGCATGAATCCGATTTTGCATTCCAGACCGAGTCCCTCGGCTCGGGCACGCACATAGCTCACCATCAGCGACCCTATCACAGCAAGATAAGTCACCAGCGCACCCCAGATATTTCCGGCCATAAGAAAAAAGTAGGACACGCCTCCTAAAGTGAGGAGCTCGCAATAGCGGTCGAGCACCGAGTCATACATTGCCCCGAACGTGGAGGTCATATTGCCCAATCGGGCCACCTGACCATCGAGCATATCAAAAAGAGAGAACCCTATGATCAGAAAACCGGCAAGTGTAAGCTTGCCATAGGGGATGATTCCGGTCTGCCCGGCCTCGTAGCCGGCCATCACCATTACAACCGCTGCAGCCAGATTACCCAACATACCGATAGTAGTCACCATATTCGGGGTCACACCGCAGCGTATCATCAATCGCACAAATGGATTAATCACTACATAAATCCCCTGCTGCAACGCATCGCGCATACGTTTGGCAGTCTGCTTGATTCCGGCAGAAGTCTCAGCGTCCATATTCTCTATATCTGTCATTGATCAGTTATATCAACTTTGCCAGTTGAATTTATCAGTTGAATTTATTATCAGTTGAATTTATTATCAGTTCGACATTCAATTGCACTCTCAGATTAAATCCGACTTTCAGGTGTGATCCATCTCTCAAGAGTGCCATTGGCTGTCACTCTCACTCACTCTTCTCCTCTTCACTGTCGCCATCCGATTTCCCCTTGCCGGCGAAATGACCGAAGGTCACAGCATCCACAAATCTTACTGCATAGGGATCAAATCCTGTGGGGCGATACACAAAATATCTCTGCAACAGGAAATTCCAGAACCACGACACCATCAGCGACACCGCCAGTCGGGCAGCCGCGAAGTAACCGTTGGGCTTGAATCCCAGATGTTCCAGCCAGGGCATATGGCAGAGCACCCGATAGAGCAGCTCGGTGCCATACGCATTGAGCAGCAGACTGCCACACCACACCAGAGCATACTTCACCACCACCGCACGCCAGGGAGTGCCCTTGGCATGGAAAGTGAATTTATAGTTGATGATACAGTTGAGCACTCCTCCTGCCACCGCACCAAGCGCCGTGGAGATAAATGGAGTGAGATGCGCCCAGGCGAAGAGCAGAAAACTCAAGCCCATATCCATCCATGAGGCGGCCTGACTCGACACGGCCGAGCGGAGAAATGTGAATCCGATGGCGTTGCTGTGTATCAGTTTCTCGGTGACCTGCGAATTCTTCACCTTGTCGCCAATCGCCTTAAGGCGCTCCACCGCCTCCTGGGCTGCTCTATCTTTGTTATTTTCTGTTTCTGCCATACAAACCGGTCGTTGTCAGGGTAAAATATATAGATTGATGGCCACGAGAATCACCACGCTGTAGACTCCGGCCAGGATATCATCGGCCATCATGCCATAACCGCCCGACAGGCGCTCCATCGAGCGGATGCCAAGTGGCTTATAGATATCAAAGAATCGGAAGAGTGCCAACGATACCGGAATCATCCACCACGGCTCCACCGCCACTCCGTAGGAGAGCGGCAGGAGCGATATCCACTGGCCTACCGTCTCATCGGCACAGGCCGCCACCGGGTCTTTACCCCAGTATTTCTCCGATTCTGTGCTGGCCCAGGTGCCCGCCACAGCATATACGACGGCGGCTCCGGCTGTTACCCAGAATATGATTTGTGGCTCGGCCCATAAATACAATGGTAGCCAAAGCACTATGGCAAGCAACGCTCCCCACGTGCCGGGAGCCACCGGAAGGAATCCCACTCCGAAAGATGTGGCCAGCAGTTTGGGCACCAACGGGAATGGCTTGCCTGCTATATTTATCGGTTTACGCGATTTCATTTCTGTCTATATAATATGTCAACCCACAAAATTACAAATTTTTTACGATATACCGTGCAAGTCAACTACTGAATAAGCCTCACCCCGCTAAAAAAACTGAGGTCCGACAGGATTGCTCCTGCCGAACCTCTAACATCAATTAATATACTTAGAACCATCCGGATTGCTCCGGCAGTGATTCCTTCATCAATTGTTATAGGCTGAGACGATGATTACTCACCGGCCTCAAACTTATAGATGTTGTTTTCGATCTGCTTGGCGCCACGCAGCATCTGCTCCATGTTGGCATTGAAGAGCTGCTGGTACTGGCGCTGATATGTGGCATCGTCATACTTGAAGTCGCTCTTCGAGTTGCCATTCACCACGAAGGCGTAGACACCGTCGTCGCCCTTCACGAGCACCACCTTCTTGCCGGGCTTCGATCCTGCGATCTGACCCATCACCTTCTGGTCGTTCACACCCGAGCGGGCTGAGAAACGGAACTGGGCCAGATCCTGCGGCTGCACACCCATGGCGGCTGCCACCGATGCCATATCAGTAGCCTTCGGCTGATATTTCTTCACCTCGGCATCACCGACCTTTGAACGGCGCACCTTATCGGTGAGATATTTCTTCACCTCAGCATTGGTCACAGGCACAAAGTCGGCATATTCGCTATTCACTGCGGCCACATAGAGAGCCGGGCTTGCGGCCTCCTTGCTCTCATAAATCTTCGATACCTCACCGGGCTTGCCATCGATCATCGCCCAGCGCACCACCTGACGGCTGTCGGGATAATACATATTGTAGCCCTGCATGCGGGGCACTGCATTTGAGCTCTGTGTCAGCTCGAATGTCTGGAGATTATAGCCCTCCTTGGTAGCGTTTTCACGCAGCTTGGCGGCTGTGGTATTGGCAGCGAGGAATTTCTCAAGCTTCTCATTGGCGGCATTCACTGTGGCAGCCGAGGGGTGAAGTTCATACTCCACTACCTCATAGTCGTAGATCTCTTTCGCATCACCCTGCTTGGCGAGCTGGGCCAGGATTGCACCATCGGCAGTAGAGAGAAGTTTGATATATTTGCCACCGGCATTCTTGAGCGAATCGAGCTGATTGCCCTGGATGGCATCGGTCTTACCCTTGTTGTCATAGAGTGTGATCCACTGCTTGGCCTGCACCATCACGCTGTCGGCCGAGAATGTGGATGCCACTGAATCGATCGACAGACCCGAGTTCAGACGTGCCAGCACATCGTTGGGGAGTGTGGCGCCGGCCACATTCACGATGTTGAGCATCACGGAGTCAGTCTCAGTGTATTTCTTACCCATTTTTACAACAGTGAATCCACGCATATTGTTTGTCACGATGCTCACTGTGTCGGGGGCAGCCTGAGTCACGAATGTGCGCAGCTGGCCGCCGGGGAGGTCGGAGGCGCGGAGTGTGCGCTTCTCGATGTTGAGGCCCTCCTTGCGCAGCTCCTTTGAGAGTGTGCCACCCTCTCTGAGCGACTTGGCAGTGGCCTCGGCAAGAGCTGTGGAGGCTTTGCGGTCGGCATCGGAGGGAGCGATATTCACAGCGATAAATGAAATCTCCTTAGTGGGCTCATTCACCTTGAACTGTGCCTTCTCGCTGTCGTAGGCCTGCTTGATTTCGGCATCGCTCACCGGATAAGCCTTCTCGTCGAGCTGACCGTAGGGGCGATATGCCACCTGCACCTGGGCCAGATCGATGAAGTCATTGTAGAGAGCCTTCTTATCGAGGTCGTTGGCCTGGATTGTGCCGCCGAGAAGCCCGATATATGTCTGCTGGGCGATGATGCGCGAAGCCTGATTCTCAAGCTGGAGCCATGCCTGCTGCAGGGGCTCTACCTGAGCCTGGGTGAGATTATTGCGCTTGGGATTGAAAATCACAGAGTGAGCCTGCTCCATAGAGGTCACATTCACACCGAGCGACTGGAGCTGACGCACTACAGCCAGCTGCTCGGCAGAGGGCTGCGGATTTTCCATCATATAGCGGCGAAGCATCTCGGGAGAGGCAGTGATGCCCATCTTCTTGACAGCCTCGTCAAGGAGTTTCTCCGACATGAGCTGATTGACGGCCATCTGCGGAAGCTGCTGCACATCGAAGTTGGCATACTGCTGCGGGTTCTGGCGGCGAGCCTCTTCGAGCTGGCGGTTGAGTTCCTCCCGCTTCTGCTGATATTCAAGATAGTCGATCTTGTCGCCGCCCACCTTGGCCACTGTGGTGTGGCTGCCGAAGAGGTTGCGGCCGTTGGTGATGGCATCGCCCAGAATGAATGCGAGCAGAGCCACGAAAATCACCACCAGCAGGAACACTGATTTGCTTCTGATTCTCTCTAATGTTGCCATTGTTGAAGGTAAAACTTAGTTAAAAGCTTGATATTATAGCTGTTATTGTTATTAATTACGCGTATTGCAGCCCCCGCCCATTTGCAGGCGGGTGCTAATATCGGGCAAAGATAGCGATTTTCTGTTAGCTACACAAAATATCCGACTATTTTTTAACATTTTAGAGCGCGTTCCTTAAAATTTCGGGGGCGTAAGGGCAGCGATTTTTGAGTGGATTTTGCGAGTCGAAGAAGTCACGATGCGGGCATCGTGACTGATGAGATCTCGCTGCATGGCCCATGCAGCGCCGGCGCTCATTCGGAATGCTCGGCTATCCAGCGGTCGAGATATTCCAGAGCGGCATCATGCTCATTGGGTATCTCTCCCTCGAAGATAGCCTCTTTGATAAGCTCTTTATATTCGGCCACTTTCGGGCAGGGGGGGAGTGAATATCGCTCCATGATTTCATTGCCGTTGACGGGATTTTTCCAGTTGCGGTAGTCGTCGGCGGCATTGATTTCATCCATGCGCCGCCGCAGGCGGGCGAATCCTTCGAGCTGGCGCTTCACCTTTTCAGGTATCTTGGAGGTGATGTCGGCCTCGCAGAGGAGCATCAGCGACTCCAGATCGTTGCCGGCATCGGTGATGAGGCGCCGCACTCCGCTGTCGCTCACTCCGGCATCGGCCACCGACTGCGGACGCATGTGCAGTCCTACCATCTTGGCCACGAATTTCATCTTCTCGTTCATGGGGAGTTTCATCCGGCTGAAGATGCGCGGTATCATCTTCTCCCCTATGAAGTTATGGTTATGGAAGGTCCAGCCCAGACGGGGATCGTAGCGCTTCACCACCGGCTTGGCGATATCATGCAGCAGGGCTGCCCAGCGCAGCCACTCGTCGTCGCTCTTTTCAGCCACATTGTCGAGCACTTTGAGTGTATGCAGGAAGTTGTCTTTATGGCCGCGACCCTCTTGAGTCTCCACCCCCTTGAGGGCGCAGAGTTCCGGGAAAATAAGGGGGAGCAGGCCGGCCATGTCGAGCAGTTTGAAGCCCACCGACGGTCGCGCCGACCGCATGATTTTACCCAATTCGTCGTTGATGCGCTCTTTGGTGATGATTTCTATGCGCTGCGCATTGCGCTTTATGGCTGCGAAGGTGACCGGCTCGATATAGAACCCCAGCTGCGTGGCGAAGCGGATGGCGCGCATCATGCGCAGTGGGTCGTCGGAGAAGGTGATGTCGGGATCGAGCGGGGTGCGGATGGTGCGCCGCTGCAGGTCCTCCACACCGCCGAAGGGGTCGAGCAATTGGCCGAATCTGTCGCCATTGACGCATATGGCCATGGCATTGATGGTGAAGTCGCGGCGCTTCATATCATCGTCGAGGGTGCCATCCTCTACTATCGGATTGCGGCTTTCGCGGTGGTACGACTCGCGGCGTGCCCCCACAAATTCCAGTTCAAGATCGCGATGATGCAATTGGGCGGTGCCATAATTGGCATATACCGCCAGGCGGGGTTTGCGGCCTCCATTGCGCGAAGCAATCAGGGAGGCCACGGCTTTGGCAAGTTCGATACCGCTTCCTACGGTCACAAAATCCACATCCTTCGATTTTCGATTCAGAAAGATGTCGCGCACATATCCGCCCACCACATAGGCCTCGCGGCCGAGTGAGTCGGCGGCCTCGCCTACCAGACTGAATGCCGGGGCGGTGAGGCGCTCTTTGAGATTGATGTCTTTGTTAATTTCCATTGGCATTGTAGCGGGGCGCACCGCAATTGGATGCGCCCCGCGATTTTGTATTGATCACAGTCCGGCCGGTGATGGCCGGGCAGACCGACGAGAGACCGGATGTCAGAGCAGATCACTGATCTCCTCGGGGGCCGGAGTGAGATTTTCAAGTCCGGAGGGGCGCACCACATAGGTATTCTCCACTCCCACTGCTCCCACGCCGGGCAGTACGAATTTCGGCTCCAGAGCCAGCGTCATTCCCTCTTTGAGAAGGTCGCGGCAGCGGCCTGTCACAGGGGGCGTCTCATTTAACTCTATACCCACTCCATGACCTATGAAGGGGGCATGCTGACGATGACCCATGAAGTAGGCCTCAAGCCCCTCCTCGGCCACAATAGCCTCGGCCATTCGGTAGAGTTCACCCACCTCTACGCCCGGCAGCGCCTCCTTCTCGAGCCGGCGCAATATGCGGCGCGAGCATTCATGCGCTTTGTAGGCAAGGTCGGGCAGCCGGCCGATGCTCCACACGCGGGTCATATCAGTCTGATAACCATTGAAGCAACCGTTGACATCTACCATCACAGCCTCGCCCACCCTCATGATTTCGCCGCAGGCTCCGCAGGGCAGAGCGGGGCTCACGCCGGCGCCACCCATGGCAAACTCATACGGCCCGGGGGCATCGGCATTAGGTCCGGCTATTACCGATCCGAGATTGATCTCCATCAGCGGCCCCGACACTCGCAGGAAACCGAGATTTCCCTCCTTGCGGAGCAACTGCTCGATGGCAATCTGAAATTCCACATCGGTCATGTCGCGCTTGTAGAGTTGGTCGATCTTGCGGTATACCTCCATCTGATGCACACCATCCTCTCTCATCATGGAGATCTCACGCTCCGTCTTTACCTGGCGGCACTGACGCAGCAGCGGTGAGGCATTGCGCATTTCCGAAGTGCCGAATACCTTGCGCAGTCTCTCCGTGTCAGAGTAAGAGAGCACATCAAGTTCGAGCCCCACATTGGCAGGCATCGGCAGCCCGAGGCGCTCGAGCTCGGCCGGAATAAGCTCCGGCTTGCGGATCACCACCATATCGGGGTCCGGCTCGAAATCGGCCGGGCGCACCACGAAGTAGATCACCTTGCCATCGGCAGTTACATATACGTAGCCGCGGAACATGCGTCCCGAGGCGTAATACAGATTGGCATTCGAGGCAATCAGCATAGCCTCCATGCCGGCACCCTGCATCGCAGCGGAGAGGCGCCGCATTCTCAGCGACACCTCCCCGCGCAATTCGGGCATCAAAAGCGATTCTTTCTTTTCCATTTCTGTGGTTATGACAACCGCCGGATCTCTTTTGTTCGCGATTCCCGGCCGGGCTGTCGGGGAAAGCTCCATCGCTGGAGCAGGTGATTATCGGATCATAATCTTCCGGCCGCCACTGATGTATACACCCTTGGGCAGGCGAACCGCATCGGCAGCACGGTCGGCCACCTTCACACCCTGCAGGTTGAAGAGCGGACCATCCTGTTCGGCCTCGACACAGGCACCCGGGCACTCCACACCGCTGTTGATATCCACCACACGGTAGTAATAGTAGTAGGGGTCGGAGCCTCCGCTGTAGGCATCGCTATTGGAAGTGGCAGGCCATTCGCCGTAGAGGAGCGAGCGGGAAGTAATCAGACAGTATGTGCCGGGAGAGGGCACAAATTTGGTGAGACGATCGTAGCTCACCGGATCATAAAGACCCAGTGTCACGTAAGGTTCGCCATGTTTGTAATTATCTGCCACGGCATGGGCTATGATGCGGGTGGTGTCGATCTCGCCTGTCACCTCATCCACCTGATAGAGGTAGGATTTGCCCATCGTGTCGACAAACCAGAGATTCATACCATCCGGCAGGTAGAGACGGAAGTCGCCCAGCCACTCCACCTCATCATCGGTCGAAGGCTCGATTTTGGGCTGCTCGCCGCGAGTCACCACATATTTGGCCAGCATCTCATGGGTGGTGTATTCCACATAGTCGGTGGGATCCTCGGCATAGTCGTCGTATACGCGGAATGAGAATACCCCGGCCGGGATGTTGACACCATAAGTGCCGGGCGCGGTCACCTCATTGCCATCGGCACCCCTCAGCTTGAGGCGCACCATGGTCTGCTTTCCGGTGGCCGGATCCACCTCGATGCTATGACTGATGCTGTAGAGGTTGTCGCTATTGTCGAGATAGAATTGGGCATTGGAGATGGTGTTATTGACAGTCACCTCATCGGCATCGGGAAATCGGATATCTATATAGTCGAGCTGCTCCACCGGACCCGATGCGGGCGATATGTTGTAGCCGCGATATATCTCGTAGTAAAGTGTCATGGCCGGTGTGGGTTCGGTGCCGGTGCGTTCGCCCGAGGCATCGGTGCCATCTACATAGACAAACATCCCCTCCGGGATTTCCACTTTATATAGACCCTCCAATTTCCAGGTGCGTTCTTTGAAGAGCACACCCACGGTGCGCCAGCTCATCTGGTCGACGGTAGCCACTCGCGACACCTCTATCGGTGTGGTGAAGTCGTTGTAATAAAGTTTAGCCTCGGCTGTACGGGCCGGATTGGGCATCACCTCGCGCGAACCGCTGAAGGTAAAGCCGATACTCGACACGCCGGCCGGATATGCCGGATTGGAAGTGTCGACAAATCCCTGCGCGGGATCTACCGTGATTCCTGCCGGTACGGGAGCAGGAGCGTTGACAGGCTGTGGAGTTCGGGCCACGCTGTTGATGACGCATGCCGAAGCGATGATTGCTGTGGCTACAGTTAGTAAACGTGTCTGCATTAGTTTTAGCTTTATTGGTTATTGTTATCTTCCGGACTGATTCCGGACATATGTCTGTGTGGCTATTCTTGGCCTTGGGAGAACAGTTTTGGTCTGTTTGATTTGCAAAGATAATAAAAAAATCGTACCTTTGCGGCCTATTTGTAAAAAAGTGTGTAATTTTCGTCCCGATTTCACTATATTCACCCTCTGCCGCACCCCTCGCGGGGCGACTGATCCCGGCAGTAGCATCCGCAGCATGCACCCTCTCCTATGGCGCTGCATATGGCCTGCCGCCACCCGATGCGGCACTGCGGAATTGAGGATTTTCAGAACGTATCTTCACTCTTAAGAGTTTAACATTATGGATTTTATGCACACGCTGGATTTCAAGCCGGCATCTTTGCAGACATTAAAGCAGTATTCGTTTTCCCGCTTCAAGTCGGATCTTATCGCCGGCATAGTAGTGGGGATTGTGGCTCTCCCGCTGGCCATCGCATTTGCCATCGCTTCGGGTGTGAACCCTTCGGTGGGTCTGATCACCGCCATCATCGGCGGCTTCCTTGTGTCGGCCCTGGGTGGCAACACAGTGCAGATCGGAGGCCCTACGGGAGCCTTCATCGTGATTGTATATAATATCATCTCCAATTACGGCCTGTCGGGTCTGGCCATCGCCACATTTATGGCCGGATGCCTGTTGGTGATAATGGGTCTCTTCAAACTGGGCACCGTCATCAAGTTTATCCCCTACCCTATCGTGGTGGGATTCACCGCGGGCATTGCGCTGACCATCTTCTCCACCCAGATGCCCGATTTCTTCGGACTTGAGATCAACGAGAAGCTCCCCGGCGATTTCATCAGCAAATGGGGGGTGTATTTCCGCCACTTCAGCACAATCGACCTTACCACCACCATCATCGGCCTGGTGTCGATAGGATTGATTATAGGAGCGCCGCGCATCTCGCCGCGTCTGCCGGGTGCCTTGCTGGCTATCGTGATCATGACGGCGGCCGTGTGGGTGCTCAGCCAGTTCGGGTATTGCACCGAGGTGGAGACCATCGGCATGCGTTTCCGCAATCTCACCACCGATATCCCTCATCCCCATTCGATCGGGCTTAACATGGAGAGCATCAATCTGCTTCTCCCCTCGGCATTCACCATCGCGGTGCTGGGTGCGATCGAGTCGCTCCTTTCGGCCACCGTGGCCGATGGTGTGACCGGAGCCCGCACAAATTCCAATACCGAGCTCATAGGCCAGGGCATAGCCAATATCACGGTGCCTTTCTTCGGAGGCATACCGGTCACCGGCGCCATAGCCCGCACCATGACCAATATCACCAATGGGGGCGCCACTCCTGTGGCAGGCATGATCCATGCCCTTGTGCTGCTGCTGGTCTACCTCTTCCTGATGCCCCTCATCAATCTTGTGCCTATGGCCTGTCTGGGCGCGGTGCTTATTGTGGTGGCATATAATATGAGCGGATGGCGCACTGTGGTGGGTATCTTCAAGTCGCCCAAGAGCGATGTGTGGGTACTGATCGTGACCTTCCTGCTCACTGTGATATTCGACCTTACCATCGCCATCGAGATGGGTCTGCTGCTGGCCATCGTGCTCTTCCTGCAGCGCGTGATGCAGAACACCACTGTGCGCGTCTACGGTGAGAAGCTCGATGCCGCCGAGGGCTCCGACCTCTCTACCCATGAGGTGCTGAATATCACCAAGGGTGTGAGTGTATATGAGATCGATGGTCCGTTCTTCTTCGGTGTGGCCACCAAATTTGAGGAGGTGATGCGCAACACCCGCATGACCGAGCGCCCTGTGGTGAGAATCATCCGTATGCGCAAGGTGCCCTTTATCGATGCCACAGGTATCCACAACCTTGAGATTCTGATCAAGGGTTCGCAGGCGGAGGGTATCACGGTGGTGCTTTCGGGTGTGAACCCCACCGTGTCGGAAGCTCTCCACAAGGCTGGAATCGACCGCCTGATCAGCTCCGACCATATCTGCTCGCATATCTCGGAAGCTGTGGAGCGTGCTAATGCTATCGCGCTCCGGCATCTCCCCTGATGCTCCATAGAAATTTCGGGGCCGTAGGGGCGGCGATTTTTTATGGAACGCGCTCTTACTGAATCAAATCTATAAGCGCCCCCTCGGCAACATGCCGAGGGGGCGCTGTTTTTACTGCCACCCCGCCTGGAGCGGGCGGGAGATGAGTTAAGAACTCGCTTTAAGGGACGCGCTCTAAAGGCCGAAAGCCTCACGCACGGCATCCACATAGTCGAGCTTCTCCCATGTGAAGAGCTCCACTTCGCGGCTGAATTCCTCTTTGGTGCCGGCGCGGAAGGTCTTGGTCACTGTCTGAGGCTGACGACCCATGTGGCCGTAGGCGGCTGTCTCGAGATAGATAGGATTGCGCAGCTTCAGGCGATCTTCAATCATCTTGGGGCGCATGTCGAAGAGCTTCTCTACCTTGGCTGCTATCTCGGCATCACTCATGGCCACTTTCGATGTGCCATAGGTGTTGATGAAGAGACTCACCGGACTGGCCACACCGATGGCATAGGCCACCTGCACCAGCACCTCGCCGGCCACACCTGCGGCCACGAGATTCTTGGCGATATGGCGGCAGGCATAGGCTGCCGAGCGGTCTACCTTGGAGGGGTCTTTACCTGAGAATGCACCACCACCGTGGGCTCCGCGGCCTCCATAGGTGTCGACGATGATCTTACGCCCTGTAAGACCGGTGTCGGCATGCGGACCGCCAAGCACAAACTTGCCGGTGGGGTTGACGTGAAGCACGAGCTTGTCGTCAAACATCGCCTGCAGCTCGGCCGGAAGTTTGGCCTTGACACGCGGCAGAAGCACCTGCGCCACATCGCAACGGATGATCTCAAGCATCTCTTCATCGGCCTTACGCTGAGCCTCTGCTGTATTGTCGAGGGGCTGGATGAAGTCGTCGTGCTGGGTGGATATCACTATGGTGTGGATGCGCACCGGGCGATGATCGGAATCATATTCCACAGTCACCTGGCTCTTGGCGTCGGGACGCAGATATGTGGTGAGCTTACCTTTGCGGTAGTAGGTCATCTCTTTTCCCTCGCGACGCAGGTCGGCGAGCTCGCGGAGAAGCATGTGCGAGAGGTCGAGGGTGAGGGGCATGTAATTGGATGTCTCGTCGACGGCATAACCAAACATCATGCCCTGGTCGCCGGCACCCTGACGGTCGGCCTCATCCTTATGTGCCACCTCTTTGTAGGCCTCCTGGTCTACACCGCGGTCGATGTCGCCGCTCTGCTCGTGAATAGCTGTGAGCAGCCCCAGGGAGTCGCCGTCGAAGCGATACGCCCCCCGGTTGTAACCGATATTGTTGATCACATGGCGGGTCACGGCCGGAACGTCGATATAGGCTTCCGATTTCACCTCGCCGGCCACTACCACCTGGCCTGTGGTGCAGAGTGTCTCTACAGCCACATGGCTTGCAGGATCATGCGCCAGAAACTCATCAAGAAGAGCATCCGAAATCTGGTCTGAGACCTTGTCGGGATGTCCCTCTGACACAGACTCAGACGTAAACAGATAATTCATAATTACTTTTTACGATTAACTTGTTGTTATCTTATGACTATTTTGGGGGGATTTTCTTTTCAGTCGGGGAGAGAGAGGGAGAGAGAGAAGAGAGTGAATAACGCCTCAGTAAGCGTCTTCCGGGCTTCAGAAGAGCAGACGCATCGAGTCGTCGGGACTCCCGAGCGCCCACCATATTATGAAGAATAGCAGCGCGGTGAGAAAGAAATTGACTCGGGTCAGCGATCCTAAATGATGAAGCTCGCCCGCACCGGAACGGCGCATAGAGAAGCCCACAAGTGTGTTGAGAGCAAACCCTAAGAAGCCCGGTATCACCGCTATAAGCGGCTCGGGGAAGGAGAGACTGAATACCGACCATATCACAGTGGCAAGCGACAGCACTCCCATCAGGAGCACCAGCACCCGCACACCTCTATGGCCGAAGCAACCCACACACCCCTTCCAGATGCGTCTATCATCAATCTCATAATAATAATAGCTCTGCACCAGATGATGCGAACATGCCAGAAATCCCATCGCTATGCCGAGGAAGATGCAGGGATAGGAGTCGTAGGAGTTCCAGAGCGACCGGGCAGCCTCATGCTGGAATTGCAGAAAGCCGGTGGCCATCACTCCTATCGGACCGAAGACCACGAAGGTGATGAGCAGCGACCAGGGACTGCGGTATATCTTCGGCCCGATGGTCATCAGATACACCAGCCCGTAAATCACTGCGCCCACCACGATAGTCCACCAGAAATCGGCCGACATGGTCATGATCGTGAGCCCTATCATAAGCGAGATCACCAGACAGGCGAAGCTCCCCTCGCGAAGCACCCGCTTTGCCAGCGGGCCGCGGTCTTCACTCACACTCTCGCCATGACGCCGCTTCACCTCCGAGCGCGACAGCATCCGGTAGTGGTAGTAAAGATTGCACCCCAACTGCATTGTCAGGGCAAAGAGAAGGCACACCGACGCAGCCAGCACCTCCATGTTGCCGCGCACCACCGCCGCAGCGGTGCCCGCCGTGACTGTGCCTGCACTCAACAGGAGCGACTGCAAGTCGGCTCGCCGCTTCATGAACTGCAATATATCCATTCTTCGTTAGTTCTCGCTTGGATTGCACCCCCGCATCCCCCTCGACGCAGGCCGATGGAGGGAGCTATCTTCGGTTTCAAACTGCAAATATAGCACTTCAACATGGATTTCCCTATTTTTTCCGCCAAAATCGTAACTTGGTAATACAAAAATTCCCTCCGGAGCTCTCTCCGGAGGGGAATATCAGTGGGTTTTGGCGTGTAGTACTTGAAATCTCCGGAATCAATACACCACTTTTCTACTGCGGCCATCGGCCACGCGGATATAGATGCCGCGCGTGGGGCGATCCACCCTCACGCCCTGCAGTGTGTAGTAATGCACCTCCCCTTCCTCAGCGGCCACACCATCCACACCATCCGGCACACGCAGCTCCTCGCTCTGAGTCACCTTACCCATGCCTACCATCAGGCTGGCTGTAATGCTGAACTCCGGCATATAGCCCTGACCCGAGAAGGTCATCACTATCGGAGTGGCAGAGGGAGCAATCGATACATTATAGTCGGTGCCGTCGGCATAGGCTCCGACCTCTCCCCAGCACTTCGCTGCATCAGGGGTGAGGGAATCCTCGGTAGTGAAAAGTACCTCCACGCGGGTGGCATTCTGAAGAGCCTCGGGATTGATGGCCGATGAGTCGAATTTCAGATTCCAATAGATCTGATCTGTTGTCACCGGGAATACGGCGCCACTCACACCGGCGGCATTCTCTATACTCACAGCGGCGTAGAAATCACCATCCGTAGGCGACCGGAACCCCACACCATCCAGAGCCGCCAGATTCGCGGTCTGACTGGTGAGCGACACGCTGGCCATGATCGATGTACCCAGCCAGTTGTAAAGCGTGAAGGGATTCAACTCCTCGCGACTCGCCCCGGTCATGTAGCGGCATTCGGCCCCAAGGGCATAGCGATAGAGGGTGAATGGTGGGAGCGTTGAGCCGATATATACACCGCGCCCGGTGTCGGGCTCCACATAATAGAACATTATATTGGCCGTTCCGGCCGGTATGTTGAGGTTCTCCCAATAGGCTGCCCCCACCCCCTGCGCGCGGGCTATGGCCACGGCGCCGTTATCATTGCCGTCGGCGGGGAGGCGCCAGTCGTTGAAATCGCCTATGGCATAGATATTTTCAGGCATCACGGGAGCCTTGGGCTGAGTGGTGCAAGAGAGCTCCACCGTCATGTGACTCACTTTCCCATCGCCATCCACCTCCGGGGTGGCCTTCACCTCAAGTCGGCCACCACCCCAGTTGGGGATTGCCACATTGGCATAATTGCCGGCGAAGAGATAGTTATTCCATTCGGCATCGGAGTAGAGATTGAGGATTTCGGTAGTATATACACCATACCACACGAAATCATCCCCTCCGGGCACCACCACTTTGAATTCCAGCCCATCGGCAATGGCCTCGAAATCGAAACTACCGGTATACACTCCATCGGCATCCTCATCAAGAAGCTGATATTCGGCCGACTCATCCACGGGGAGCTGCCAGTCATTGAAATTACCGCAGATATAGAGCTGCGGCGCATCGGCACCCATCATCACTCCCGAAGAGAGGAGCAGCGCGCCGACCATAGATAAAAGTTTAGTCATAAGCGGAAAAAAGTTTTAGAGCGCTCTTAGAGGCCTCATTAATCGTTGCCAAGAAGCACTGCCATCACTGATTTGCAAAATGATACTCACTGATAGCGAGATGGTTTGATCTCTCTGAATCACCGTAAAATTAATAAAAATATCTCATGCACCAGCTATTAATTGCCTAAAAAGGGCGATTTTCATCAAAAAATTTGGTCAATTCAGATAAAAGCACTAACTTTGCAATCGCAAACAGCACTCGGGGTGTAGCGCAGTTGGTAGCGCGCTACGTTCGGGACGTAGAGGTCGGGCGTTCGAGTCGCCTCACCCCGACAAGTGCCGCGGGGCGCGAAGCATATGCTTCGCGCCCCGCTATCTTTATATCAATCCCCTGGATTGATAATCCATGCTGTATCACCTCTATTTTACGTGACGGGGAGGGATGACCGATTGCCAATCAATCCATATAGGCATCCCATCTCAGACCAGCCCGTCAAACAGAGATAATTGAATGTAACCACTGTCAATAAAACTTTGTGAGTGGATTTTCACACCCCTGTCTCTACACAGTTGTGCAAGATTCAATCTCATTAATAAGCTTTTGGTCACAACTCTCTTCGCATCCTTGAAGACCAATGACTGCAACAGTGATTGGATCTCGCTACTCCGAAGAGCATCCAGAATATTGCGAGCATCCTCCTTTCGGTCAAAGTCAAGCTGATAACATGTATCATCCACCATAACCGGCTTTTTATCATATGGCGAAACCAATACAAACTTTATATCCTTATATAAAGAGGATACCACTATCTTATAAGGCTTAAACGAGTAATCCCCAATTCCAAAAATACTGAATGGATCCTTGCCTCGGTATATGCTACTCTTTCTATTTGAAAAAACATTTTCATGTTTTTTCAAGTATGAATATGCCCGAGGATGACTATATCTCAATTGCGATGTATCATCCCCGACCTTTCGCTGAGGAACTATTACATACTTTCTGAATCTATTCTGCTGATAGTTGTTTATATCAGAACTTTTCAGCAATGGATAAATTATATCATCCTCGATTTCGACATTCTCGCCTAACCCATTGATATATATCCCATCAGAATATGTCAGCTCTAAAATTGAAGCACAATCATGCTTGATTCCTGAACGCCACACATAAGTGGATCTATTATCATACTTTGACACACCTCTGTATAATTTTGTATCAGAGACAAACGAATCATTCACCCATCCATAATCTCTGATGTACGACTGGGTATAGAAATCCACGAGCCTGCATGTAAAAGAGGGGTCACAGTTTAATTGGGCCATAAAGCATGACGCATCAACAGCTACATCAAACTCCTTTGATGCATCGATCAATCGCTGCTGGATATAGCCGAAACGAATTTTCTCAGAGTGCTGCTTGACCAAGATATTACGAATCACAGAGTTCTTGAGAAGAAATGAAATTCCACCCTTATTGAATTGTGATAATCGTAATAGATGCAAAGTGATGTATTCACTTATATCAAAATTACTTTTCCCGGTAATTGCATCAATTCCTTTTAGACCATAAGTATTGCTCTTCGACGGGACGTTGAGAGAATTATTCTTTCCTTGACGACTATTGGTTACCCATGGCGGATTACCTATTACAGCCACATTCCATCCATTCTCTTTACTTTTCTCCATCAAGGGCTGAAAATCAAATTCAAAGAAATCTGCATTATATACGTAGATATCTGGATATTTCTGCATCGGAGCTCTCAATGCATTCAACAATAATTTTAACTTCAATTCCCCTGTATATTGTGAATTGATCTCTATTGCATGAATCTCCTTTACATCCTTGAATTTCGTCAATGCGGCCGACACAAAGGCTCCAAGTCCACAGGTAGGTTCTATCACTATATCCGGACTGCCATATTCTGACAAGTGAATATCGCAAACCTCTTCTGCCAACGGTAGCGGGGTTTGCCAATCACCATACGATACACGATTGTCGTCGCATACCATTTCCGGCTGCATATCCTGACAAGCCATGAATGCCGTTTTCTCAAATTCTGATGAGAAATAATCCACAATACCACTCCGCTGCCGTATGATTGAATTGGCATTCTTATAACTAACCTCGCGGATATGATTTAGCAACGTATTCATTCGGCAAACCGTACTATCTGTTTTATCCCTGCCACATTTTCTGTCAGAGAGACTACGCGACCATACTGAAGTCTCCACTGAAGTGCATTGGATATTGTGAGATATCCAATTTCGGGAGGATTATTTAGAATCTCTCCAGCCATCTGGTATAATGTGACCTCGTCACCTGGAATATTATGATCCATCAGGAATGCGAATATATCATCCTGGTTGCCATGATTGGATATAATATTATGGACACCGGTTGTAATCTGAAAATCGGCAGTGCGGCTCTTGTCTATAAAACTACAACATACAAATTCCAACATTCCCATCTTTCGTGTCGGATCATCATGCTTCTTATAGACAAATACAAGCAGATTGTAGCCCAATCCAAATATCTTTTGCTTACTATCATTAAAAGGGCAACTGGATTGGGGTTGCTTGAGGGATGTGACTTTTATATCCGTGTTGACTGTTGGTAAATCCAACCCTCTTGCGGTATTACCGACAACCAACTCATATCGATTCTCGAGATGAGTCTTAAAAAGATGTTCAACGAATGTGCCTATTGCCTTGCCATCTGTGACTCCAAACAACTCTGACCGATATATACCCGAATTATCAACACAGAATTTCTGGGCTTCGGATATCAAGGCCTTTATAGTCAACTTTTTCTTCATACAATATATTATTTATAGCCGGACGGTTGATTCAAAGCAGACTTTGTTACAAGGTGATTTTTGGACTTCTCCTTGCGCAATTACCTACGGCAAGTCAATAGAATTTGTATTTTAGAAAAAAGGACTCCCAAGATGAGAGTCCTTTTTCCTGTACCCTGAGCCGGGGTCGAACCGGCACGGATTGCTCCACTGGTGTTTGAGACCAGCGCGTCTACCGATTCCGCCATCAGGGCTTCCTTTCGGCCGATGCGGGAATGGGCATCGGCCGATATGTAGGGCAAAATTAATACTTTTTTCTTATTCTGCCAAATTATTCATACACAATCTTGGTCTTGCGTATCAT
The DNA here is from genome assembly GCA_029051525.1 of Muribaculaceae bacterium. Taxonomy (GTDB): domain Bacteria; phylum Bacteroidota; class Bacteroidia; order Bacteroidales; family Muribaculaceae; genus Lepagella. The sequence continues at coordinate 43,132 of JAIDKG010000133.1, forward strand.
TCGCCAGCAGCCATTCTCGAAGATGGCCGTGCCGGATTGGAGGGTGCGGATCTGGGTGGCATCGTCGGTGGCAAGTATATCGGGGGCTGTGCAGCCTCCGGCCAGATAGTGGTCGGGATTGTCGAGACAGCGCTCTATCACTTCGGCTATCTGCAGCACCCGGTAGGAACCTGTGTAGCCATCGGTGGTGCTGAGCACGAAGACTGTCTTGTCGGCCACCGGCCTACGATCGGCGCGCACGAAGAGTCCTTGCGGATTTACGCGGCCCAGATAGATCTCGCGCATCTCTTCAGCCTCTTCGCGGATGGGCTCTACCTTGCGGGGTGCCGGAGCGGCGGGCTGCCGCTGCTCTACAGGCTGTACTGCGGGCTGCACCGGTGTCTCAGCCTCTTCGGCCTCTTCACGGGCATTGCCTGCCACCGAAGCGGCCGAGGCCACTGCATCGGCGGCGCGCAAGCGCCCTCGCAAAGCCTCTACCTCCCGACGCGCCTCGGCAAGATCGGATTTCAATCTGCCGTTCTCCTCTCCGAGACGCATGCACTCTTCGCGGAGTCCTTTGATTTCGCGTCGCATCCCTTTGACGTCGGCACTCTCTTCGGCCACGGCCTGACGTACCACACTCTGCGGCTCGGGCTGCGCCACGGCAGCGGGTGCATATTCCCGGGCGGCGGGCAGGCGCGGGGCATCGACATCAGTATCTTCATCCTGGCGGCGCCCTTCGGCCTTATTCCCCTCCTGCATGGTCTTGGAGGCGAAAATCACAAGCCATACCACCACTCCTACCAGTATGATGAGGGCCACGATATAGATCCATGTGGAGCCGCCGGAGTTGCGGCGCTCACTCTTGGTCTCGGATGTCTCGGCATCGATTGTGGCCACGGCGGCCGATTCGGCGGCTTGTGCCTGCTCGGCTATGGCTTCGGCCGAGGGGAGCGCCCCCTGAGGCTCGACTTGAGCCTGCGGTTGGGGCTGAGCCGATGATGCAGAAGCAGCCGGAGTCGTTTCAGCGGCCGGGGCAGCGGCGGCCGGAGCCGGGGCGGCCACGGTCATGGCCTGGAGTTTCCCCTTCACGCGGTTGCGGGCCACCTTACCTTCCGCCTTCAGACCGGGCGAATTGAAAAAGGTGCCCCCCCAGTAGGCCACGAGCTTCTCCTTATCCCACGATGCATAGTCAGAGGGGGCTTGCACTGCCTTGAAGGCTTTCAGATTGGCGCGCTCCGTCTCTTTGAGCATCTTCTCGAGCTCGGCCATGGAGGCAGGGGTCTTCCCCTCCTCCAGATAGCCTGAGCCATTGTTGGCGTAGCGCAGATACCAGAAGGCGGTGATGGTGCGTGCCTGCTCCATCTCTTTCTGAGTCACAGCCCAACCGGGAAGTGCCACACCAAGCAGAAGCAGAGGTAGTGCAAGCGTCGTTATGATACGCTTCAGCATTATTCGGCTTCCTCCTCTTTCATGTTGTGGAATACGTTCTGCACGTCGTCGTCGTCTTCAAAACGCTCCAGAAGTTTTTCGATTGTCTCGCGCTGCTCGGCAGTCACCTCTTTGTAGTCGGTGGGGATGCGCTCGAATTCGGCCGATACAATCTCCACACCGCTGTCTTCAAGGAATTTCTGAAGGTTGGCAAACTGCTCGAAGGCACCATAGATGAGCCATTCTTCCTCTTCGTCAGCCTCGAGTTCAGCCTCATAGTCCATCAGCGAGAGCTCAAACTCCTCTTTGTCGATGGCATCGGTGGGCTTGATGTGGAACACACTCTTGTGGTCGAACAGGAATGAGAGCGAACCCTGTGTGCCGAGCGAGCCGCCATGCTTTGTGAAGTAGCTGCGCACGTTGGCCACGGTGCGCTGGTTGTTGTCGGTAGCGGTTTCTACCACGATGGCGATGCCGAAGGGGCCGTAGCCTTCGTAGACGATCTCCTTATAGTCGGAAGCATCCTTGTCGGTGGCCTTTTTGATGGCACGGTCGATGGTGTCTTTGGGCATGTTGGCTGCTTTGGCATTGTGGATCAGCACGCGCAGACGGGGGTTCATGGAGGGATCGGGTCCGCCCGCCTTGGCTGCGATGGTGATCTCTTTGCCGATGCGTGTGAATGTACGGCTCATGTTGCCCCAGCGTTTCAGCTTGCGGGCTTTGCGAAATTCAAATGCTCTTCCCATGGGAATTTTCTATGATTTTTGTTTTGTGTGTTATTGTTGTGTATTATAAATAGGCTCGCGCGCAGGCGCACGATGACGTTACTGCAATCAGCGCAGCTCGGCACCGAGAGTCTTGGTCACGGAGTCGATGATCTTTTTCATTACTGCCTCGATCTGACGGTCTTGCAGTGTCTTCTCTTCATCCTGCAGTGTCATGGCTACGGCATAGGATTTCTTACCCTCGGGGAGGTTCTTCCCTTCGTAGACGTCGAATAGCCACACCTCTTTGAGGAGCTTGCGCTCTGCCTTGCGGATGGTCTCTTCGACCTGGGCGAATGTCACACCCGAGTCGAGGAGCAGTGCCAGGTCGCGACGCACGGGCTGCGTCTTGGGGAGCGGTGCATAGAGCACCTGTGTGCGTGAGGCAAGGCGGTAGAGTTCGTCCCAGTCAAATTCGGCGTAGGCCACATCGCCTTCGATGTCGAAGCGCTTTAGCTCGCTGCGGCTCACAAGCCCGAGATGACCGAGCTGCTTGCCGGCTTTCGATTCCACACAGAGGCGGGCGGCGAAGAGCTGGTTGTGATCCTGGGTGAAGCGCAGGGCGCTCTGCGGGATGCCGAGCGAGCGAAGCATATTCTCCACTACTCCCTTGAGGTCGTAGACGGTGGCTTCTGCCCCTTTGACATTCCAGCCGGGGAGGGTGAAGTGGCCGGTGAGCCAGAGACCGAGGTGCATCGATTCGCTGTAGGCTGCCAGCGGACGGTCGGGATGCGATTCGCGCTTGGCGGCATCATAGCGGTAGACGTTGCCAAACTCGTAGAGACGCAGGTCGGCGGCTTTGCGATTTACGTTGTGGCTTATCGATTCGAGACCGCCGTAGAGCAGGGTCGGGCGCATCAGACTGAGGTCCTGGCTCAGCGGATTCATCACGGCCACGGCCGATTGGCGGGGATATACCTCATTCTCTTCGTAGTAGGAGAGGGAGGTGAGTGAGTTGTTGAGGATTTCCATGAATCCCTGGGCGCTGAGGGAATCGCTCACACTCTGCTGGAGGGCATAGCTGAAGTCGGTGTGGCCGCGGCGGGAGAGGTTGGCATGCATCTCGGTGCCGAATTCCACATTGTTGTAGCCATACACGCGGAGTATCTCTTCTACCACATCGCAGGGGCGAGTCACATCCACACGATAGGTGGGCACGTGCAGACGGAGCATGTCGGCATCTTCGGTCTCTACCACTCCAAATTCAAGAGCTTTCAATATGCAGAGCACCAGACCGCGGGGGAGCTCCTTGCCGATCAGACGGTTGCAGTAGCTGAGCGAGAAGTCGATTTCGGCGGGGAGCACCTCGGTGGGATAGATATCCACTACGGGACCGCACACCTCACCTCCGGCCAACTGCTGCACCATCACTGCGGCCAGACGGGCGGCAAAGAGGGTAATCGAGGGGTCGGTGCCGCGCTCGTAGCGGAAGGAGGCATCGGTGCTGAGTCCGTGGCGACGCGCTGTGCGGCGCACTCGCGTGGGATTGAACCAGGCGCTCTCGATGAAGAGGTCGGTGGTGGCTTCGGTCACTCCGGAATCGAGGCCGCCGAATACGCCGGCCATGCACACGGGGCGCTCGGCGTCGCAGATCATCATGTCGGCGGCCGAGAGCTTATGCTCCACTCCGTCGAGAGTCACGAAGGGGGTGCCCTCTTCGCAGGTGCGCACCACGATGCGCTCTCCTTTCAGTTTGGCCAGGTCGAAGCAGTGCAGCGGCTGACCGAGACCGAGCAGGATGAAGTTGGTGATATCCACGATGTTGTTGATGGGGCGCTGACCGGCGGCTGTGAGCAGATTGCGGAGCCATTCGGGCGATTCGGCCACCTTGACACCGCGCACGGTGATACCGGTGTAGCGGCCACACCCCTCGGTGTCGAGGATCTCTACCGGCACTGCCCCGCTCTGGCGATCGATGGCGAAGGCATTCTCGTCGGGGAGATGCACTTCGGGCAGAAGGTTCTGCTCATTGGCTTCGTAGCGCTCGCGCCAGAGATGAGCCTTGAGGTCGCGGGCGCAGCCGTAGTGGCTGGCAGCATCCACTCGGTTGGGGGTAAGCTCTACCTCAAGACGGTAGTCGCTCTCCACGCCGAAGTAGGAGGCGGCCGGTGTGCCGGCGGCCACTTCATCGGGCAGCACCATGATGCCGTCGTGGCTCTCGCCGAGGCCAATCTCATCTTCGGCACATATCATGCCGAATGATTCCACACCGCGTATCTTCGATTTGCGGATCTGGAATTCTTTGTCGCCATCGTAAAGTGTAGTGCCTACGGTGGCCACTACCACTGTCTGACCGGCGGCCACATTGGGGGCTCCGCATACGATCTGCACCGGCTGGCCGGTGCCTAAATCCACAGTGGTGATGTGAAGATGATCAGAGTCAGGATGCTCCTCGCAGGTGAGCACCTTGCCGATCACCAGGCCGCGAAGGCCGCCGCGGATGCTCTCCACCTCCTCCACATTGTCACATTCCAGACCTAAGGAGGTGAATACAGCCGCCAGCTCTCGCGGTGTATAATCAAAATCAATATAGCGTTTGAGCCATTTGTATGAGATGTCCATAATCGATATATGAAGCTGTTATTGTTGTAGGTATGGGTGAGGCTCGCCTCGGCGCCGCCCGAGGCCGATTCAGCCCCCGGCCGCCACTCGCATCAGGGGATTACCCTGCTGCCCGGCGCTACCGTTCCCAAAATGCAAAATTAATCAATTTCCGCCGCATTCATCGCCCCGGCACACCCTTTTTTACTATCATGGCTCCCTTTTTTTAATTCTTTTCCCTGTTTTAGGGTATTATTGTGAAGATTTTTTGTAAATTTGTAGGTGGTTTGCCGGGAGTATATCCTTCCGGCATCGCTTAACTCATAGTTACCCCCCTCCACTGCAATGAAAATCCATCACGAAGGAACCAACATACTAATAATGCTCTTCATTGTCCTGGCGGCGCTCAACATCCCGGTGTGGCTGTTTCTGCCGCCATGGATTCTCCCGGCGGCGCTCTCGGCGCTGTCGCTGCTGGTGTATTCCTTTGTGTTTAATTTCTTCCGCTGCCCGAAGCGCACTTATCATGGCGATGCCACCGACCTGGTGGTGAGCTCGGTAGATGGCAAGGTAGTGGCTCTGGAGAAGGTCTATGAGCCGGAATTCCTCCGCTCGGAGGCTATTCTGCTGTCGGTTTTCATGTCGCCGCTAAATGTGCATGCAAACTGGTATCCCACTTCGGGCGTTGTAGAATATGTGGAGCATCACAATGGCCGGTTCATTTCGGCTTATCTCCCGAAGAGCAGCACCGAAAATGAGCGCTCCACTATCGGGATGCGATGCGACAACGGCCAGCTTATCACTATCCGCCAGATAGCCGGCGCAATGGCCCGCCGCATTGTGACTTATGCCTCGGTGGGCGAAAGGGCCCGGATTGATGAGCATCTCGGTTTTATCAAGTTCGGCTCTCGTGTGGATATCTATCTCCCCCTCGATTGCGAAATCCTGGTGAAGATGGGGCAGATCACCAGCGGCGGACTAACACCTATCGCACGCCTTAAGAAGAAATGAATATTATCCGAAGAAATCTACCCAACCTGCTCACATGCCTTAATGTGCTGTCGGGATGTGTGGCCATTGTGCTCGCTTTCTCCCCTTATAAGTTGATGGAGGGCATCGAGGCTTGGCGCTGGGCGGCTCTGGCGCTCGGCGTGGCCGTGGCGGCCGATTTCCTCGACGGGTTCACGGCACGTCTGCTCAAAGCCTGGTCGGCTGTGGGCAAGGAGCTCGATTCCCTCTCCGATCTGGTGAGCTTCGGTGTGGCTCCGGCCATGCTGCTGCTCAATATGCTGGCTCAGAAGCCCGGTGTCGCCACCTGGCTCCCATGGGTGGCGCTCATCATTCCGGTGGCCGGGGCTATGCGTCTGGCCCGTTTCAATGTGGATCCGCGCCAGTCTTCCTCTTTTATCGGTCTTCCAATCCCGGCCAATGCAATCTTCTGGTTGGGATATGCAGCTTTGATTGCCGCCTCTGATTGTCAATGGCTCTGCTCTCCGGCTCTGGTGATTCCGCTGGTGATTCTGGAAAGCTGGCTGATGGTGGCTCCGATACCTCTCTTCTCGCTGAAATTTCATAATTATGGCTGGAAGGGAAACGCATGCCGCTGGATTCTTATTTCCGGTGCCGCCGGTCTGATCTGCTGGCTCGGCCTGCAGGGTCTGATTCCGGTGATTTTGCTTTACCTCTTTCTGTCGATTTTCGACCGGAGCGGTAAGGAGGAATAGCCGGGCACCACGCAAAGCATTTCAATCCTCCTGCTTTCAATTATCTTTCGCAAGGCTGTCAATTAGAGTGTGGCATCGCTTGATGAATGCTGCCAAGATTAGCCAAGCCCCTTTTTGAGATTACTTCAACATGAAATTCTTAGTATTTATCCTTATACTCATCTCGCTCTGGCTGATTTTCGGCCGCGCCATACGCGCCTGGATTCAGCGCCGGGCTGAGGAGAAACTCGCCGATTTCCTGCGCGCCCAGATGGGCATGCCTTCCGCCAAGGAGCAACGCAAGGCGCAGAAAGCTGCCGAAAAGGCCGCCCGACGCAACGGCGAATCTTCGGGCAGCTATTGGACCCGACCCGCTCAACCCCGACAACCCCGCTACCCCTCCGGATCTCCGATTATCCCTAAGGAATATGCGGTGGATGTGGAGTTTACTGAAATTCGCGAATTTCAGCAGACCACCATTCTTGACTCCGCCGCCGCCAAAGAGAATTCATCCTCCACTTCGAGCCATCGCAAGCGCACCAAGGAGGAGGGGCAGGTGAGCGATGTGGAATATACCGACATTTAAGCAATTACCCGGATGCAACACCCCACCACCCTATATGTGAGCGACCTCGACGGCACTCTGCTCGACTCCACAAGCAGAATATCCCCTGCCTCGACTGATATACTCAACCGCGCCTTGGATTGCGGCGCTCTATTCACCGTGGCCACTGCCCGCACGCCGGGCACTTTGGGGATGCTGCTCCGCGATCTGCATATGCGCCTGCCGGCTATCGTGATGACCGGCGTCACGCTATGGCAACGCGATGGCTCCGTATATTCCGACACCTGCTATCTGCACCCCGACACTGTGGGCCGATTGCGCACTATCTATGAGGAGGCCGGCCTGCCATATTTCATTTATACTCTGCAGGATGGCAAGATTTATGTGTATCATCACGGACCACTGTCGCAGGTGGAGCGCGGCTTCATCGCCGAGCGTTGCCACTCTCCCTACAAGACTTTCCTGATCGATGCCGATGGCAATAGTGATATCCCGCAGCGGGTGGAGAATGGTCTGCTGATGTTTGCCATGCGCCCGGAGGAGGTTGTCTACCCGGCTCTCGGGCGCCTGCAAGAGGTGGAAGGAATCAATCTGATGTGCTATCGCGATGCCACTCTCCCCGATACCACCATGCTGGAGGTATTCCCGGGCGATGCCACAAAGGCGCTGGCCATACGTCGGCTGGCAAGTCGCGTGGGAGCGGAGCGAATCGTGGTGTATGGCGATAATCGCAATGACCTGTCGATGTTTGAAATAGCCGATCTGGCGGTTGCCGTGGGAAATGCTATCCCGGAGGTGCGCGAGAAGGCCGATGTGGTGATCGCACATCACGACTGCGATGCCGTGGCGCGCCATATATATGAGGATTTCAGGCAGCATCTCCCGGCCGATCGCCGCTTACTCATGGAGTTATAGCAGTTATAGCAGTCATCGCCCCTCCTGCCGCATTACACCTCTCTTGATCTTCTGTTTAAATTTTCAATCCCCCTCCCCGATTCTTTCCCTACCCAAAACCCAATCACAGGAATGCCACGCATATCGATCTATGACAATCAGCGCACCGGCAAGATTATCTTCCTGGCCATCAGCCTCACAGCCGTGGTGGCGGTACTGCTGATATCCAATAATCTTGTGAAGGCTCTTGCCCAGCAGGAGCGGGAGAGGATGAATATCTGGGCCAAGGCCACGGAGCGACTCGCCAATGGCGATGCCGATGCCGATTTTGAGTTTCTGCTCTCTATCATTGAGCAGAATAATTCGATTCCGGTGCTTGTGGCCGATGAGGATTTCAATATCCTGGAGTTTCGCAATTTCAAGCTTCCGGATCATCAGCCGGAGGCGGGTGCGGGATTCGAGCGCCTGTCGCAGCGCAACCGTGATTATCTCCTGAAGCGCCTTAAGGCCCAGGGTGGCGACACCCCGCTCTACGAGATGGCCAAGTGCAACCCCCATTTCATCGAAGTGGATATATTTGATAATACACGGCAATATATCTATTATGAGGATTCGATCCTGCTGCGCAGGCTGAGTCTATATCCTTATGTGCAACTTGGGGTTATGATTATCCTTGTGATGATTATCTATCTGGCGGTAATCTATACAAAGCGCGCCGAGCAGAATCGCGTGTGGGTAGGTCTTTCAAAGGAGACGGCCCATCAGCTCGGCACCCCCATATCTTCGCTCATGGCCTGGACCCAATATCTCGAACTTACCGGAGCCGATAAGGAGGTGACGACTGAAATCGATAAGGATGTGCGCCGACTGTCGGTGATAGCCGACCGATTCTCAAAAATCGGCTCTACACCGGAACTGAATGTGGAATATCTCAATGATGTGATAGGCAATTCGCTCGAATATATGAAGAATCGTATCTCGGGCAAGGTGACTATCTCGATGCATCTTGATGCCGACGACCATGGTGTGCGGCTGTCGCGTCCGCTCTTTGAGTGGGTGATGGAGAATCTCACCAAGAATGCTGTCGATGCTATGGATGGAGAGGGACGAATCGATATCACCACGGGCGCGGAGAAGAATCTGGCATTCATCGAGATATCCGATACCGGCAAGGGTATCGCCCGCAAGAATTTCAAGACTGTGTTCAATCCCGGTTACACCACCAAGAAGCGGGGCTGGGGACTGGGACTGACGCTCGTGAAGCGTATCGTGGAGGAGTACCACGGTGGCCGGATCTATGTGAAATGCTCCGAACTCGGCGAGGGCACCACTTTCCGTATCGAGATTCCGGCTCTGAGCAATTAGCCCCCCGCATTAACATTTGTATGGGAAGGGGGCTTAGAGAATCTTAGAGAATCTTAGAGACTCTTAGAGCTGCTTGCGGAGCCTTGCCACAAGAATCCCCTTGCGGTCGCGGTATTTGGCCACTGTGCGTCGCGACACATCGTAGCCCCGACCCACCAATTCATCCTTGATTTTCTCATCGCTGAGTGGATGACGTTTATCTTCGTGGTCCACAAGCTCCTGTATCACAGCCTCTATCTGACGGTTGGTGAGCACTTCGTTGGCTTCGGCAGTGCCTTGAGGGACATCGGTCCCTTCGGCCTCGGCCGAACGATGGCCGGAGGTCACATTGTCGCTGAAGAAATCGCGCAGCGACATCACAGCTCCCCAGGGGGTGGAGACGTACTTATTGTTGGTGGCTCTCGACACTACCGATTTGTCGCAACCCGTGGCGCGTTCGATATCCTTGATCATCATGGGGCGGAGTGTATACACATCGCCGGTCTCGAAGTATTCCTTCTGATGATTGACTATCGCAGTCATGATGGCCATCATAGTGGCCTGGCGCTGACGGAGCAACTGTATGAATTCTCCGGCTCGCTTATAGCGGTCGCGCACAAATTCAGTGCCCTTCTTCGGACGCCCGCGCCTCAGGTCGAGGCCTCGCATGGCCTCGGAGAAACTCTCTTCGATGGCAAGCTCGGGGATGCGGTTGTTGAGCGAGATGAAGAGTTGGCCATCTTCGCGGCTCACATTGTAGTCGGGCACTATCACACCGGCTGCCGTCTCGGCCATCCCGCCAAAGGCGGCTCCGGGCTTCGGATTGAGCGTGAGGATCAGCGCATTGGCCTCTTCCATCTCTTCGCGCTTCAATTTCAGGGCGGAGATGATGCGATGACTGTGGCGCATGGAGAAGGCCTCAAACATCTCTTCGAGTATGCGGATGGCATTATTGCGCACACGGCTGCCCGGCATGCGTCGCAATTGAAGCAGAAGGCAGTCGCGCAGATTTTCAGCACCTACACCGGCAGGGTCAAGCGAACGCACCACCTCATAGGCTTCCTGCGCAATGGAAGGGTCGATGTCGCGCCCCTGACTCACTCCCAGGTCTTCAATTATCAGCGCCAGCCTACGGCGCAGATAACCGTTGTTGTCGAGATTACCTACAATATATCCCGCCAAATCGCGCACCTCGGGGGTGAGTTTTCGCTGATTGATCTCTTCGAGCAGCACATCATAGAGCGACTCGGAATTGTCTGGCGGAGTGAAATCGGGCAGATCTCCATCGCTCGCGCCCGAAGAGAGATGGCGCATATAGCGAGGTCCGGCATCATCAATGCGGCGGTCGCGCTCAGCACCGGGATCCACCACCTCAAGAGCCGGATTCGACTCCAGTTCACGCTCCACCTCCTCATCAAGTTCGGGCGCAGTGAGCTCCAGCAGCTCCACGAAGCGGAGCTGCTGCTGAGTGATATGGGTCACTATGCGGGTGCCGAGTTGCAGAGTCTGTGCCATAGGTCTGAATATCGCATTTACGTAGCAAATCAATCTCGAGAGTGGAGGATTCGCATTGCAAACTGCTGATGATATGAAGTGATGTCCGGATTGCGGAGAGAATGAGAGAGCCGGTTGGAGCGCGCTCATAATTTCATTGCAAATATAATTCCAAATTCCCGAATATCCACTCAGACACCATTAAAAAGCGCCATTGCCAAAAATATTTACCAAAATAATTGGCTATCCCACAAATTATTCCTAACTTTGCAATTCAGAGTGCCCAAGCGCAGCGAGGAGCACTCTCAACCCTAAACGATACTTAACAAATCATTGTTGACACAACCAATGGCAACTACCGACAACAATCAGGATCAGCAGAACGCTATCGACAGCCTCAATGACAACCTCACACGTGCCACTGAGCATGTGGCCAATAATAAGAAAATCATCTATTGGTGCATCGCATTGATAGTGATCTTCGCCGCAGGCGGCGCCGCCTGGTATTGGGGCTACCTCCAGCCCTCTTACAAGAACTCGCAGAATGCTCTCTTCCAGGTGGAAACAAAAGCTAATGGCAACGACTCAATCGCTGCGGTCGAATATGCCAAGGTAGCCGACAATTATTCCGGCTCCGACGCCGGCAATATCGCAGCTCTTCAGGCAGCCGAAGCTTTCTACCATCAGGGCAAGTATGAGCAGGCAGCCAAATATCTTAAGGAGTTCAGCACCAAGGACGACGTGATGCAGGCCCAGGCCGATGTGCTCCTCGGCGATTCATATGTAAACCTCAAGAAATACGACGACGCTCTCAGCGCCTACGACAAGGCTCTCCGCATAGCCGCCGGCAACGAGCAGATTGCTCCCGCCGTGCTCTGGAAGAAAGCCAACATCTACGATGCCCAGAAGAAATATCAGGATGCCCTCAACTGCTACAAGCAGATTAAAGACGGCTATCCCAAATTCTCTTTTGGCAACGGTATATCTGTCGATGCCTACATAGCACGCGAAGAGGCTCGCATCGCCAAATAACCATCTCACCTCCCTACCCCGCGACACATCCATAAAATAATAAAACACTTTGCTTATTTTATGAAAAGGCCTGTGGCTTTCGAGCTGCAGGCCTTTCCTTCTATATTCATTACCTTGATGATATGCTTCCTCTTGTATATATACTTCCCCTTGTATATATAGGCGCCTCTTCAGCCTCCTCAACCTCTTCAGTCTCCTCAGCCTATTCGGCCTCCCTCCCACATCCTCACTTCATTCCTCCAAAGCAGCCCTTCAACCAGACACATTACTCCACCGGCTGTCACTACAGCCCTTATCGAACTCTCAGGCCACCCCAAGGCGTTATATCGAGAAACATAACCCTATATTACAAGCCGCTCCTGTAATGAATATCTGGATCAGAATAGCCTTGGTAGCGCTCGCCGGTGGCTCAGGCGCCGTGGCTCGCTATCTCATCGAAATCGCTCTGCGACACACACCCCTCGGCTTCGCCACTTGGGTGATCAACTCTGTGGGCTGCCTGCTGATAGGGATTTTCGGCGGTTGGCTCGTAAACTCTGGGTGCGAATGGTCTGGCAATATGCGCACTGCATTTACCCTGATCACTATGACCGGTTTCTGCGGTGGATTCTCTACATTCTCCACTTTTACACTCGACAGTGTGAAATACTACGAAGCCGGTCACTTCTTCACTTGGGTGATTTTCTGCACCATGACGGTATTCGTAGGCCTCTTCTGCTGCGCACTGGGATATTATATCGGCAAACACCTTTAGAGCGCGTTCCCATCCCCACCCACTACGCCTCTCTCATGCGATCAAGCGGACGGAACATACCTCCAAACCGGGCACATCACTCTCCCGGGGGGGGGGGGGGGGGGGGGGGGGGG
>JAIDKG010000134.1 GCA_029051525.1 Muribaculaceae bacterium
TTTCCTCCTTCGGCTGCTGATTGGCAAAGTAGCGGTCAACATGGTTGCGGCTCCAGAGCGTCTTTCCTCGGCTCTGAGTTTTCGGCCAGCCCTCACGTTCCGCAATCTTATACATCCCGGAGTTTGACACCCCGAATTTTTCCTGCACCTCATTCGATGTGTAGAACTCAGTGATGGGCTCCCGTACCAGCTTTTCTCGTTTGAGATACTTATGACCGTTCTCGAACAGTTGGTCAATGTCCTGCCGTCGTACCAGCGTTTTTCCTTTGAACTGCACGGTTGCGATAGCGTTGTCGGCAAAGTATCGGTATGCAGTAGCCCGGCTGACTCCAAGCAATCGGCATACCTGAGTGGGGGAAAGGAACTCAAGTTTCTCAATTTCTATCTTACCTTCAATCTGGGTTGAGTATTCCGCCTTGAACTCGCTGAGTTTCGCTTGCCGTTTTCTCTCCTTATAGGCGAGCCCGGAACATCTGTGGCTACAGTATTCCGTGGTAGTCTTTCGTGCGACAAATTCTTTGCCACACCACTTACATTTTTTGATGATTTCAATATTACTGCTCATATTCGCTATTATTGGTGGTTATTTCGCCAGTTATTTCGCCGGAAGTGTCTCATCGCGTCTCACTGCGTCTCATGGTGTCTCAAAAGTCCACGACCTTGCGGCACGATGTGACGGGATTGACCGACTTGCTACAAATCGGGTACAAAAACACAGGTAAAAAGGGGTGAAAAGCGGTTATATTGCAGTATCGGCACGAAAAAAGCCGCCAGATAACGAGCGACTTTTCAATGTTTTACACCAAATGACACCAGTTGTCACCAATAGGCTACTTGCCGATGCAGAAGCGGGCGAAGATGGTGTGGAGGAGGGTGTCGGTGGTGATGGCGCCGGTGATGAGGCTTAGGTGGTGGATGGCTTCGCGGAGGTCTTGGGCAATCAGGTCGGGGGGTAGGGAGGTGGTGAGAGCCTGGTGGGTGCGCTGAAGGGCTTCGGAGGTGGCGCGTAGGGCTTCGTAGTGGCGTAGGTTGGTTACCATTAGTTCTTGGGCCGGGTCGTGGCCTTCGGTGGCAAGGTGCTTTAGGAGATGGGTCAGTTGGTTGATGCCGACTCCGGTCTTGGCTGATAGGCTTATTATATTCGATATTTTTTTTGCTTTATCTGCACCTGCAGCATCTGTACCAACCACATCAGCAATCACTCCATCAGCACCTGCTCCATCAGCACCAACCCCATCAGCAATCACTCCATCAGCACCTGCCCCATCAGCAATCACTCCATCAGCACCCTCTACATCAGCACCTGCCACATCGGCTATCACTCCGTCAGCACCTGCTACATCGGCAGATGCTACATCAGCGATTGCTGCGGCGGCAATGGCTCGCGATGTGGCGGGGCAGGTGTCGGCTTTGGTGAGGATGGGGATGATGTGGGGGGCATCGGGATCGGTGAGGGTGGCGCGGAGGTGGCGCAGGGTGGCCGCTTGGTCGGCCAAGGGGCGGCCGGGATCGATGAGGTAGAGGATTATGCGTGCACAGCGGAAACGTTCGTAGGCGCGTTCGATGCCTATGCGTTCTACACGGTCATCGGTTTCGCGGAGTCCGGCCGTGTCAATGAATCGGTATAATATGCCATCGATTTCGATGGTATCCTCGATAATGTCGCGGGTGGTGCCGGGGATGTCGGTGACGATGGCTTTCTCGTCGCCCAACAGTCGGTTGAGCAGGGTGGATTTGCCGGCGTTAGGCGCGCCTGCAATCGCTACGGGTATTCCCTCTTTCAGGGCCTGCCCGGCGCGGAAGGATGCGGCCAGACGGTCAATCTCGTTTTGAGCTGTTGTGCAGAGGGTTATGAGATTGCTGCGGTCGGCAAATTCTACATCCTCTTCCGAGAAGTCGAGCTCGAGTTCGAGGAGCGAGGCGAGGTCGATCATCTGTTGGCGCAGGTCATCGAGGCGACGGGAGAAGTCACCTTTCATCTGGGTGGTGGCCATGCGATGGGCGGCCCGCGAGGATGCGGCGATGAGATCGGCCACACCTTCGGCCTGGGCCAGATCGATTCGGCCGTTGATTACGGCACGCTGTGAGAATTCGCCGGCGGTGGCCATGCGGGCACCGGCTTCGATGAGCCGGCGCAGCACTTCGCGTTGGAGCCACTGCGAACCGTGGATAGAGAACTCTACCGTCTCTTCGCCGGTGAAGCTGCGTCCGGCATGAAATACGGTAGCCACTGCCTGGTCGAGCGTCTGCCCGTCGGCTTCGGTGATTTCGCCCAGATGAGCGGTGTGCGAATGCGCCTGCGCGAGCGGTCGGCCGCGCCACACGCTATCGGCGATTGCTATGGCACGGGGTCCTGAGAGTCGGATTACTGCAATCCCTCCTGTACCGGAGGGGGTGGCTATGGCGGTGATAGTATCCACGGATTTAGGGTATTTAAGAGGGTAAAGGGAAATCTGAGAGCTCTGAGAGCTCTGAGTGCTCTGAGGACTCTGAGGACTCTGAGAGCTCTGAGTACTCTGAGAGCTCTGAGAGCTCTCAGAGCTCTGAGTGCTCTGAGTGCTCTGAGTGCTCTGAGTGCTCTGAGGACTCTGAGAGCTCTGAGTGCTCTGAGAGCTCTGAGGACTCTGAGAGCTCTGAGAGCTCTGAGTGCTCTGAGGACTCTGAGTGCTCTGAGAGCTCTGAGGACTCTGAGAACTCTGAGTACTCTGAGTGCTCTGAGCACTCCGGGCGCCCATCGGCCAGTCAGCACGCTCTACTACCGGCGCGCATCCCAAAGCTTAAACGAAGCGGAACTCTCCACTTTCTGCTCGATATCATCGGGCAGATTGTAGAAGAAATCAAGGCCGGTGAGGCGCTCCACCTCATCTACACTCATGGAGTAATCGGCCATATTG
>JAIDKG010000135.1 GCA_029051525.1 Muribaculaceae bacterium
GGACACGGGGGCTCTGCGGGTGATGCGGAGCGAGGAGTGTATTTTTTTGGAATTAACAGATTTTTATACTAACTTTGGAGTCGGATCCATATTCAACCGGAGAGAGCCGGACCGAAACGCGGTCACCGGAGCCATTGGCACTCCTCTACTCTCCCCCCTCTGTAACGAATCTATTTTTATCTATTCATATCTCTTATATGATGAAACAATTCTTCCCCGCAGCACTGTGTCTTCTCACAGCAGCCTCTTCGTTGGCCGGCACAGTGCAATTGAGTGCCGACCAACTCATGGCTCGCACTCCGGCCGCACCTAAGGCGGCACCCGTAATGGCGAATGCCGGCACAGCCGACCGCCCTGTGATGCGCAAAGCAAGCGCCACAACCAAGAGCTTCGATTTCACCTATGCCTTTGAGCCTTACACCGCCATGAACCTCGGTGCCAACGTTGTGGGTGGGGAGATTTATCAGGCATTTGAATTCACCGAAGAGTATGCCTCCCTCTACGCCGGCTGCGATATCACTGCCATCAATATGATCAATGGTGTCAATGACTCAAGCGAAAAAAATGAAATCACCGATGTCACTCTCTATATCATGGAGTCGGTCAAAGGTGGTGTCATCTACTCCCAGAAGGCTAAAGTGAGCGAAGAGGCTTTTGCTAAGGAAAGCGTAAAACTCGACACCCCCTATACCATCGAGGCCGGAAAGAGCTTCGTGGTGGCATATAGCTTTGTGCCCAAGTCGGCTCAGGATTATTATCTCGTGGTCGACGGTATGGCCAACAATCGCCCCACCCCCTCCTATATCGGTATGAAGGATGGCTCCGAATACGCCTGGATTCTGGTCAACCCTCAGGCCGGCAACGCATGTATCGGTGTGACTATCGAATCTGACAAACTCCCTGCCGACGGCATGGACATCTACACCGCCATGGCTCCCGACTTCGTGACACCGGGCGACCCCTTCGAGGCGACTATATACCTCTACAATACCGCTTATAACGATGTTGAAACTCTGGAGGTGGAATACATCGTTGGCGATGCCGAGCCGCAGACGGCCGAGTGGTCGTTTGCCGAGCCCCTCCCGGCCATGGTGCTGGCAGGCGGTGAGCTGAAGGATGTGGTATGCAACCAGACCGGTCCGTCAATTCCGCTGAAACTCCGCATCTCGAAGGTCAACGGCCAACCCAACATCGGCCTCTACCCCGACTATTATACAGAATTCACCTGCCTGCGCAAGGAGGATGGCTATGATCGCATCATCCTGGCCGAGGAGGGTACCGGCACTTGGTGCGGATATTGCCCGGCAGGTATCGTATTTATGGAGCACCTGCGCAATAAATACCCCGAGGAGGTGATTCGTGTGGCTATCCACGCCGGTCAGAGCTCTCCCGAACCGATGCAGGCATCTTCGGCATCGGCTCTGATCGAGATGTTCTCCGGCTTCCCGCAGATCGTATTCAACCGTACCACCCAGTTCTCCCCGACAATGCAGAATCCCAACGAGGCATTTGCAGAGTATATCGAGACTGAGCGCCGCAAGGCGGCTGTGGCCGAGATATCAGACCTTAAGGTAGAATTCCTGGCTGCCAACCACATCAGCATGACAGCCAAATCACGTTTCGCCATCGATGTGAAGAATGACCTGCGCTATGGCGTTTCGTTCCTGATTACAGAGGATAATGTGGGTCCCTACAAGCAGACCAACTACTATGCCGGTGGAGGAAATGGTGAAATGGATGGCTGGGAGAAGAAGGGTCGCTCTGTATCGACTATCTACGATGAT
This sequence comes from Muribaculaceae bacterium, assembly GCA_029051525.1. Lineage (GTDB taxonomy): Bacteria > Bacteroidota > Bacteroidia > Bacteroidales > Muribaculaceae > Lepagella. Next base: position 1,785 of record JAIDKG010000135.1, read on the forward strand.
GTGCTCCGCGTCTGCATAGGTGGTCGCGATGGCTACACCGATGTATTCCCCGCCGAGATCAAGAGCGGCACCGAGTATGAGTGCACTGATGATGTGAAAATCGACAATGTGACCGACTCTCACTTCTTCGTGACTGCCTTGATCACCGATAATGTGACCGGCGCTGTGCTCAACTCTCGTCAGGTAGAGGTGATCAATTCAGGTGTGAAAACCGTAGGCGCCGATAATTCGAATGTGAAGGTGGCCGGTGGTCAGGGTGTGATCAATATCACCGGTGAGTATGAGATGGCAAGCGTCTGCGACTTCGGTGGCGTGAAGGTGGCCGAGGCTGTCGGTGCTTCCGAGATCGTGCTCCCCGCCGGACTCTACATCGTGATGATCGATGGCGCAAGCTATAAGGTGAATGTGAAGTAATCCTCCTCCCACCGATCGGTCTGACCGGATAAATAAAACTCCGGCCCGGCATCACGCTGCTTTGCGGATGCCGGGCCGTAATTTTTTGGGGTAATTTTTTCAGCCCCCCATCAGGGGAATACCGCGCTCTCAGTGCTTCAGCCAGAAGTGGAGGAGCGCCTTGGCGTGGAGTCGCCCCAGCCGGCTGAAGGGGGAGCGGCGGGTGGCGCGCTGCCAGTCGTGGGTGAGACGCAAATCTGCGAGATAATCGACCGTATAACCGGCCTTGCGCACACGGATGCAGAAATCGGCATCCTCCGGACCATAGAAGATCGCGGCGTCGAGCGGCCCCACCTTCTCATATACCTCGCGGCGGAACACCTGGCAGGCACCTATCACATAGAATGGATGAGGCTTGCGGAGCTCTTCACGTTCGCACTCCAATTCGCGGCCGGGGCGCAGAAGATGCGCCACTTTGAGCCATAAGCCGGGGTAGGGTTTGGCTGAGGCCTGAAGCTCGCCGCCGGGGGAATAGAGGGCGGGAGCGGCTATGCCGCAGCCGGGAGTGGCCGCCACATGGCGCAGAAGAGCATCGTAGGTTTCCCCATCCGCTATCGTATCATTGTCGAGAAGCATCAGCACCTCGCCGCCGGCCGATGCCAGACCGAGATTGCGACCACGCGCCACCCCGAGATTCTCCTCCGAGCGGAGCAGCCGCAGATTGCGTAGCGAATTACCGGTGCGGAATGCCTCGATGGCGGCGGCCGTGCCATCGGCCGAGCCATTGTCCACGACTATCAGCTCCACCCTCTCCCCTTTCTCCCGGAGATAAGGGAGCATCGACTGCAGCAGCCTCATCGTGAAGCCGCTCTGATTGCAGGTGAGCACGATTATTGACAGTTCCGGTCTGCCCATCATTCAATCAATGAAACAGTTTCATCTTCAGAGCCTTGGCAGAGGCGATAAATTCACTCGGCTTGCGGAAGCGGCGCAATTGCTTCCAGATGAAGCGCGGTGAGAGGAAGAAGGAGAGGTTATTGCGATAGAGCAGGCGCTCCATCTCCTCGGCACTGATATGGGGAAGGTCGAGGATTGATTCACGCTGCACATCGGTGGGACGATAGTCGCCACCTTTTATCCAGCCGTTCTTTTTGCAGATTTCGTAATATTCGGTGCCGGGGAAGGGTGACACTATATTAAACATCACCTGATCCACATCCAGTTTCTTTGCCTCGCGGAGGGTGTGGAGCACCGTTTCGCGGGTTTCGAGCGGCGAACTCCCTATCAGCACATTGAGCTTCACCGGCACATTATATTTCTTCAGGAGCTTCACTGAGCGGTAGATATCCTCCGGGGTGATACCCTTCTTCACATATTCGAGTATATCCTTATCAAATGACTCGATGCCGAGATCCACATATCGGCAATATGACTCGCCGAGCATCTTGGCAATCGGCTCGGTGATGGCGTCGACACGTGCCTGACATCCCCACACGATCTTGTGCTTCTTCATGATGCGGCATATCCCGGCGGTGCGCTCTTCATTCCATATGAAGTTGTCGTCCATAAATCCGATGGCGCGATAGCCTTCGGCGGCGAGCTGGTCTACCTCCTTCTCCACACTCTCGAGCGAACGGAATCCGATGGTGGGTTTACGCCCGGGGTGCTCTTTATGAAATTCAATCTCACGGGCGAAGGTGAGTGATGAGGGCACACAGTAGAGGCAGTGAAACGGACAGTTGCGCGAGGTATACATCGTGGTGTAAGGTCCGGTCTTGAGTTTCGGGTTATGGTATACCCGGCCGGCAAGCAGGTCGCGCGCCGGGAAGGGGAGCGCATCGAGGTCGCGGTTGAGCGGGCGTGGGGGATTGCTTATGCGCTTGTTGCCGGGCCCTACGAATGTGACACCCTTCACCTCCATGGGGCGCTCACCTTTGGCGAGCGATTCCATCAGTTCGAGGAGGGTGAGTTCAGGCTCACCGCGCACCAGATATGTATTGCTGTCATAGAGGGCGCGGTGCATATAGTATGTGGGGGCCGGCCCCATGAGGATCACCGGGGTGGTGCGGTGGAACATTCTGATATGCTCCACTGCCTTAAGGTCGCTCTCCAACGACAGATTCACGCTCCATATCAGATATGCATCGGAGAGATCGCGGCTCAGAAAACGGTCGAATGCCTCGGACTCCTTACCGTCGTAGACGAAGTCGCGGTAGGCCACCTCATGGCCGGCCTCGCGGAGGGTGGCGGCTGCGGTGAGCTCATATATATTGATCATCGGATATACTATCCGGGTGCAGCCGGCTGAGCGCTCGGCAGGCTGCTTGTGGTCATAGCAGGGGGGTATCAGAAATGTAAGTTTCATGTAGTTTTAACGTGGCCGATTCTGCCAATATTGCACTTTGACGCACTATGAGAGCATTCTAAATCCCCATCATCAAGTATTTATATGATGGAACTCGCGGTTTTTGGGAAATTTATTGCTAAATTTGCATATTGTAATGAAAAAATCAGAAACCAAAATATTCGTGAGCCGCGAGCCCTTCGCGCTGGAATGCGGTGCCACGCTTCCGGAGCTCCGGATAGCCTACCACACTTATGGAGAGCTGAATGCCGACCGTTCCAACGCAGTATGGGTGATGCATGCGCTGACGGCCAATTCCGATGTAGCCGACTGGTGGCCGCATACCGTGGAGCAGGGGAAGTTTCTCGACCCCGACAGATGGTTTGTGGTGTGTGCCAATGTGCTTGGCTCTTGCTATGGAACTACCGGCCCGCTGACTCCGCTTCCCCCATGCGGCCGGCCGCTCTATGCCGATTTCCCGCAGGTGACGGTGCGCGATATGGTGCGTGCCCACCGGTTGCTGGCGAGCCATCTCGGCATCCGGCAGATCGACACGCTGATCGGCAGTTCGCTGGGGGGCTTTCAGGCGTTGGAATGGCTGGTGAGCCAACCGGAGATCGCACGCCGGGCGGTGCTCTGCGCCACGGATTATCAGTGTCGCCCCTGGTTGGCGGCAATCAATAAGGCCATGTATATGGCTATCGAGGCCGATGCCACCTATGGTCAGCCGCGCCCCGATGCTGCCCGCAAGGGGCTGGAGGCAGCCCGCGCCATGGCACTCCTCTCCTACCGCAGCCATTCGGGCTATGATGCCACCCAGGCCGATGAGCCGGGCCGACCCGACCCGTTCACACGCCGGGCCCACAGTTATCAGGCTTATCAGGGGAAGAAACTGGCCGACCGCTTCGATGTGTATAGCTATATGCGGATGTGCCAATCTTCCGATTCGCATGATGTGAGCCATGGGCGCGGCAGTTTCGCCGAGGCTCTGGGTCGCATCAAGGCGCGTTGCCTCGTGGTGAGTGTGAGCAGCGACATTCTCTTCCCCCCCTCCTACCACGATGAGATGGCGGCCATGATTCCGGGCGCCGAGAAGGGAATGATCCAATCGGAGTTTGCCCACGATGGTTTTCTCATAGAGCATCAGCAGCTCGACTCGCTGATCTCCGATTTCCGCCGCCGCAATCCCTGATTATGATACTTCCCTCTCCTTTATATACACCACTCCTCCCCCCCCGATTTTGACTCATCCCTCTCCTTCCTCTCCTCCCGGGGGGCCCTGGGCTGCCGGGCGGTGCTGTAATCACGCTCCTGGCGCAGGAGAGATATTGGAATTGATCGGG
>JAIDKG010000136.1:0-99580 GCA_029051525.1 Muribaculaceae bacterium
CATTGGGAATTGGTCGAAGTCGGGGTCGCGCTTTTCGAGGAAGGCGTTCTTTCCTTCTTGGGCTTCGTCCATGAGGTAGTACATTAGGGTGGCGTCGCCGGCAAATTCCATTAGGCCGTGCTGGCCGTCGAGTTCGGCATTGAGGGCGCGTTTGATCATGCGTATGGCTAAGGGTGAGCGTTTCATTATGTCGCGGCACCATTCCATTGTCTCCTCTTCAAGGCGCTCGAAGGGTACTACGGCATTCACCATACCCATCTCCAGGGCCTCGGCGGCTGTGTATTGGCGGCAGAGGAACCATATCTCACGGGCTTTCTTCTGTCCGACGCAGCGAGCGAGATACGACGAACCGAATCCGGCATCGAAACTACCCACCTTCGGACCGGTCTGGCCGAAACGGGCATTCTCCGAGGCAATCGAGAGGTCGCAGACCACATTGAGCACATTGCCGCCGCCGATGCTGTAGCCGTTGACCATGGCAATCACCGGTTTCGGAAGTGAGCGGATGGCTTTGTGGAGGTCGAGTACGTTGAGGCGCGGGGTGCCATCCTCGTCGATATAGCCACCGTGGCCTTTGTAATGCTGGTCGCCTCCCGAGCAGAAGGCTTTGTCGCCGGCGCCGGTGAGGATCACCACGCGGATGGAATTATCTTCGCGGCAGATGCGCATGGCATCGAGCATCTCCTGGTTGGTGAGGGGACGGAAGGCATTGTAGACTTTCGGACGATTGATGGTTATTTTGGCTACGCCTTCTTTCTTTTCGAAGAGGATGTCGGTGTATTGTTTGATCGGTTGCCAGGTCATGGTGTTTTTTGGGGGGATTATGAATTTTTGTGATTTTTATAATTCTTATAATTCTTATAAAGATTTATAATTCTTATAAGATTTATAAGATTTATAAGATTTATAAGATTTATAAGATTTATAAGATTTATGATTTTTGGTTGGATTTTAGGGGTTGATATTTAGGGCTTTGCGCAGGATTGCGGCGCTTTGCTCGGGGGGAGTCTCTACGTGGAGCAGAAGGGGGCCGGTGGCTGTGAGAGCGGCTGTGAGCGCAGGTCGCAGTGTGGAGGCTGAATCGGCATGGAGGTATTCGAGTCCGAAGGCTTCGGCTACCCCCTTGGCATTCATCTGCGGGTCGGCGCAGAAATAGCGTTCGCGGCAATCCAGCGATGCCGTAGAGCGGATGAAACGGAATATGCCGCCTCCGCCATTGTCGATAAGTATTATTTTCAACCTACTGCCCAGCGATTTCATCGTCTGGAGGGCCGACAGGTCGTAGGCGAATGAGGTGTCGCCCGTCACGAGAATCGTGTCGGCGCCATAGCATAAGGCGGCACCGACGGCGGTCGATGTTGAGCCATCGATGCCTGACACGCCACGGTTGCAAAATTCCGCATGAGGCACCCGGCGCTCCAGAATCTGGGCATAGCGTATGGATGTGCCGTTGGAGAGGATGAGATTGGCCTCGGCAGGGATGTTGCCGAGAATTATGTCGAATGCTTTCAGGTCAGACCATGCGGCTGCCTCTGTCATGGTATGCATTCTTGCAAGTGCGGATAGGCGTGAGTCGCTCCAGCGAGAGGCATAGCCGGATATGGCCGAAGATGCCGTATGCGGTGCGATGCGCCTAAGATGGGTCAGTTCGCCTGCCAAAACCGTCATGAACCGAGCCGGGTCGGCGTCGATGCGGCAAGAGAGCGACTGGAAACAGTCGACAGTAGTGTGCGAGAATCCCACGCTCCAATGCTGCATATCTGGATTGCGCGAGCCGCATTCCCTCAGATACTCCTTCAGCATTCTCGACACGAGTGCTCCGCCGATTGAGATCACCAGATCCGGTGCAAGCAGTCGGCGGGTCTCCCGGTCGATTGCACAGAGGAGAGAATCGGCAGAATAATCCTGAGGCGCGAGATGCAGGTTGGAGATTGTCTCGGCCACCACAGCCACATTAGGCATGGCGCGCAATCGGGAGATGGCGCGATTGAGCCGGGCATCCGGCTGCATGAATCCGGCCACGACAAGCACCCGTTTTCCGGCCGCTTCGCGGGCCAGTTCCTTCATCGTGTCGCGCTCCGGGAGCGGGGCAGAGAGGATATTCCGGATTATGGCCGGAGAGAGAGCCGGTGAATCATCCGGCAGAGTGGCCTCAAGCGGAGGGGAGAGACGCACGTTGATATGCACCGGTCCCTGCTTGGGTCGCAGGGCGGTGAGCATGGCATCATTGACCATCCGCGATTCATACCAACCGGGACGGTCGGTCTGTTCACGGTCGGAGAGGGAATAGCTCCCCTTCACGAAATTGCGGAGAGCCTCCGGCTGGCGGATGGTCTGTGAATCATCCTGGTCGATCCATTCCAGAGGTCGGTCGGCCGAGATCACGATAAGTGGTATACCCTGATAATAAGCTTCCGCCACAGCAGGAGCGTAATTGAGCAGCGCAGTGCCCGAGGTACAGACGATAGCCACCGGTTCACGGCTCACCATCGCCATGCCAAGAGCCGCGAAAGCCGCCGATCGCTCATCGATCACCACATACTTCTTCAGACCCGGGCGCGCATCGGCTGCAATGAGCAATGGCGCATTGCGCGAACCCGGCGAACAGACCACCCGGCTCACACCATGCGCTTCCAGCACATCGAAGAGGATTCTTGCCACATCTTTTGCCGAATCAGCCATAACCGTGGTAGGGATTTTATTAATAGATACTATTCAAATTTAGCCGGATGATAGCCCAGAATAAAGGCATCGGCCGGCATGGCCCGTTTTCCGGCCGGCTGGAGTGAGAGAATCTCAATCGGGCCCTCGGCGGTACCGGCATACAGGTGATGTCCCTGCACGAGAGCCTCGCCCGGAGCGAGATTCGGAAGCGAGGGAATCTCGCGAGTGGTGGTGGCGAATATCTTTATGTCGGAGGGTCGGCCGTTCTGTTCGGTCATGTGGGTCCATGCAGCGGGGTAAGGGGAGAGCCCGCGCACGAAATCATGAATCCGTTTAGCCGGGAGCTGCCAGTCGATGCGGCAGGTCTCCTTGAAAATCTTCGGTGCACCGATAAATTCACCCTCCGGCTGCGGGCGGGTGGTGAGAGTGCCGTCGATGATGGCATTGACAGTGTCGACCACAGCCTCGGCACCGAGGTGCATCAGTCGGTCGTAGATCACACCGGCATTGTCGTCCTCACCGATCGGTATGGAGCGTTGGGCGATCATATCGCCCGTATCGATTTCATGTTTGAGGAAGAAGGTCGTGATACCCGTCTCGGTCTCACCATTCATGATAGCATGATTGATCGGGGCCGCGCCACGATATTTCGGCAACAGCGAACCATGCAGATTGAATGTGCCGAGGCGCGGCATACTCCACACAATCTCAGGCAACATACGGAAAGCAATCACAATAAAAAGGTCGGCACCGATGGCGCGCAGGGTATCCACAAAAACGGGATCCTTCAGTTTCTCCGGCTGGAGCACCGGAAGGTCATGTTCCAGAGCATAACGCTTCACATCGCTCATCTGGATTTTCTTGCCGCGTCCGGCCGGTTTGTCGGGCATTGTGACCACTGCGGCCACATTATAGCCGCCACTGACCAGTGCGTCGAGGCTGGTCACTGCAAATTCGGGTGTACCGAAAAAAACTATCTTCAAATCTTTCTTTTCCACGATATATGGGGGCGGCCCAAGGCCGTGTTAAGATAAAAACAAAACTAATAACAGACCAATCCGGTAGGAATCAGGCGCAGCTGCGTTCAGTCGTCGGAATAATGGCGCAGCACCCTGCGATAGGAATTGAATATCTTAGACTTCGACACCATCCCGACATATTTGCCATTCTGGACTACGGGCAGGTTCCAGGCATTGGTGCGGTCGAAAGTGTCCATCACACGTTCCATCGACTCGGTGGCCTCGATGCGTGCCGGCGGCATCGACATGAAGCGCGACACCGTCATCTTGCGGTAGAGGTCAGGGCGGAACATGATATTGCGTATATCATCGAGCAGCACTATTCCCACCAGACTGCCATCGGAATCTGTGACCGGGAATATGTTGCGGTGCGATTCAGAGATTACATCCACCATCTCCTTCAGACTCATCTCCGGATGCACCACCTTGCAGTCAGTCTCAATGAGATTGTCGATTTTGAGGAGGGTGAGCACCGCCTGGTCCTTCTCATTGGTCATCAGCTCACCCTTCTTGGCCAGACGCATGGAATAGATGCTGTAAGGCTCGAAGATTCGGATAGTCATATATGAGAGGGTGGAGACTATGAGCAGCGGCAGGAAGAGTTCGTAGCCGCCGGTCATCTCGGCGGTAAGGAAGATTGCCATCAGAGGCGCGTGCATCACGCCGCTCATCACACCCGCCATACCCATAAGGGCGAAATTCTTATTGCTGATATCGATACCTATGTCGAGATTATTGAGCGCATAGGCAAAGAGAAATCCCGCCATCGCACCCACGAATAGCGAGGGGGCGAAAGTGCCGCCCACACCACCGGCACCGTTGGTGGCCGAAGTGGCAAACACCTTCATCAGCACAATCATGCCGATATATAGGGCGATAAACCAAACCGAATCGCGGTCGACATAAAAGAAAGAACCGTCCACAATCGAGCTGACATTACCTTCAAGCAGGTTATTGATTGCGCTATAACCCTCGCCATAGAGCGGGGGAAAGAGGAAAATCAGAGTAGCCAATATCACGCCACCGAGCAGAATCTTCTGCCAGGCATGACGGATTTTGCCAAACATCCCCTCCATCGACATCATCATGCGGGTGAAATAGAGCGACACGAAACCGGTGACGATACCCAGCAGTATGGCATACGGTATTTTGCGCGTCATGAAGGGTTCGCTCTGAGCGAAGAAGAACTCCGCATCGTAGCCCTCAAGCACATATGCCACCGTGGCACCGGTGATCGAAGATATAAGGAGCGGCATCACCGTGGCACCGGTGAAATCGATCATCAGCACCTCCAGAGTGAACAGCATCCCCGCAATCGGGGCTCGGAAGATGCCCGCGATACCGGCCGCTGCTCCGCATCCCACGAGAATCATCAGAATCTTCGGCGACAGGCGGAAAGCCTGTCCGATATTCGAGCCGATGGCAGCTCCGGTGAATACAATCGGACCCTCCGCACCCACCGAACCACCGAACCCGATGGTAATCGACGAGGCCACGAGCGAAGCATAGCAATTCTTCTTCTTCAGTCGCGACTTACGCTGCGAAATGGCATAGAGCACACGCGTGACTCCATGCGATATATTGTCTTTCACCACATATCTCACGAATAGGGTCACGATGAGAATACCCACCACCGGATAGATAAGAAATGCGATATTGGCCGAAGTATTGCTCACATGCGAAATCAGGAACCCCGAGATGGCATGGATGAGGTACTTCAGCAGTTGCGCTGCGAATCCGCACACCACACCCACCACCAAGGCGAGCAGATATATGAACCGGCTCTCCTTGATATGCCGCTCTCGCCAGGCTACGATCTGCATCCAGGCTTCGGTAAAACGGTTATGTGTCTCTTTATATGCCACTTGTTGCTAAGGATAGATATTGGTTGATAAAACAGGGATGGGGCTGATTCACTCATACCCCCTTGCCCATCACGACGGTCTTGATGGTGTGGAGCAGAATCTTGATATCCACAGCCACCGACATGTTGGAGAGATAGATCAGGTCATAGCGTGTGCGCTCCACCATTTCCGGCACACTGCGGGCATAGCCGAATTTCACCATTCCCCAGGATGTGATGCCCGGTTTCACCTGATGAATGAGGGTATAATAAGGGGCTTCGCGCACAATCTGCTCAATGAAGAAAGCCCGCTCCGGACGTGGCCCCACGAGCGACATCTCCCCCTTGAACACATTCCAGAACTGTGGGAGTTCGTCGAGTCGGTATTTACGCATCACGCGTCCCAGAGGGGTGATGCGCGGGTCGGTATCGTCGGATAGCTGCGGGCCGTTGGCCTCGGCATCCACCCGCATACTGCGGAACTTCAGGATATTGAACGGGCGCTGGCGGTAGCCTACGCGTTCCTGGCGGTAGATCACCGGCCCCGGCGATGTGGACTTCACAGCAATAGCCAGAGCCAGATAGAGCGGGGAGAGGAGTATCAGCGCCGTGCCCGAGAGGAGCACATCCATGATGCGCTTGGTATTGCGCTGCAGGTCGTTCATGGCCGGAGAGGTGAGGTCGATCATCGGTTCGCTGATGATGTCGCCCAGCTTGATATGCGATGTAAAGAAAGCCATCGAGGTCGGAGCCAAGCGGATCGGCACACCTGTAGGGAAATATTTAAAGAGGAGCTGCATCACCTTCTCCTCCGGGCTTCCTTGGGTGGGCACGAGCACAATCTGGTCGATATTATGTGTGCGGGCCAGGCGTTCCACCTGTCGGTCATCGAGAGCGTTATGGTTTTCGGTCGAGGCCGGTTCCCCCTCGATCGGTACGTGTCCCACCACATTATAACCCATATTGGTGGGTTGCTCCTGAAGTCGGCGAGCTGTATTGATGGCATGCGGCGAATTGCCGATGATCACGGTATTGAACATCCAGTCGCGCCGCTGCATATGTCGGATCGATGATGTGGTGAGAATCAGTCGCCCTATATACGTGAAGAGAAACAGGCAGCCCCAGAGCACAATCACCACCTCATAGGTCAGAGTGCGGGCCGGCAGAGGGTCGTTGATAAGCAGAGCGAAATAGATAAGCGCAGTGCTCACCACCGACGACACCATCGTGGAGTGAAATTCCTCAACACGCGATTTAGAAAACGGACGGTTGTAATATCCTGACCACCAATATATACCCAGCAATATGAAAGGCAACAGAATCTGCTCGATCACCACAGTGGGCATAGAGAGAAACTCGCCCAGAGTAAGATGTCCGCGCACATGGATCTCCATGAGGAAATATCGGAAGATATTGAAAGTGAATATGGCAAGCGCCGTGGTCACCAGGTCGGTGGCCACGTAGCGCGCGCGCTGTATCGCGAGAGATATCTGATTCCCTTTCATGGTTATATACTTCCTTACTGCGTTGAGACCGGCAGGAGAGAGGCCGGACCTAACGGATAATGCTGATTACTTCGCGGTCGGTCACTTTGATAATACCGCTGGGGCGCCGGGGGGTATTGTCATCGCGGCGATACTTCACCACATAATCCACCCCCTCCAAAATCTCCCGCTCAATCTGAGCGAAGAAAGGGGCAGCCGGGCGACCGCTGATATTGGCCGAGGTAGATACCAGCGGGCGGCGCAGGCGGCGACAAAGCTCGCGCGAGAAATCCTCGCCGGTGACGCGGATTCCCAACGAACCATCCTCCGCCAGAAGATTCCGGGCCACACCGCGCGGAGAGTCATATATGATGGTGAGAGGCTCTACCGCCACATCGATGAGCTGCAGAGCCGTCTCCGGCACATTCTCCAGCCAGCGGTAGAGCGAATCGACCGAATCCACGAGGGCGAGCATCGACTTCGAGTCGGCACGCTGCTTGAGCTCGTAGATACGGGCCACGGCCTCGGGATTGGTGGCATCGGCACCGATACCCCACACGGTGTCGGTGGGGTAGAGTATCACACCCCCCTTGCGGAGAGTGTCGAGCGCTTCGCGCAGGTCATCGTCGGTATATCCTTTCATATTCGTGGGGAGGGGAGAGGGGTTGGGGGTATATCAATAGAAGCTGCTTATCATGAAGCAGGCTTCATCGAAATCTATGAGAGAGTGTAAATTTTCACTCATCAAGGCCTCTTCGATATGCTCCACCTCGCGGAGCCAAGCGGCCGCCGAGGCATCGGAGGGCATGCGCCAGTCGCCACGCGGAGAGAGGCACACACTTCCCACCTTCGGACCATCAGGCATACACGAGCGCTTGAACTGCTGATTGAAGAAGCGGCGGTAGAAATTACGGAGCCATTTCACAAGAGTAGCGTCGTCATATATCCCGCGGAAAGCCTCGCGGGCCAGAATCATCACCTTGTATGGAGTCGAGCCATACCGCAGGGTGTGATATAGGAAGAAATCATGGAGCTCGTAGGGGCCCACGAGGTCTTCGGTCTTTTGGGCTATTGTGTCGGCATCATCATCAGATGGCACGAGCTCCGGGGATATCGGAGTATTGACGATATCGATGAGTATTCGCGAGATCTCCTTATTCACCTCACGGTCGGCAAACCATTCCACCAGATGGCGCACCAGTGTTTTGGGCACCGAGGCATTGACGGCATACATCGACATGTGGTCGCCATTGTAGGTGCACCAGCCGAGAGCGAGTTCGGAGAGGTCGCCGGTGCCGAGCACTATTCCGCCGCATTTGTTGGCATAGTCCATAAGAATCTGGGTGCGCTCGCGGGCCTGCGAATTTTCGAAGGCTGCGTCGTGGCATTGCGGATCCTGACCGATATCGCTGAAATGCTGGTCAACGGCCGCTCCGATGGGGATTTCGAGGGATGATACGCCGAGGAGCTGCATGAGTTGCCAGGCATTGTTGCGGGTCTTGGATGTTGTGGCAAGTCCCGGCATGGTGATGGCCTGAATGCCGGTGCGCGGCAGTCCCATCATATCGAAAGTGCGGCATGCCACGAGCAGAGCCAGCGTAGAGTCGAGTCCTCCCGACACACCGATCACCAGATTGCGGCAACCGATAGCCTCCAGACGTCGGCGCAAACCGAGGCATTGGATATTGATGATCTCGGTGCAATTCTCATTGCGATGCTCCGGATCGGCCGGCACGAAGGGGTGTGGATCGATAGTTCTCCCCACAAGTGAGCAGGCGGCTTCAAACCGCTCTCCGAAAGGAGCCACACTGCCGCCGCACTCGATGGTGAGGTAGCTTTGCGTATCAGAGGCCGGTGACATGAAGGTGTTGGTATGGCAGCGGTCGTGGGTCAACTGCTGCAAGTCGATATCGGCCACGGTGAGATGTGCACCATATTCATGGCGGGGTGATTCGGCCAGTATGCGACCATCCTCGGCCACGGCGGTATATCCGGGAAATGCAAGGTCGGTCGATGATTCACCCGCACCGGCCGATGCATAGGCGTAGGCACAGCGGCACCGTGCCGACTGCTGGGCAATCAGTTGGCGGCGATAGCGGTATTTGCCGATAGTCTCATTAGATGCCGAGAGATTAAGTATCACATTGGCTCCGGCCATGGCCAGCGCACCCGACGGCGGGGTCGGCACCCAGAGGTCCTCGCAGATTTCGGCCCCCACGGTCATTCCGCGGAAAGAGAAGAGGAGTCGTGGAGAGAAAGGCACATTGCGGCCATTGAGCGAGATTGTGGTATCGGCCGGCAGATTTGCACCCGAGGCAAACCATCGGGCCTCATAATACTCCGAATAATTCGGTATATGAGTCTTCGGCACGATTCCCTTCACCTCGCCATCGCAGATCACCACGGCGCAGTTATAGAGCGCATTGCGGAATCGCATCGGTGCGCCTACCACGATCATGGGGGTTACGTCGAGGAGTTGCTCACAGAGTAAGTGTATGGCCATCGAAGCATCGCGCAGCAATCGCTCCTGGCCGAAGAGGTCGGCACAGGTATAACCGGTCAGAGAGAGTTCCGGAAAAAGAATGATATCGGCAGAGTCGGAATATTGGCGGACGATCTTGATGATTTCATCCGTATTCCGTGCAGTGTCGGCAATATGCAGTGTCGGTGCTGCGGCCACGATGCGGCGGAAACCGCAGTAAAAATACTCGCTCAGGTTCATGTCGAGAAAAACAGTTGAAAATTCGGGCGGAGAATGTGAGAGGCATTTTCCGCGATGCAAATCTAACAAAAAATCCCGACAAATGCAAATAAGACTCCTTCCAGCAAACCGCCGCAAAAGATGAACAGCACCCTGCAAAACCTCGGAAAAGCCCGCAAAAGGAGAACAGCACCCCGTAAAACCTCGCAAAAGCCCTCAAAAGATGAACAGCACCTCGCAAAACCTCGGGAAAGCCCGCAAAAGCTCGCAAAAGGAGAACAGTACCCCGCAAAAGTCCGCAAAAGTCCGGAAAAGATGAACAGCACCCCGAAAGTCCGACGATTTTTGTGGTAGGGCGGGGGTATAAGAAGAGACCGGTCGGCAACGTGAAGTTACCGACCGGTCGTATATTTTGGAGATGCCGATGTGATGGCGGCGTTCAGAAGTGAGATTACTTCAGAGCAGCCTGCACAGCGTCGTTGGGCACCATTTCCTCTTTGAAGATATAAGCGCCTGTCTTGGGAGACTTCTCCATTTTGATGACTTTGCTGTAGGTGCGTCCTTCACCTTTCTGAAGCGACGCCACGGTTTTCTTTGCCATAGTTCAGATGCTTATTTGATTTCTTTGTGGATGGTCATTTTTTTCAGGATGGGGTTGTATTTCTTCAACTCCAGACGTCCCGGGGTGTTTTTGCGGTTTTTGGTAGTGATGTAACGTGACATACCGGGCATGCCGCTTGCCTTATGTTCGGTGCACTCGAGAATCACTTGCACTCGATTGCCTTTAGCTTTCTTTGCCATAGTAGGATTATGTGATTGATTGCTTTATGCGGGAGTATTCGGGCCGTGGGGTAGGGAGGCGATGCCGCATGGAAGCGCGTGGCATCGGCTGCCGCCGTGGGGCCTGTAGCTCCTTAGAGTGAAAGGATAGTGATGTTTTTGAAATCAAGGTTGCCTTCTGCCTCAGCTCTTTTGAGGGCAGCGTTAAGGCCGATCTTGTTGATAGTGCGGAGGGCGTGAGCCGACACAGTAAGCTCGATCCACATATCCTGCTCTACCCAGTAGAATTTCTTCTTGTGCAGGTTGACCTCGAATTTGCGCTTTGTGCGGCGCTTGGAGTGAGAGACATTGTTACCCACCTGGGTCTTCTTGCCTGTTATCTGACAAACTTTTGACATGGCTGTTTGGTTTCTGAATTGATTTAAAAACTCTGTAGGTGAAATCCATGGCCGCCATCTCAGTTCTCATATCGCCCATAAGTGCATCATTCTCAGGGGCTTTAAAGGATGTGCCACAAAAATCTTTGCAAAGTTACACAATATCGGCGAATTATGCAAGTGATTCGGCAAAATTTTTGTGCGCTTGAAGGGGAGGGCCGGTCGGGCCGGTCGGACTGGTCGGACCGGTCGGACTGGTCAGACAGGTCGGACAGGTCAGACAGGTCAGACAGGTCAGACTGGTCCGACTGGTCCGACTTGCCGGCTCCGGGGTCGATTATATGCCGGGATAATGGCAGTTTCGGAAAATTTTGCTAATTTTGCATGATTTGTAGGGTGGTGACCGGTTGGTTCAGTCGGTTCGGGATGGTCGGTAGTGTCGGTATCCCGGCCAGTCCGCCATAATAAGAAGAAACAAGATTATATGAACGCTATATTAGGAATCGAGTCATCTTGCGATGATACTTCGGCTGCTGTCATCATCGACGGCGTGCTGCGAAGCAATGTCATTGCAAGCCAGAAAGTGCATGAGGCCTATGGGGGAGTGGTGCCCGAGCTGGCATCCCGCGCCCATCAGCAGAATATACTTCCGGTGGTAAGTGAGGCGATACGTCAGGCCGGTATTACCAAAGAGCAACTTACGGCCATTGCTTATACGCGCGGACCGGGTCTGATGGGTTCGCTTCTTGTGGGTACGAGTTTCGCCAAGGGTCTGGCGCTCGGTCTCGGCATTCCCCTGATTGATGTGAATCATCTTCAGGCCCACGCCCTCTCGCACTTTGTGAAAGAGAGCGAGACCGATGAGGTGCCCGAATTCCCATATATGTGTCTGCTGGTGTCGGGTGGTAATTCGCAGATTATACTGGTGAAAAGTGCGGTTGAGATGGAAATCATAGGTCGCACAATCGACGATGCTGCCGGCGAAGCCTTCGACAAATGTGCCAAAGTGATGGGATTGCCGTATCCCGGCGGTCCGCACATCGACCGTCTGGCCGCCGAGGGTAATCCGAAGGCCTTCCGATTCAGCAAACCCCATATCGACGGACTCGACTACTCATTCTCCGGACTGAAAACCAGCTTCTTGTATACCCTGCGCGACAATATGCGCACCGACCCCGACTTCATTGAGAAAAACAAAGCCGATCTTGCCGCCTCACTGCAGCACACCATCATCGAGATTCTGCTGCATAAGCTTGGCAAGGCGGTGGATATGCACCATCCGAAGCACTTGGCCATAGGTGGCGGTGTATCGGCCAATTCGGGTGTGCGCGATGCTATCGCGGCCTTCTGTGCCGAGCGCGGCATACGCGCCTGGATCCCCAAGCGCAGCTTCACCACCGACAATGCCGCCATGGTGGCCATAGCCGGTGCGATGCGCATGCAGCCCGGCGAGCGCGGCGACCTCTCGCTCCCCCCCTTCGCCCGCACCGAGCTTTGAGCGCCGGGAGCCGACCCCGGACTCACCCCCCTCTCCCTATCACCCCCTCCTCATCATATTCATCCTCATACATATACATTATCATCCGCCCCGACCATGGCACAGCATACCGAAATACGCCATGTGGTGATCTACGGATACACCCGCGACGAACTCTCCCGCCTGCTCCGACACTTCGAAGAGCAACTGCCGGAATATGTGAAAATCTCGATACAGAGCGAAAATCTCATGACACGCGTCACTCTCACCGGTGTGAACAGCGGCATAGAACTGCTCCGCTTCAAGATGAACAAATACCATCGCAATCTCAACGATATCTTCACCACCGATGTGGTGGCCATGGACGACCTCACACCGGCCGAAGTACTTGGCAATCTGCTGCGCGAGCGTGAGCTCACAGTGGCATTTGCCGAGAGCTGCACCGGTGGTAATCTGGCTCATCGCATCACACAGGTGCCCGGCTCATCGGCCTACTTCTTAGGTAGCGTGGTGAGCTATTCTAACGATGTGAAGGCCAATGTGCTCGGTGTGTCGCGCAGCGACCTGTCGCAGCATGGCGCGGTGAGCAGCGAGGTGGTCACACAGATGGCCGATGGTGTGTGCCGACTCATGCGCACCGACTGCGCCATAGCCACCTCCGGCATAGCCGGCCCCGACGGGGGCACACGGTTCAAACCGGTAGGCACCGTATGGATGGCTGCCCGCCTTCAGGATAAGATCGTGACAGAATGCATGCACTTCAAGGGGGACCGCAACGCCGTGATAGAGCAGGCCACCAACCATGCCATCATGATGCTCATAGGGCTGCTGCGCAATTCCTACGAAGCCCCCGAGGATTTCAACGACGAGTGAGTCGCATCCCCTCAAAAAATTGAATCCCCTCTCCTCATCCCCCCGCAGCGGATGGCCGAAATCCGTCGACGCAGGGGGAAAGACTCCATAAATACCTACAGAACAACCAGACAGTGAGTACACGCGACAAGTGGCTATGGGCATATCGTGTGGTGAGAAGCGTGCTTTTCACCACTATTATCTTTGTGGCCGTGGTATATGTGGGGCTATATGTGGTGCTCTCGGTGCCGGCTGTGCAGCGCGAAGTGCGCGATGTGGCCCGCGATGAACTGTCGCGCCTCGTGGGGAGCCGCGTAGAGATAGGTGATGTGACAATCAACCCCTTCAGCGAGGTGCTCCTCTCGGATGTAGAGCTTTACGAGCCCGCTCCGCAGGGCACGCGCTGCCTGCACGTCGACAAGATAGGGGCCGGTATCAGCATCTGGCAACTCGTAATGCACCGCGAGATCATAGTGACCTATGCCGAACTCATCGGCATGCAGGCCGACATCTGCCAGAGCAGCGAGCACGGGCCGCTCAACATCCAATTCCTCATCGATGCCTTTGCCCCCAAGGAGAAGAACAAGCCCCCCACACGCTTCGACCTCCAGATACGCAACATCGTGATACGCAAAAGCGCCGCCACCTTCCATCGCTCCTGGAAGCCTATGAGCGCCGACGGCCGCTTCACCCCCGACCATATCACGGTGACCGGACTCAACGCCGACGTGGCATTGCCGCGCCTATCCAACGACCGCATAGAGATCGACCTGCGCCGACTGGCATTACTGCTGAATTCCTCATTCGAGATAAAGCGTCTCGCCGCAATGGTGACCATCGACCATGGCAATGTAACTGTGGCCGATTTCTCACTCAATCTCCCCAACTCCCAAATCACCATCTCCGATCTCACCCTCCCCCTGGCCGACGCCGGAGGCGACTTCGGGAAGATGCTCCGCACCAACGACTTCCACATAGAGATGCACGGCGAGCATCTCGTGGCCGCCGAATACTCCCTATTCCTCCCCGGGCTCTCCACCCTCAACACCCCCTTCACCCTCGACCTCCTTGCCTCAGGCAATGCCGAGGAGATCGCACTCGAGAATCTTACACTCGAGAACCCCTACGAAGACTTCTCGCTCATCATATCAGATGCCTCCATAGCCAAAGAGGAAAAAAGCCTCTCCGACATCACATTGCCATCGCTCACCCTGCATGCCGGATCATCGATTCTATCGCAGGTAGTGGCAATGCTCCCCCAAGGCAACAAAGCGGGCCATCTCCTCACCGGCAGCCGCAGCATAGACCTCGACCTCGAAGCACTCGGTTCGATCGAGCGCCGTGAGGGTGAACTTACACTCGACCTCACCACCGGCTACGGACCATTGAACCTCCGGGCCACAGGAGCCGCTCCAGGAGAGACACTGCGTGTGTCGACCCAACTCAGCAGCGACGGCATGGCATTGGGCACAATTCTCGCCGCCCTGAAAGGGGATGCCGAAGGGGGTAGCCCATTCGGCAATGTGGCGCTCAACGGAGAGGCCGAGGCCACACTCAATCTCACAGCCCTGCGCTCACTCGGGTCGGCCAAAACCCCCGATGCCAAAAGCGACCGCCTCAACACCATGCTCCCCGAGGCTCACCTCGCTCTCAACATCCCACTCCTTGAATACAATACCTATCCGCTCCACGACCTCAGTGTGGCACTCCACAAAGATCTCACAGCCACCATGCTCGAGGCCGATTGCACCGACGACAACTTTCTCTTCGCCCTCAACGGCGAAGTGTACCCCGCCGGTGCCGAGACCTCACTGCAGCTCAATGCCGATGTGGGCCGACTGCATCCCCATGCCATGTTTGCCGGCAGCAAGCTCGGCGACTGTGTGTTGACCGGAGAGATAGAGGCCGACCTTACCGGTCTGACCCCCGACCAATTACATGGCAGCGTGACCCTCGACCATCTTGCTCTGACCCCCCTCGACGGCCGGAAAGAATTGCAACTCAATCATCTCGGCCTATATGCCTCGCGCGATGCCGATGGATTGCGCCGCTACACCCTCGATTCCGACTGGCTCACCGGCAATGTGGCCGGCGACTTCCGTCCCTCCGCATTGCCCGGCATCGTAAAGAATATCATAAGCGGGGTGCTTCCCCCTACAATGCCATCGGCCAATGCCACGGCCACCGCAGCCCCGGCAGCCACCAACGCCTCCGGCAGCACATCGACCGTAGTAGCACACCCGGCGGCCACCACCCCGGTGATGGCGGCCACCACCCCGGTGATGGCGGCCACCACCACTGCGGCCCCGACTGAAACCGACTATCTCGAATACGACTTCCGCATCTCCCGCGCCGGCAGCTGGATGGAGTATCTCAATCTCCCCGTGCGCCTCCTCTACGAAGCCGATATCAACGGTGAAATCGATGCCTCTACAGGATTGCTCACCCTATCACTGCGAGCTCCCTACATACAGCAGGGTCGCGACAAACTCATACAGCACAGCCGCCTCGACGCCAGGATACAACATGGAGAGGGGAGAGCCGAACTATTCTCCAGCATTCCCACCAAAAAAGGTGTGCTCGATCTCGATGCCGACATACGTGCCACGCGCGGCGACTACGACCTGCTGCTTGGTTTCAACCGAGAGAAGCAAGGTGGATTCTACGGCGACATGCATCTCCAGGCCTCCGTGCATCCGGCTCTCAACAGCACAGGCATGGCTGTGACAGCCCACATCCTCCCCACCACGCTTTGGCTCAATAATGCCGGATGGAGTGTGGGAGAGGCCACTCTGGCTTATGCCGCAAAACAGATTGATGTGGAGGGATTCTCCATATCCCACAAAGACCAATACGTAAATATCGCCGGCACCGCATCGGCCGATCCCGAGCAGGAGGTCAACGTGCGCCTGCACGATATAGACCTCGACTATATATTCGATACCCTCAACATCGGCTATGTGGCCTTCGGCGGACTGGCCTCGGGCGAAGCCGTGGGTCGCGGATTACTCTCCTCCAATCCCGAGGCCTACACCCGCCGCCTCGATGTGAAAGACCTCAGCTACAACCATGCAGTGCTCGGCGACGGCAGCCTGCACGGTAACTTCGACGCCGCCCAAAAGAGGGTAGGGATAACCGCCGACATCAGCGAAGATGGGCGCCATGTGGCACTCATCGACGGCGGCATATGGATAGGGCGCGACTCCCTCTCATTCGGTGTGGATGCCGACAAGGTGCGCATCGGTTTCCTGCAGACCTTCATGTCGGCCTTCTCATCCAAGGTCGAGGGGCGCGCATCGGGCAAGGCGCAGCTCTACGGCACATTCAAAGATATCGACATGACCGGCCGCCTCTTTGCCGACACCATCCGCATGAAGATTGACTATACCAATGTGACCTACAGCGGAAGCGACTCCGTAAGAATCGATCCCGGCCGGATCACCATCCCCTCATTCCGTCTGCACGACGACTATGGCCACTCCGCCACCCTGCAAGGCACACTCAATCACGATTACTTCCGCTCCCCCGACTTCCGCTTCACCATAAGCGATGCCCGCAATCTGCTCGTCTACGATACCGATGCCACCATGAATCCCATATGGTATGGGCGCATCTTCGGCAACGGTGGCGGTCAGATCGTGGGACGCCCCGGCTATGTGGGGATACTGGCCGATATGACCACAGTGGGAGCATCCAACTTCACATTCGTGCTCAGCGACTCGCAAGAGGCACTGGATTATAAATTCCTCACATTCACCGACCGCCGCAAAGAGGAGCGAGAAGCGCATGAGGAACCCGATCCCGAAAGTCCCGACGAGATAGTGGCCGCATTCCGCAAGAGGGTGGCCGAAGAGGAGAATGCGGAATCGGTATTCGCCATGGATATACGCGCCACAATCACCCCCTCGGCGCGCCTCACGATCGTGATGGATCCCGTGGCCGGCGACAAGATCACCGCCCATGGTGCCGGTGCCATGAATCTGGCCTATAGCTCAGAGTCGAACGACATCAAGATGTATGGCAAATACACTCTGAGTGAAGGCACCTACAACTTCTCACTTCAGGACCTCATACTGCGCGACTTCATCATCAAGCCCGGCAGCAGCATCTCATTCAACGGCGACCCCCTCAACGGTCTGCTCGACATCCGAGCAGCCTACCGTGTGAACACCAACCTCACCGATCTCGACAAGAGTTTTTCGACCGACCATGACCTCAACCGCACCAATGTGCCGGTAGATGCCATGCTTCTCGTGCGAGGCGAGATGACCCAGCCCGACATAACCTTCGACATCGAACTCCCCACCCTCAACGACGAGGTGGCTCAGAAAGTGCGCAGCATCATATCATCAGAAGATATGATGAACCGCCAGATCATCTATCTCCTCGCGCTCAACCGCTTCTACACCCCCGAATATATGGGTACCGGCAATTCCGGCGGCGAATGGGCCTCGGTGGCATCATCGACCCTCTCATCACAGCTCACCAACATGCTCGGCCAGCTCACCGACAAGGTCAACATCGCCCCCTCGCTGCGCTCCGACAAGGGGGATTTCTCCGACCTCGAGGTCGACCTGGCACTCTCATCGCGCCTATTCAACAATCGCCTGCTCATCAATGGCAACTTCGGCTATCGCGACCGCACCTCGAGCAGCACCACATTCATCGGCGACTTCGATATCGAATACCTGTTGCATCGCAACGGCAACTTCCGCCTCAAGGCCTACAATCATTTCAACGACCAGAACTACTATCTGAAGTCGGCCCTCACCACCCAGGGACTCGGCATCATCTACCGCCGCGACTTCGACCGCCTCTTCCACCGCCGCCGTAAACCCGAGGCCGAAAAGAAAGTCCCCGCAGAATCCGGAGAAGTCAGCGGGCCGGAGGAGTCGGCCGGCGCTACAGAACCCACCGACTCCGTAGATACAACAGAATAAGGGTGTAGCCCACGCCCCCGAAATTTTAAGCCACGCCGCGCTCTAAGTGACGCCGCGCTCTAAAGCAAGTATTATAGGCAATAACCATCGCGAATAAACCGAGCCACCCGGCTGCACAGTCTGAATCCAGACTTGCAGCCGGGTGGCTTTTATTCTGTATTGTGGGTGGTAGAGGTGGCCGGACGGGGGGGGCAGCCTCTGCCGCGATTACTTATTTAAACAGATACTGCGAAGAGATCGACTGATTGTTGTGGATACGGCGGATAGTATCGGCAAAGAGCTTGGCTACGGGGAGCACGGTGGCTTTGCTGTTTTCACGAACGTAGGGGATCGAGTCGGTGAAGATGATCTCGGTGAGACCCGACGACACCACACGGTCGGTGGCCGGATCCGACATCACCGGATGCGAGCAGAGAGCACGCACCGATTTAGCACCGAAGCTCAGCAGCAGGTCGGCAGCCTTGGTGATGGTGCCGGCAGTGTCGACGATATCATCGATCAGCACTACATTCTTACCCTCTACATCACCGATCACGGTCATTTTCTCCACTACATTGGCCTTGGCGCGCTGCTTGTGGCAGAGCACGAGAGGCACATCAAAGTATTTCGCATAGGAATTGGCACGCTTGGCGCCGCCTACATCGGGCGAAGCGATCACCATCTCCTTCAGGTGGAGGCTCTCCAGATAGGGGATGAAGATCGAAGAAGCATAGAGATGATCCACGGGCACATTGAAGAAGCCCTGAATCTGGTCGGCATGGAGGTCCATAGTAATCAGACGGTCGATGCCGGCCACGCTCAGCAGATCGGCCACAAGCTTGGCAGCGATCGACACACGCGGCTTATCCTTGCGGTCCTGGCGCGCCCAACCGAAATAGGGGAGCACAGCGATGATTTTTCCGGCCGATGCACGCTTGGCGGCATCGATCATCAGGAGAAGCTCCATCAGATTGTCGGAGTTGGGGAAAGTGCTCTGTACGAGGTACACCTCGGCTCCACGGATCGACTCCTCAAAACCTACCTCGAATTCGCCGTCGGCAAAACGTTCTACTTTCATTTTACCGAGTTCGATGCCAAGATCCTTGCAGATCGCCTCGCCGAGGTACTGGCTGTTGGTGCCTGCAAACACCTTGATGGGGGGAAGACTATTGCTCATAATCAAATTAAATGTATGATGATGAAAATATGTTGTTATCAATCGGTCATGCTGTAGTGGCCGGATCGGCCGCTCCCGAGGCCTCAGCCTCGGGGTGATGCCCCGGGATCACCACCGGGAGTGCTTCCGACAGCGGGCGCAGTGCCACGCCGGGGCCGCTGAGGGGTATCACCACCGCGTTGCGTCGCCCTATGCGCAGATGCATCGGCTGGGTGCGGGAGAGGTGGAGCGCCACCGATGAGTCGTTGAGCAGATCGGTGGTGGTGAGGATGCCCTCACGGATTGAGGCCATGTCGAATGCCAGATCCGGGATAGCCAGAGTGGTGGCCACATCGTGATCGCCGAAATTCACGCATATCAGCAGCACCTCCTCACCATGATATCGCAGGAAGCAGAAGCAATGATGCGGGTCGAATCCCTCACGCCCCAGATTGGCATACATCAGATCGAAGAACGCACCCTCGCGCAGAGCCGGGCGCTCATTGATCATATTGAGCACCTTGCCGTAGAGGCGGCGCAGCCATTTCTCTTTGGAGGTGAGGCGCGCATCGTGGCACTTCCCTCCGTCATACCAACGTCGCATCGGGTCATAGCTCCAGTAATCGAAGATAGTGGAGCGATTGTTGAATCCGGCAAAGCCCTCATTCTCAGTGGCCGATTCGCCAAGTTCCTGCCCATAATAGATCATCATGGGACCCGAAGAGATCATCGCGCTCACCACCAGATCGGGAATCACACGTGCCGGGTCGCCGGCAAATTCCACCGAACCATAGCGCACCTCATCGTGATTCTCGAGGAAATTGAGCATACGCGGGCCGATGCCGTCGACTGTCTGCCAGGCCGATGTGAGCTGGGCAGCCGAATAGTGATAGCGCTCGATACCCACAAGTTTGTCGTAGAGATTTACCTTATCATAGAGGTAATCGAAGCAGCCATAGTCGAGGAAAGGTCGGTAGAGCCCCACATCATATATCTCGCCGATGAAGATCACATCGGGGTATTTCTGTTTCACCTGCGGGATGGCCCAATGCCAGAAGGGGAGAGGCACCATGAATACCATATCGCAGCGGAATCCGTCGACCCCCTTCGAGGCCCAATAACGCAGGATGTGGAGCATCTTCATCCAGGTGTCGGGGATAGGGTCGAAATGGTCGGAATTGTCGCCGTAGTCGTGGCCGTAGTTGAGTTTTACGGTCTCATACCAGTCATTTTGGCCGCAGAAGGCCGAGAAGCAGTCATTGCCGGTGGCTTTGGCGGGAAATTCCACATATGGCTCCGTGCCCTGCGATTCGATATCGAAATGGGGTGAGAATTGCTGGTTGGTGATATAATAGTAGTTATTGTCGCGGCGGAAATGGAAGGTGGTGTCGTCGTCGGCTCCGAAATCACGGATACCGATCGGCGCGGCATCGGAGTGATACCGGCGCGCGGTGTGATTAGGCACAAAATCGATAATCACCTTCATCCCCTCGGCATGCACACGCTCCACACACTCCTCAAACTCCCTCACTCTTCGGGCCGGATTGGATGCTATGGCCGGATCCACATCATAGTAATCCTTTATGGCATAAGGTGAACCGGCCTCGCCTTTCACTACATTAGGATTGTCGAGCGGAATGTCGTAGGCTCTGAAATCAGATTTGGTGGCATGCTCGATCACACCTGTAAACCAGATACAGTTTACGCCCATATCCCGCAGCGAACGCAGGAGCGTGGGCGTATAATCGGAGAGTTTGCCCGACCCATTCTCTTCGATTGAGCCTGCAAATTTATTGGTAGGATTGGTATTGGTGAATATTCTGGGGAAAGTCTGATAGATCACCGGGCGATCATTGCCTCGACCTATCGGAGAGGTATGGTGGGAAGTGGAGTCGTTCATCAGGGAGTTCATTTTTTACGTTTGGGATTGTTGATGGCCTCTTCGATCACATGGCATGTGGCATCATAGCCCACACGCACCGCCTCGCGGAGAGCCGTGAGGTCGAATGTGCCGAAGCGAGCGCCGGGAGAGCGCACCACGTAGTCGCAGAGCTCCAGGTCCTGCAGGGTGTTGGATTTCGACATGAGGCTGTAGGTGCGCATCGTGATGTCGAGCAGGGTGCCCTTGTACTTATAGTCGCGATCGAGCGGAGCGCAGTTGAGGCCATAGAGAGTGTGGCAATGCTTGCGGATAGCCCATGCCGGGAGATTGCGCAGCACACCGCCATCCACATAATTGACACCCTTGATTCTCACCGGGCGGAATATGATGGGGATACTGCAGGAGGCTATCACTCGGGGCACAATCTCACCCTTCGACCAACCCACCGATTTTCCAGCATCTATATCGGTGGCGCATACCACAGTGGGGATGGTCAGTTCCTCAAGATTCTTCACCGGGAGCCAGCTGTCGAGCAGGCGGGCAAATTTATCCATCTTGAAGAATCCCGACTTCGGAAGGGTCACCTCGGCAAATGCACCGAAGGAATCATACTCCTCGAAGCATTCCATCATATCGTTGGGGGTGAGTCCGGCGGCATAGAGAGTGCAGGCGATTGATCCGGCCGAAACACCCGATACGATATCGGGCTTCATGCCGAAAGTCTCAAAAGCCATCATGGCGCCTATATGGGTGAATCCTTTGGCTCCACCGCCGCTGAAAGCAATCCCCAGACGGGGTTGCCGGCTGTTGAGTCCGATTCTTTCCAAAAGGCCCTCTATTCTAAATGCCATATCCTGCGTTAAGCTGGTTAAAGGTCATAAACTAAGCCAATTGCAGAGTAGTCTGCGCCGGTGGAGAATACCCTCCTTCCGGAATAGGCTCTGCTATTACACTGCAAATTTAATAAATCCTCTCCGACTATGAAAACAATTCATAGTGAAATCGGAATACCGAGGGTGCTTTTTTGTGGGTTAGAGTGCTCTAAGCTTTTTCAACGCTTATGGTCGCCGACCGGGGGAGGATGAGTAGTTTTGCGCTCTAAATGATTGCAAAACTTCAATTTAACTTATGAAGCGAAAAGAGATAATGATCGATTTGATGCGGCGCTCGGATCGCGCCGACCTCACATGCAGCGATGGTGAGGTGGAAAGTTTTGTGGGCGTGGAGTGGCTGGAGGAGGATAGTAAGCTGCCCGACGGTAAAAATCCCGATCTGCCCTCCGGCAGCACTTCATCAGAGAGCAGCGAGTGGGTATGGCATGCCGCGCTCCACGACGAAGGGATCGGTTTCCCTCCCGGAAGCAGATTGCTGGCGCTGCATCGTCCGCCGGGCGATGAGGAGGGGAGGATGTGGTGTGTGATTCTTCAAGCCAACGGAGCTATCGCCACGCGAGGTATGAGCGCGGCGGATGCAGTGGTGAATGTGGCCATATGGCCCGAATCGCGACTCGGCAAACTGCGCCGCGCGGCTACATCGGGCAATCATATTCTGCTGTTGGGGAGCAAGGGTGTGGCCTGGATGCTCTTCGACCCCTCCGAGTCGGCCTATAGTCTGTTGGAGTCGCTTCCCGAGGCTCCGCAGATGGAATATTCAGCACTTCCGGCACATCTTGAGGGCTACACCCGTGTGGCGGGCAATTATCCCGAGATTACGGTCGAGGCCGATCTGTCGCGCCTGCAAACGGTGCCGGGGATTGAGGCCGTCACGGCATGGCTCTCGCAGGGAGATGCCACGGCAGTGGGGCGCGATGTGAAGGAATGTGTATATGAGGCAGTGGGTCAGGGTATCGACCGCTATATGGCTGAGGCCCGCAGTGAGGGCTTCTTTCTTATGCCGGTGGCAGTGGCGGCCGCCTTCGGCACAGCATTGCCCACCGCAGTGGAGGTAATCGATACCGGTTATCAGCCACCCTATGCCCGACTGGCCTCATGGTTGCTCAAAGGCACCACATTGCAATTGAAGGTGGAATTTTCACTTCGTCCTGTGGAGGTGACCTGTGGTTACACGCTCACCTCGCTTCAGCGGCAGTGGCGCCAACTCTTCCCGGAGCTGAGAGTGTGGATGGGGGAGGAGGTGGAGTGGCGGGTGATGACCGATAGCTATGGCCGACTCTCCTCCCGGCCGGTGGCCCTCACCTCGCTTGCTGTGGCCGATGGGGGTGGTAGGGCATTCAGGTTCTCATCGCGTTCGCGCAGTGAGGTGATAGCGATAGCCCGCAATACCGGGTCACTGCGTCTTTCGGCAAGTGCGGTGCTGACCCGAGTGAACTCCGGCCTGCTTACTCTGCGCCATCCCTCACCCTCCGGGACTGCCTGGACTCCCGACTATACCGACTTCCTCCCCCTGCATCCCGACTGCATGGCGGCTACCGACGAAGGTGTGGTGCTCGCCGAGGGGAGCACTGTGATGGTGGCTATGAAGGAGAATGGAGTGGTCTACCGCTATCGCACGTTTGTGGCCGATTCGCCGATTTTGGCTATCTGCCAGGCGTCATTGCGCCGAGGGAGCGCGTCGGCCTCGCGCCATTCGCTCTATCTCTTCAGTCGCGACGGCATACGCCAGCTCACCTCCGACGGTGATGGCGGTTATCAGAATGCACGGTTGGTGAGTCGCACACCTCTATATACCGCCACCTCCGATGGACGCGACTCCGAGCGAATAGCAGCGCGTGTGTCAGCCACCTCGGATGGGGTGATATTTATGACGCGTCGCGGGCTGCAGTCGCTCACTCTCGCCGGGAGCGTACGCGAC
Organism: Muribaculaceae bacterium; assembly: GCA_029051525.1. Taxonomy (GTDB): domain Bacteria; phylum Bacteroidota; class Bacteroidia; order Bacteroidales; family Muribaculaceae; genus Lepagella. The sequence continues at coordinate 23,966 of JAIDKG010000136.1, forward strand.
CATAGCGCCGATGCTCCGGCCGATGCCTCCCCCGCTAATGCCGACCGACTCCTGTATGATCATCAGGCTGATATAGCCTTCATATGCGGTGCCGACGGTACTTACTCACTCTATGACATGCAGCGCTCCGCATGGTGCACACCTCAGTTTGAGGGAATTGCGGCCATCCGTCAGCCGCTCGGTTTTGAGGGAGCGGTATATATGGTGGATTCCTCGGCTCGTATGTGCCGGGTCGCTTTTGAGCGCCGCGAGATGCCCGGAGAGACCGAGGATGATAAAGGCTCCTCCTCCTCCTCCGGAGGCAACGCCATTCCACCACCTCCCGGACAATGCAGGGTAGTGACCCGGCCGATGAAGTTGGGGAATCCATTCATAGTGAAACGCCTTATCGGCGTGACCACCGCCATACCGATGCGGCTTACCATTCAAGGGAGTGATGACCTCACTGATTGGATAACCCTCTACGACGGCACCTCCCCGATCCGCGGACTGCATCCATGTGCATTCCGCTATCATCGCCTGATTCTCATTGCCGATTCCTCCCACAGCGGCCATCTTCACCGCCTCCAGCTCACCTATACCGTCTGACCCATCCCGCGTCGTAAATAGCAGAACGAGGCTGTGCTTTGTGTGTGAAGCACAGCCTCGTAATTTCAGAGTTATGTATCAGTTACTTACTACAAAGTTTGAGATCTGCATCTCAGTAGCGGATCTTTTCGGCCGTTGAGCCGGAACGGCGGATAAGGATGCTGCCCGGTTCCGGTGTGTCCACCTTTTGTCCATCGAGAGAATAGTAGGTGGGTGCTGAGTCATCATCGGCCACTGCGCTCACACCGGCAGCAGTGCGGATATGCGCGAATTTTCCCCATACAGGATGAGCCTTGTATTCCTCATAGGATTCATCCGGCACCCACAGTTCGGCCTCGGCGAATACCTCCTTGGCAAACAACGGCCTTACCCCCTCTTGCGCCTCATTGCATATAGGTGGAGTAAGAGATCTTACAGTAATTTTGTTGAGATTCTTATTGTCATCCAAAAAGGAGCCTCTCAAATCCGTAAGGCTTTCCGGAAGATCAATTGAGGTCATTATATCACTGCGGTTGATAGCCTCTCCGGCAATCCGTTCCACACCTTCGGGAACCACCACTTCTGTACGTGCCCCCGGCCATCCCACAAGAGTCTTCATATCCTTGTCGAATAAAATGCCGTCCTTTACACAGTAATTCTCATTGTCAGGATCTATCTCAAAACTTTCAAGACTATCCATGCCGGCGAATGCTCCATTTCCGATAGATTTAACTCCTGCCGGAATATAAACCTTATCCAGCGACCGACAGCGTGTAAAAGCAAGTTTGCCGATGGTCTCGACGCTTTCAGGAATGACGCATTCCTGAAGAACACTACAAGCGTATGCAAACGCCTCCGGAATCACTTTCAGACCCTCCGGGAGTTTTACATATTCAAGAGAACTTGAATACGCCACACATTCCCCACCTATTTCAGAAACTGAATTCGGGAACTGAATTTCTTTCAACATATAGGTATATGCAAGAGCTCTCTCTCCAATTCGGACTACTGTTTCAGGGATCTCAATCTCCGCCAACTCACATGTCGGGTAATGCCAGCCACTAGGGATTATTAGAAATGCGTCTTTCTCGATTGTAGTAACCTTGTAAATTACAGCTGCGTCATTCATGGATGGGAGGTATGCAGGAATAACCTTTTTGCGCCAATCCTCGTCATTTTCGTTCCACGTATCGCAATATATTAAGCACAACGTGAGATCTTTTTCGGATTCAATCCAAAAACGCATTCCGTTAAAGTAGCATTCTGTTCCGTCTTCATTCCATTCGCACTCATTGGCCTCTATCGTCAGAGAACCCAGCAGGAGCATGACTCCCATAAGCAGATATTTAATATACTGTAACATAACAATTATGGTTTTAGACGGAAGCCGGCGAAATGCGGCACACTGATAACCCGGTCATTCCTGACGGCTTCCGTATCAGATTAATTTACCACTACAAATTTTTATAGTTGGATTTTATTAGTATACAGACATCAATTTGGCGATACCTGAAGAGTACAGTTGGTAATCACAAACTCGCCGTTAAGCTCCAGTGATTTAGCCTTGCACCTTAGGGTTCCACCGTTAAAGCTGCTCGTACCGGTAAGCTTCACACTTTCTCCCTCAAGATACAAAGTGCCACCAGAGAGGGTAAAAGCACTTTCTGCATATATGTCCCCGACTGAAAGCAGATTAAGGGTGGCACCCTTTGACAGAGTGTATTTGCATACATCCGATCTGCTCAGCCTGATATCAACATAAGGAAGAGAATACGTTTTTGTAATATTCTCAAGCGTAACATTATTGGCCCACAGTTTCATAACCGGCAGCATGCCTGTCTTCCATATGGAAATAAGTCTGTCTGTATAAGAACTCTGAGGAACAGCGAATGTCAATGAACTTACCGAACCTGAAACAGAATCACATCGTACGCAGGAGATACCGTCATATGCAGAGATAGTACATCCTTTTAAATTTGCTCCACGTATTTGATAGGAGGATGACGAATTAGAAATAGTAAAATTCTGTATTGCCGGAAATCCAAGCCATATCTCAAATTCAGGTTCGCCCAATAGATTATGAACATATTGGACATATGTCTTCCATTTATCATTAGAGGGACGTACTTTATTTAACATTTCGGCCACCCCGGATTTCCTATAGTTTATTAGAATTTTCCCGAAACTATGTTCTTGATCAGTTGACGGACCCCAATATCCATTACGGGTATTACCTAATAGAGCCACTCCTCCATAATCTCCGGCAACTGTAAATGATGTTCCCATATGATAGTCCCAACCGCTTGAATAATAATCAAATGGCATGATTGTGCATGACATTGAGTAAGCAACTGCCGGTTTATTTACGTTGCCAAGTAAATCAAGACTATTGTTGTAATCAGGATGAGATAACCCCGTTTTGACGGTATGTTTAGTTGGTCGGATAAATCTCCAGGCATTCCAATATGCAGGTTTATCTTCATCTTTAGCGTTTTTTGGGGGTACAGCTCCGGCACATCCGATAGATCCCGGCTGTCCATGGCCTTGCCAGCTCATTAATCCTACATTTTTCATGGCACTTATAACCTGAGCACCGGTAGGTCGTCGGGTATCAAATTTATTCTCCCGTATAGTGTCAAGCATTTGGGAATAATAGATATAATTCGATAATGGAAGAAAAATATTATTATATGCATTTGTATATTTCCCGGATAATTTCGTAACACCATCTTGTTGGCAGAACACAAAACCCTTATCGAGATAATGCATATCACCCTTGCCCGGCCAAGCTTCGTACAGTTTCAGCTTCCGAAGATAATTGGAAACTTCCTTACCGTTCTGACACATAAGTCTTCCTACAGGGATTGCCAAATTTGGAGTCATTATAGGGTTAATTTGCTTGGAATATAAGCCATTTGGAAACAACCTTAAATTATTTGCTTCCTTGGAGAAATCGGCAAAGTAGACATCTGACGGCACAACACTGTCATTGTATATATCGTCTGCTTTCTGATAATCAAAGAAATGATACTTTCGCACCGGCATTTTCCCGGCGCGGGAATCCCCGGCCAGAAGAAGGAAGAAATGTCCATATCTTTGATAATACCGTTTCAGCCATTTGCGAAGTGCCGCAGCCTCGTCCCATATTGAATCAGTGATATTGACAGCAAAACCGGGAGTTTTGAGAATTGACTCCATGGTCACCACTTCGGCTTTATACCCTTTCTGGCGTTTCCAGACAGCCAGGTTCTCGAAATCATCCTTGAGGTCTTCGGTAGTGACAATTATGTAACGGTCATTTACCGGCTGACTTGTGGAGAGGGCACGGTTGACTCCGGAAATCTCGGACATGGGTGGATTTACCACAAGTTCAGACAGCAACGGTGAATACCTCGGCTCCGGAGGGAAAACGGGCGGTGACGACATCTCCGCCGCGGAGCATTCACGGTAATCAAGCCTTAACTGCAGATTGTTGTAGCAGGTTATCTCCTTGGACTCGCAATCATAGGAGACCGGACGCACAGAGACTGTGACAAAATGCTGCCACCCTTCAAAGAAGTTGTCACCGATGATTCTCACCTCAATATCAGATACCGAAGAGTACATCTCTCGGTCGGGCGACGTGAACGTATGCCCGATAGAGTTCATAAACTCAATATTCTGTACGGGTATTATCTCATGGGGAATCCGCAGAGTCTTCTCTCGCTCACCTGAGAGCACGGTTATACTGAAATCCGTACTGTAGGATGGAACAAGAAAACTGATATACTGCATAGGCAGTGCGGGAGAACCGGCTTCACCGACATTCTCCATTTCGGGCATGTAGATTTCAGAATATGTTATTCCGTCATCCCCGGGAATATCACTCACGGTCAGGTCATCGTAGTTATATCTGACCGTATGTTCTACATTCCCCGATGCCGAGCCGAATGCACATATCATCACCAGCATCGGGATGATAGCCCTGAGCCGCTCAATCAGAGGGGGTAGACCATATAATCGGTTGTAACGTTTCATGGTTGTATCGTTTTAACGGTTGATTTCAATCGGTTACAATCATTCGTTTGCTGTCGATCTCCACACCATCAGTAATCAGGGAATAGATGTACATCCCGGGATTGAGCGATGAAGCCTCGATGCTGACAGCAGCTGAATCTCGGTCGGAAACCGGGAGGTGAAGTATCTGCTGCCCCTGCAAATCATATACGTAGATTGACGCCTCGGATACAGATGCAGGAATATTGCACTTTATCACTGAAGTAGAAGAGAACGGATTAGGTCGGTTCTGCTCCAGCACACATCCCTCGGCGAGGAGTCGGTCGCGGTCGGCGGTGGCTGATTTTCGGATTATTTCTCCGCCGCCCATCATGGCCATGGCTTTCTCCTGCTCCTCAAGTCGACCGCGCAGGTCTTTGACAGCGTCAACCAGAATTGGGATGAATCCGATGTAATCGATACCCATTGTACCCTCCTCATCCTCAACGACAAGTTCCGGAAACAGCTCTTTGACCTCTTGGGCGAGGAAGCCGTAGCGTGTGCGGGAGTCGGGTGGAGTCGGGTCGTCATTGACAGGCGTAATCTCCAACTCGGAGGCAGTTTCTTTCAAAGCAGTTTCTTTCGAGGCAGAATTTTTAGAGATTACACTCTGACCGGCCAAAGAGTAACTGACCGGTGAAAGCGAAGAGAGTAGGTCTGTGGAATTCTCGATGGCTTTTACATCGCTTTTCAGTCGCGAGTCCGATGTCACGATGAAGCTGTTGGCGCGTATGTCGGTATAGAAGTAGAAGGGGGCCGAAGTGGCATTGTGGGGGGTGACGTAGCTGAAAACCTTTCCCAATCGACCGATTCCGGTAAACCCTCCCATTCCGCCGAGTTCCATAATGTAGGCGAGACTGGTTATGGTAGACGATCTTTCTCCGATCCATGTGCCTTTGTTAGATCCGAAGGTGATGTATCCTCCGGCGTTATTCTTCTCACGTCCGAGAATGACAGCTGTGGCCAGCGAATCAATTGGTACGAACTGAGGAGATATCACGATGGCTTTCTCAGGAGAGGAGGGTGAGAGGTACGGTGAGAGCGGTTGTTGTTGACGCTTTCCGAATATGCTCTGACCGTTGGACGAGAGCGTAATCTGAGCCTGCAGAGGTAGGATTGAGATACCTGCGAGGCTTAGGAATAGTAATAATTTCTTCATGAGCTTTGCTGGTGTTAGGTAGGGTTAATAGATGGGTTGATGAGCGTTATTCTGCGCAGAATAGAGCTTTTGGAGAGTGTGATTGTTAAATCTTTCTCCGATGGCAAAAGTAAGCAATAATTTTAGTTAAACAAACCTTTTTGTTGTAATTTCTATTGAAAACCCTCAAAACATATACTATATTAAGATGTGATAGTTTGAATGGTGGAAATGTGGAGGTGGTTAGATTGGCGACTTGAGGGAGTGGGAGTTGGGTGGCTCGTGGGTCTGAGACCCACGAGGACTGAGGACTGAGGACTATAGGCGCGAGGGGGTTGTAATATAAGATAGCGGCCATCACCCGGATTGTGGTGATGGCCGCTGCCGATATAGGCTTTCAGACTATGGAAGCGTGAGAATTACCAGATGATGATGCGCTCGGATTCGGGACGGAACATCGGGTCGCCCTCCTGAATGCCGAAGGCTTTGAAGAAGGGTTCGATGTTCTTGAGCGATACATTCACACGGTTCTTGCCGAGAGAGTGTACATCGCTGATGGTGAGGTTGCGCATCTCGGCCTCACGCACGTTTTGACCCCAGAGGTTGGCATAGTTCATATAGAACACCTGCATCGGGTCGAAGCCGTCGATCTTGGCCTCTTCCGATGTTACATCGACTCCCTTCTTCTTCTGAGAGTCGAGGAATGCTGTCATTGCCACACGCAGACCACCCTGGTCGGCGATATTCTCACCGAGAGTGTACTGGCCGTTGGCCATCAGACCGGGGAGCACCTCTACCTGATTGAACTGCTCGACAAGACCCTGAGTCATAGTGGCGAATGCCTGGGCATCCTCGGGAGTCCACCAGTTGACCATATTGCCGGCTGCATCGAAGTTGCAACCCTGGTCATCGAAACCGTGGGTGAGCTCATGACCGATCACCACGCCTATGCCGCCATAGTTCTCGGCATCGCTGGCCTCCGGATCAAAGAAGGGAGCCTGCAGGATACCGGCGGGGAATACGATCTCATTGTTGAGGGGATTGTAGTAGGCGTTGATGGTCTGAGGAGTCATGCCCCACTCAGTGCGGTCAACAGGTTTGCCCCACTTGCTCAAGTAATCCTTGATATACCACTCCTTGGCGTTGTGCATATTGTCGTAGTAGGAGAGCTCAGGGTCGATCTCAAGAGTAGAGTAGTCTTTCCACTTGTCGGGATAGCCGATCTTGACGGTGATGGCATTGAGCTTGCGGATAGCGTTGAGCTTGGTGTCGTCGCTCATCCAGGGGAGGTTGATGATATGTTTGCCCAGAGCGTTGCGGAGATTCTCCACGAGTCCCTCCATATAGATTTTGGAAGATTCGGGGAAGTACTCTTCAACATAAAGCTGACCTACAGCCTCGCCCAGAGTGCCCTCCACGGCGCCGAGGCAGCGCTTCCAGCGGGGCTGCATCTTCTGCGCGCCGCTGAGCACCTTGTTGAACTCGAAGTTGGCATTAGTGAAATCATCGCTAAGAGTGCCCGACGCACCGCTTACGAATTCCCAGAGGTAGTAGTCCTTGATTTCACGGGGAGTGAGAGTGGAGTAGAGCTTATGAGCCTGCTCCACGGTATTCATTTCGGTCACGATAAACTCCTTGGGAGTCTCGATACCCATAGTCTCAACGAAGAAGCGATCCCAGGGGAGGTTGGGATAACTCTGCTTCACCCATTCGAGCGAGCGCACATTATTCATGGCGTTGAGGTCGCGGGTCTGTTCGCGGGTCCATGTGGAGTCGGCGAGAAGGGTTTCTACCTTCATCACATTTTTGGCGATACGCTTGGAATCCCCCTTCGAGAATCCGGCGAGCTGCATCTCCTTCTGGATAAGACGGATGTAGGCTTCGCGCACCTTCTTGTTGTTGGCATCGTTGAGCAGATAGTAGTCGCGGTCGCCCATGCCGAGGCCGGTCGAGCCGATATACATTGCATACTGCGATGAATTATTGAGGTCTTCCTGCATACCGATTCCCACGAAAGGAGAGCCATAGGATTTCTGCATCCAGAGGAAGAGATCCTCCATGCCGGCATCGGTTGTGGAGTCGATTTTCTTAATCTGGGCCTGGATCGGCTTGGCACCGAGCTGGTTGCGGCGCACGGAGTCCATGGCGGTCTCATAGAGGGCTGCGATCTTGTAGGCCACGGTTCCCTTCTCGGGGTTGGTGGCGGCGAGATTGCTCACGATGCGGCGCACACGATTCTTGCTTGAATCATCGAGGATGTTGAATTTGCCATAGCGTGAATACTCGGGTGAGAGGGGGTTTGCATCCATCCAGCGCTGGTTGACATAGCCGTAGAAATCCTCCTTGGCGGGGATGTCGTTGGCCAGTTCGCCGGCATTGACGCTTTTGAGATGCTCGGCCGAAGCTGTCATAGAGATAGCTGCGAGCGCTGAAAGCAGTAAAATACTTTTCATTAAGATAGATATTTTAGTAAAGTTCGTTACTATCATTCGTCTCCCCGCCGGGGGCGGCAACAAGTCGGGCGGGGATAGTGTATGGTGGAATGCTAATTTCTTCCTGCGTGCAAAGTTAACGAATATTTTTTTACATGCAAAATATTCGTGTTCAGATGTGAGGCAGGAGGGTGGTGAGTTTGCGGCAGGTTTCCTCCCACTCATCGGAGGGGATGGAGTGGCGTGTGATACCGCCGCCGGCATACAGGGCTATTCTGCGTCCCGAGTCGATGAATCGGCCGCTGCGCAGATTCACGTAGATGCGGGTATCGCCCGGGGCGATATATCCTACGGTGCCTCCGTAGCAGTAGCGTGGGGCTGATTCATGGCCGGTGATGAATTCCACTGCCTCATGGCGCGGATACCCGCTCAGAGCCGGGGTGGGGGAGAGAAGGTGGATGAGCGGTGTGATATCGGAGGAATGTGATTCCTGACCCGGAGAAGAGAAGGGGGCTGAAATCTCGGTGCAGATATGTTCCACTCTTCCGGCGCGCCGCGTATAGGGGCACCCGGCTTCGGGGTGGAGTCCGGCGGCGCGCAGAGAGTCGGTGATGAAATCGGTGACTATCTCTTGCTCGATGCGGTTTTTATCATCCCATGGGGCCGGGGTGCATTCGGGAGGGGTGGCTTCACGTGTGCCGGCCAGTGCCACGGTGCTCAGCAGGCCGGAGGCTGCGCTGAGCAGCAGTTCGGGTGAGGCTCCGATCCAGGTGCCGGTGCGGGGGGTGGAGAATAGAAACACTGTGGCATCGGGATAGGCCTGAGTCAGAGCTCGATAGATGGCCGAGGGGGTGCGGGTGGTGGAGGTCACTTCCACGCGGGTGGCGATAATTTTACCCTCTATGCCGCTGTGGGCTTTCATTTCAGAGAGTCGGCGGGCAATCCGCTCCACGAGTTGCATATGCCGGTCGCGGGGTGTCGACTCCGGGGCGGCCCAGGGGCAGCTCCGGTCGTTGGCGGCGCAGATGGTATCGGTATCGGCCTCGCCGATCGGGGGGAGTGTGTCATCACAGGGGATGGTAAAAAGCGGCATATTCTCCCCGAACAGGGAGAATATGAAACCTTCCCGGGCGCCGGCATCTTCGATGCAGCGGTCGGAATAACCGGCGCGCTCGAGGCGCCCGGTGGCTGATGCAGGGAATGCTATGCGGAATAGATTCATCGCTCAATTCCGGCTATCCTCTTGTGTGGAATCCACTACGTGGCCGAGGAGCTCGAAAGGCTGGGCACCGGTGATGTGCACATCGACAAATTCACCCGGCCGGGCGGTGCACCCGCTCACGATTACCTCCGGGTCGACCTCGGGTGAATCCCACTGTGTGCGACCTGTGGCGGTGGAGTCGGGGTCGGAGGGGTCGTTGCTCTCAATCAGCACGCGCACGGTGGAGCCGATCAACTCCGTGTTGAGTTCGAGAGCTATCTCCTCCTGAAGGTCCATGAGTTGCTGCAGGCGCTGCTGCTTCACCTCTTCGGGTATTGAGTCGGTGAGATGGCGAGCCCCCCAAGTGCCCTCCTCCTCGCAGTAAGCGAACGCCCCCATGCGGTCGAAACGCACGGTGCGCACGAAGTCGAGCAGTTCGGCAAATTCCTTTTCCCCCTCACCGGGGAAGCCGGTCATAAGTGTGGTGCGCAGGCGGATGCCGGGCACCCGTCGGCGTATCTCCTCGATGAGGCGGAGAGTGCCCTCCTTGTCGATATGGCGGCGCATATTGGCCAGCACCGGATCGGCGATATGCTGGAGGGCGATGTCGAGGTAATTGCACACATTGGGGCGGCGGCGCATCACATCGAGGATCTCCATCGGGAAATCGGCCGGATAGGCATAGTGCAGGCGTATCCATTCCACCCCGGGGATAGAGGCCATCTCATCAATGAGCTGAGCCAACTGAGATTCTCCCGAGAGGTCGAGACCATAGGAAGAGAGGTCCTGGGCAATTATGTTGAATTCCTTCACACCTTTGGCCACGAGGTGGCGCACCTCGTCGAGAATCTCTTGGCGCGGTCGCGAAGTGTGGCGCCCGGTAATGAGCGGAATGGCGCAGAAGGCGCAGAAACGGTTGCACCCCTCCGAGATCTTCAGATAGGCGCTCCATTCGGGAGTGGTGAGGTCGCGCTCCCAAGGGTGGGGCTCCTGCGGGAGCTGAGAGGAGCGGTCGGGCAATTGGTCGATGAATAGATTCCAATTGAATTTGCCATACCAGAGGTCGACCTCGCCGATCTCCTCTTCGAGTTCGGCGAGGTATCTTTCCGAAAGGCAACCCATCACGGCGATATGCCCGATCCGGCCTTCCGCTTTAGCTTCTGAGAGTTGCAGGATCAGATTGATAGATTCCTCCTTGGCATCGCCGATGAAACCGCAGGTATTGACCATGACCCATTCGCCGCAGGGTTCGGCCGAGTCATGGACGGAGTGATACCCCTTGGCGCGGAGTCGGCGCAGGAGGCGTTCGGAGTCGACAAGATTTTTCGAGCATCCCATGGATATCACATCCACGCGGCCCGGAGTGAAGCCGCCGGAGCGGCGAGAGTGATCATTCATCTTTCTTGAAGAGCGATTTTACGAAATCGTGGGCATCAAATACCTGGAGGTCTTCGGCTTGTTCGCCCAGACCGATGTATTTGATGGGAATCTTATGCTTATTGGATATGCCGATCACCACGCCACCCTTGGCGGTGCCGTCGAGTTTTGTGATGGCGAGTGCATTGACATTGGTAGCGGCCGAGAACTGCTGCGCCTGCTCATATGCATTCTGACCGGTGGAGCCGTCGAGCACGAGGAGCACCTCATGCGGCGCATCGGGCACCACACGCTTCATGACGCGCGATATTTTCTCAAGCTCACGCATCAGATGCTCCTTATTATGGAGTCGGCCGGCGGTGTCGATAATCACCACATCGGCATCCTGAGCCTTGGCGGCACTCACGGTGTCGAATGCCACGGCGGCCGGGTCGGAGCCCATCTTCTGATGAATCACCGGCACTCCGGTTCGTTCGCCCCAGAGAATGAGCTGTTCCACGGCGGCAGCGCGATAGGTGTCGGCGGCGCCGAGCACCACCTTATTGCCGGCGGCCTTATACTGATGGGCGAGTTTGCCCACGGTGGTGGTCTTGCCCACACCGTTGACGCCCACCACGAGAATCACATAGGGCTTCTTATCGGCGGGCACCTCGAAATCGCCGAGCAGTGAATCCTCACCGCCATTGGCCGGCACAATCATATCGGCCACCTCCTCCGACAGGAGATTGTGGAGCTCGGCCGTAGAGACATATTTATCCCTGGCCACACGTTTCTGAATGCGGTCAAGAATCTCAAGAGTAGTGTCGAGACCCACGTCGGAAGTGATAAACACCTCCTCCAGATTATCGAGCACTTCCTCATCGATGGTAGACTTTCCGGCTACGGCGCGGGTTATCTTCTGCCATACGCCCTGTTTGGTCTTCTCCAGTCCCTGGTCGAGCTTCTCCTGCTTCTTTTCGCGAGAAAAGAGTTTATTGAATATTCCCATATAACTAATATTAAGCCCGGAAGTGAGGCCGGAAGCCGCAATCGGCTGAATCCTTAGGGGTCCGGACCGGTAAAAGTGAAAATTTTTTACAAAAGTAATCGAAAACCGTCTAATATGCAAATCCGGAGATGCTCAGGCAATGCGATGCGCCAGGGAGATGCGCCGGTATCGATTGATGGAGATGTCAGCGGAGGTGAATGATCCGCTGATTGGCCGATCCGCGGAATATAAGGTCGGTGTCGCGCAGGGCGAGTATGAAAGGGCCCTCCACGATAGTGTCGATATCGGCCACGGCGCGGCGCAGCGCGGGGTTGAGACGGATCTGGCTGATGGTATAGCCGGTGTAGAGCCAGATGCTTTTGCCAAGGCTGCGGATTGCCGCTGTGAGCAGCGGCAGTGTGTGGGGGTGCATCAGCGGGTCGCCCCCGGTGAGAGTCACATCGAAATCCTCCTCGCGCACCACCTCCAGGATCTCATCGACCGTCATCGGGGTGCCTGCATTGAAATCCCAGGAGTCGGGGTTGTGGCATCCCGGGCATGCATGGCGGCATCCGGCGAGATATATTGATGTGCGAAGTCCCGGACCATCCACCGTGGTGCCACGGCGGATGTCCAGGACATTGAATGTAGTGAGATTCGGGTTCAGAGTGCTCATCAGTCGCGGTCGGAGATGATGGCGTCGAGCGCGGCGAGGGTGGCGAGATCCACGATTTCATCCACCTTGGCATTGACGCCGGTGAAATAGACCGGTTTCTTCAGACCCACCTGTACCGGACCGATCACCTTGCCCACGCCCATGCCGAGCAGGAGCTTATAGCCGATATTGGCCGAGCTGAGGTTGGGGAAGATGAGGGTGTTGACCTTCTTGCCCTTGAGGGTATTGAAAGGATAGGTCTGGTCGCGGAGCTCGGTGTCGAGTGCATAGTCGGCCTGCATCTCTCCATCCACCGGTATTTCGGGATATTTCTCGTGGAGAATACGCACAGCTTCGGCCACACGTTTGGGCTCGGCCTCCGAGCCGTTGGAGCCGAAGTTGGAGTATGAGAGCATGGCGATAGCCGGCTCATGGTTGAAGTAGCGCACGGCTCGGTCGGTGAGTCGGGTGATGTCGACCAGTGCGTCGGTGTCGGCGATGGGATTTACGGTGGTGTCGGCCAGGAAGTAAGTGCCCATGCGTGTGCTCATGATATGGAGAGTGGCGAAATGGCTGAATCCCTCGCGCATACCCACGATCGAGACGGCGCGGGCCGCCATTTCATTGGCGGCCGAATAGCATCCTGCCAGGAATGCGTCGGCATCGCCGGCTTCGACCATCATCATGCCGAAATAGGAGCGGATATACATCTTGTCGAGAGCCTCGGCATAGCTCACACCCTTGCGTTCCTTCTTCGAGCTGAGCATGCGTGCATATCGCTCGCGGCGCTCCTCTTCGCGGTCGTGGCGGGGATTGATGATTTCGATTTCGGATATGTCGAGACCGAGGCGGTCGGCATGGCGGTTGATCATCTCGGCGTTGCCCAGAAGGATCGGTATGAGAGTGCCCTCGTTGTTGAGGCGCACGGCGGCGCGAATCATATTCTCCAGGTTGCCTTCTCCCAATACCACACGCTGCTTCTTCTGGGCGGCATGCTCGGTGATGGTGCGCATGAATTTGCCGTCGTCGCCCATGAACTCGCGCAGGTGATTGCGGTAGACATCCCAGTTCTCGATGGGTCGCGATGCGATACCGCTCTCCATAGCGGCGCGGGCCACTGCGGGAGCCACGCATAGCAGCAGGCGCGGATCAAGAGCCTTGGGGAGGATATAGTCGGGGCCGAAGTGGAGGTCGGAGAGACCGTAGGCCTCATCGACCACACTGGGCACAGGCTCTTTGGCCAGTGCCGAGATGGCATATACGGCTGCGATCTTCATGGCCTCGTTGATGGCCGAAGCGCCGCTGTCGAGGGCGCCGCGGAAGATGTAGGGGAAGCCGATCACATTGTTGATCTGGTTGGGATAGTCGGAGCGACCGGTGGCCACAATCACATCGGGAGCGGCCTCTTTGGCAGCGTAGTAGTCGATTTCAGGGTTAGGGTTGGCAAGTGCAAACACTATCGGGCGGGGCGCCATGGATCGCACCATCTCAGGGGTCACGACTCCTGCCACACTAAGGCCGAGGAATACATCGGCATCGACCATTGCCTCTTCGAGGGTATGGAGGTCGCGCGTGGTGGCGAATTCCCTTTTCTGCTCGGTAAGGTTGTCGCGGTCGGCACGGATCACACCCTTCGAGTCGCACATCACGATATTCTCCGGGCGCACGCCGAGGGCTTTGTAGAGTCGGGTGCAGCTCACTGCGGCAGCTCCGGCTCCATTCACCACGAGGTGGATGTCGGCGATTTTCTTTTTCTGGATTTCGATTGCATTGAGCAGTCCGGCGCCCGAGATGATTGCGGTGCCGTGCTGGTCATCGTGCATCACCGGGATGCCGCATTCCTTCTTGAGTCGGTCTTCGATCATGAAGCATTCCGGGGCTTTGATATCCTCCAGGTTGATACCTCCGAAAGTTGGGGCGAGAGATTTCACAATCTCCACAAACTTGTCGGGGTCGGTCTCATTGATTTCGATGTCGAAAGCATCGAGGCCGGAGAATATTTTGAATAGCAGAGCCTTGCCCTCCATCACCGGTTTGCCGGCGAGCGCGCCGATGTCGCCCAGTCCGAGCACTGCGGTGCCGTTGGAGATTACACCCACGAGGTTGCCCTTGTTGGTGTAGCGATAGGCATCGTGGGGGTTCTGTTCGATTTCAAGGCAAGGATATGCCACGCCCGGAGAATAGGCCAGCGAGAGGTCGCGTTGGGAGGCATAAGGTTTGGTAGGTGTTGTTTCGATTTTGCCCGGTCTCCCCTCCTCATGGTAGTCCAGGGCCGCTTTTTTAAGGTCGGTTGACTTAGCGTCGTTTGCCATAATAGATAGTGTCGTTACGGTATTATTTATCAGCCGATATACTTGCTCAAATTCTGATTCTGCGCGAATCGGAAGAGGGCAGCACATCGACTGTATGGTTATTACTCAGGTTACTATAATAGTAACGCATGTGACTTGAAAAAAGATACCCGGAGGACGAAAAATAATTGAAAAAATCGTCCTCCGGATCATATGTCGTTATTGTGTGGGATTACTTATGTGTTATGCGGTCGTGAAGTTCGGCGAGTTTGCCGGAGTTCCAGCGGTCGGTTGTGCCTACGAGATATCCTGTGATGCGCTGTATTGTCTCGAAGCGCACGCCGCATTTGGGGCAGATGGTCTGCGAAGTGTCGGCATTCTCATATCCGCATTTTGGGCAGTGGTTGCGGTTGTGGTTCACACTGCCGTAGCCTATGTTGTAGCGGTCCATGAGGTCTACGATCTGGGCGATGGCCTCCTCGTTGTGGGTGGCGTCGCCGTCGATTTCCACATAGAAGATGTGGCCGCCTCGGGTCAGGTCGTGGTAGGGGGCCTCGATCATGGCCTTGTGGCGCGGAGAGCAGTGGTAGTAGACCGGCACATGATTGGAGTTGGTGTAGTAATCCTTGTCGGTGATGCCGGCGATTTGGCCGAAATCTTTGCGGTCGCGCTTGGTGAATCGGCCGGCGAGTCCCTCGGCGGGTGTGGCGAGGATTGAGTAGTTGTGCTCGTAGCGGTCGGAGAATTCCATGGCGCGGTCGCGCATGTGGGTCACTATGCGCAGTCCGAGTTGCTGAGCCTCGTCGCTCTCGCCGTGGTGATGGCCTGTGAGGGCTATCAGGGCTTCGGCCAGGCCGATGAATCCTATGCCGAGGGTGCCCTGGTTGATTACAGGCTCGATGGTCTCGTTGGGGGAGAGGGTGGAGGCCCCGTTCCAGAGGGCCGACATCACCATGGGGAATTGTTTTGCCAAGGCAGTCTTCTGGAATTGGAATCGGGCGTCGAGCTGGCGGGCAGTGAGTTCGAGGAGCTGGTCGAGCCGCTCGAAGTATCGGGCTTCGCGCTGCTGCGGGTCCTCGATATTCATCACTTCGATGGCGAGGCGCACGAGATTGATTGTGGTGAAGGAGAGGTTGCCTCGGCCCACGGAAGTCTTGTCGCCATAGCGGTTCTCATACACACGGGTGCGGCATCCCATCGTGGCCACCTCATGCAGATAGCGCTGCGGGTCGTCGGCATGCCATGCGTCGTCCTGATTGAAAGTGGCGTCGAGGTTAAGGAAATTCGGGAAGAATCGGCGTGCCGACACTCTGCATGCGAGGCGATAGAGGTCGTAGTTGCGGTCGGTGGGGAGGTAGCTCACACCGCGTTTTTTCTTCCAGATCTGGATGGGGAATATGGCGGTGGAGCCATTGCCCACACCCTCGTAGGTGGTCTGGAGGATTTCGCGGATCACGCATCTGCCTTCGGCCGATGTGTCGGTGCCGTAGTTGATTGATGAGAATACCACCTGGTTGCCGCCTCGGGAGTGGATGGTGTTCATGTTGTGGATGAAGGCCTCCATGGCCTGATGCACGCGCCCCACGGTGCGGTTGATGGCATGCTGCTTGAGTCGGGCCTCCCCCTCGAGGCCCTCGAGGTCGCGACGCAGGTAGTCGTCGATTTCGGCCTGATAGAGGTGGCTCAGGTCGGAGGCGGTGAGCGACTCGAGGGTCTTCACCTCCTCTATATAAGATGCGCGCACGAAGGGGGCGAGGTAGAAGTCGAAGGCCGGGATGGCCTGGCCGCCGTGCATCTCATTCTGGGCAGTCTCGAGCGATATGCATGCGAGCACAGCGGCGGTCTCGATGCGTTTGGCCGGACGCGACTCGCCATGCCCGGCGATGAATCCATTCTCCAGAATGCGGTCGAGCGGATGCTGCACGCAGGTGAGCGATTTGGTGGGGTAGTAGTCTTTGTCGTGGATGTGGATGTAGTTGCCCTTTACGGCCTGTTTGGCTTCGGGAGAGAGGAGATAGTCATCGACAAAGGGCTTGGTGGTTTCGCTGGCGAATTTCATCATCATGCCGGCGGGGGAGTCGGCATTCATGTTGGCATTCTCGCGGGTCACATCGTTGCTCTTGGCTTCGATGATTTCCAGAAAAATCTCACGGGTTTTGGCGCGGCGGGCGATAGAGCGCTGGTCGCGGTAGGCGATATATCGCTTGGCCACATCCTTGCGGGCCGACTTCATGAGCTCGAACTCCACGCGGTCCTGAATCTCCTCCACGGTCATACGCTCGGCTCCCGAGCAACCTACGCGGTCGGAAATGCGCTGGATGAGAGCCTCATCCTCGCCTGATTCTGTCTGGAGCATGGCTTTGCGTATGGCGGCTTTGATTTTCTCTTCGTTGTAGCCTACCACTCGGCCATCGCGTTTCTCTACGAGCTGTATCATGTCGGTATGGATTTAACTGTGGGTTTGGGGTTGTCGTTGCATGTAAAAATGGGGAAGTCGGAAGCCTTGTGAAGGCGTCGGTGCCCTTCGGGAGTGCAAAGTTAGAAAGTTGTGGGAGATTTTCCAAAAATTTCAATGAAAAAATCAGCCGGAAGTTCAAAGAAAAAATCTTTTTGGAAAACTTTTTGGGCATCGTAAAAATATAAACTACTGAATATAAGGATGATATAAAAAGTTTTGGGAAACTTTTTCAAATAACGGGTGTGAAAAGTTGAACTTGTTTATGGTTTTATTCCAACCCTTTGTAGGATAATAATTTGGTGTTTTCTACCCTCCTGAGAGGGGTGCCGGAGGGTTCGGAGGCGCTCTATTTTTTCCAGAAAGCCGGGGTGAAGATGAGCAGTATTGTGTAGAGTTCGAGTCGGCCTGTGAGCATAAGGAAAGATAGGAGCCATTTGGCGGTGTCGGCCACACCGGAGTAGTTGCCTTCGAGGCCGGTGATATCTGTGCCGAGTCCGGTATTGCTCACCGCCGAGAGGGCGCAGAAGAAGCCATCTTTGAGCGGCAGCCCGCATATCATCAATCCGATTGCTCCGAGGATGATGAGTATGATGTAGAGGAATAGGAAGGCCAGAGTGCGCATCACTACAGGCGAGGGTGTGCCTTTGCCATTGATTACCACGGTGCGGATGGCGTGGGGGTGCATCATGCGGTAGAATTCATTGCGCAGGAATTTACCAAGTATGATGAATCGGTCGATTTTGGCTCCACCCGATGTGCTGCCGGCGCATGCTCCCATCACCATCATGATGATGAGCACGATTACGCTTACGGGTCCCCAGTCGTTGAAATCGGGTTCGGTAATACCGGTAGAGGAGAGTATCGACACGGCCTGGAAGAGAGGATCGATGGTATAGTCGGTCCAGTCGGAGCCCAGCCCGTTGAATGCGATATTGAGGGTGAATACGAGGAAACAGATCAGGATTATCCAGAGGTACATGCGGAGAGCCTCATTGTCGAAAAGGCCCTTCCACTGGCCATTGACGGCCTTGAAAATGAGAGAGAAATTCACACCCCCCAGAAACATGAAGATAGTCATGACGATCTTGATGTAATTGCTGTCCCAGCGTCCGAGCGACATATCGGATGTGGCGAAACCACCGGTCGACATGGTGGATAGTCCGTAGCAGGCGGCGTCGAAAAGATCCATATCCGAGCAGAGCAGCAGTAGAAAGAGAAGGAATGTGAGGCAGATATATACCATCCAGAGACCCTTGGAGGTGTTGCCGATGCGAGGGCGGAGTTTGTCGTGGGTTATTCCGGTCACTTCGGCGTTGAAGAGCTGTATGCCGCCGCGGTAATTGAGCATCGGCACGATGGCCAGGGTGAAGAGTATTATTCCGAGACCTCCGATCCATTGGGCGATGCATCGCCATATCAGGATGGAGTGGGGCACACCGTCGAGAGTGTCGAGCACCGAGGCACCGGTGGTGGTGAAACCGCTCATAGTCTCGAAAAATGCGTCGGATACCGAGAAGTGAGTGCCGCATATCAGGAAGGGCAACATGCCGAAAAGCGACAGGATGACCCATGTGAGTCCGGTGAGCAGCACGGCTTCTCGCTTTCCCATTTCGCGCGAGCGGGGGCGGAGGCTCATCAGTCCGAATCCGCAGGTGGCGGTGATACCGATGCAGATCAGGAAATGCAGAGCCGACCCCTCGCGATATAGCATCCCCACGAGGCAGGGTATAGTCATGATACCCGCCTCGGTGAGCAGGAGCCATCCGATCACGCGGAGCAGCATCGGGAAATTGATATAGGCCTTATGTCGGAAGAATGTTGGCACTTGGAAGTGAAATCAGTTAAACCATTTCTCCACCTTCGAGAAGGTGCCGGTGAGGCAGAACACCACCACATAGTCGCCCGGCTCGATGCGGGTCATGCCGGAGATGAGTTCGCAGTTTTCTCCTCTCACCAGTGCGGCGAGGGTCATGCCGAACGGGAGGTGCAGGTCTTTGACCGGAGCACGGGTGATTTTGGAGTGGGGCTGCGCCTGCATTTCGGCCACCTCGGCATCGGCGAGCACGAGGAATTTGGCGTTGCTCTCGTCGGAATCCAGCAGGATTTTGAATATGCGTGAGGAGGCGAGGAGCTTCTTATTGAGGATTGTGCCGATGTTGAGGTTTTCGGCCTGGGAGAAGAATTGTAGATTCTCCACATCGGCTATAGTCTTCGGCACACCGAATTCCTTGGCAGTGAGGCATGAAAGTATATTTGACTCCGAAGAATCGGTAAGAGCCAGAAAGGCGTCATACTGATAGATATTGTTCTCGCGGAGCACCTCGATATCGCGCGGGTCGCCGCATACCACCTCACAGTTGGGGAAACGGGTGGCGAAATCCTCACATATATTCCTGTCAGGCTCGATGATGCGCAGGTCGTATTTTTCGTTGTATAGCTGGGCGAATCGGGAAGTGATGCGGGAGGCACCGGCTATGAGGGCGCGTCGGATCACACGTTTTCGTTTTCCGCACAGTTCCCTCACCTCATTGATGTATGGAGGGGTGGTGATGAAATATACGATATCGTCCTGCTTGAGCGCATCGTGGCCATTGGGGATGATAGTCTCGTTGTTGCGCTTGATGGCGGCCACATGGAAATCATGGCTCGAAGATGTGATATCCTTGAGCTGGACATCGATCAAGGAATTGTTGTCGCGGATTTTCACACCGATGAGCACCAGTCGGCCCCCATGGAGTTCACCCCAGTATCGGGCCCAGTTGTGCGACATGGCCAGGTCGATTTCGCCGGCTGCGAGATTCTCCGGATAGATCAGGAAGTCGGCCCCGACCTCCTTGAGAATGCGTCCGTTCTCCGGTTTGAGGAATTCCGAATTGTCGATACGCGCCACAGTCTTCTTGGCGCCCAGGCGCTTGGCTATGGAGCAGGAGGTGATGTTGCGGGTCTCGAAGGGTGTCACGGCGATATATAGGTCGCATTCATCCACTCCCACCTCCCGGAGGGTGCTGAAAGAGGATGTGCTGCCGTTGTAGGTCATCAGATTGTAGTTGCTGTCGATGGCGTCGAGTTTGGTCTGTTCGCTATCGAGCAAAATGATGTCCTGATCTTCGTTGGAGAGCATTTTGGCCAGATGAGTGCCTACTTCTCCGGCACCGGCAATAATTATTTTCATATGGCGGGCTCGATATTTGCGGTTACGAGCTGTGAGATCGAGTTGGCGTCGATTCCGGCTATGGCGCGCAGCTGGGCCACAGAGCCCTGAGCTATCCATTGGTCGGGGATGCCGGCTGAGATATGGCGCGGAGCCTTTGCTTCGGGGTGGGCGGCCTGTCGGGCTTCGAGCCATTCACCCACTGCCGAACCGAAACCACCCTTCAGAGCGCCGTCCTCGATGGTGATGATCAGATCGTGGCCGGCGGCCACCTGCTCCAGCAGGTCTGTGTCGAGGGGTTTGAGCCAGATCATATCATAGTGAGATGCCTTGATACCCTTTTCGGCCAGAATTCTGACGGCCTCGGCCGCCTCATTGCCGATTTCACCGATAGAGAGTAGAGCCACACGTGCCTCCGGAGTGCGGGTCACGATGCGGCCACACCCTATGGTGAGCGGGGCGGGTGCGGCCGGAGTCTCTGTTTCGGCCGGAGCCTTGCCGCGCGGATATCGTATGGCCATCGGTCCCTGATGGCGCGAGGCTGTGAGCATGAGATTCCGCAGGGTGGGGGCATCCATAGGAGCGGCCACAGTCATATTGGGTATGCAGCGCAGATACACCAGGTCGAAGAGTCCGTGATGAGTCACACCATCCTCACCCACCAGGCCTGCGCGGTCGATGCAGAATGTCACCGGGAGATTCTGTATGCACACATCATGGATTATATTGTCGTAGGCACGCTGCAGGAATGAGGAGTAGATTGCCACAAACGGATGTTTTCCGGCTGCGGCCAGTCCGCCGGCGAAGGTCACAGCGTGTCCTTCCGAAATGCCCACATCGAAAGCCCTTTTGGGAAATGCTTTCAGCATTCGTATCATGGATGTGCCCGATGGCATGGCGGCCGTGATTCCCACAATCTCGGGATTGTCGGCAGCCAGACTGACGATATATTTTCCGAACACCTCCTGCCAGAGTTCGCGGTTGTCGGAGCTTCCCTTGATTCGTTGGCCGGTGGCGGCGCAGAATTTGCCGGGAGCGTGCCATGTGGTCGGATCGGCCTCCGCCTGATGGTATCCTTTACCCTTGGTGGTGTGCAGATGCAGAATGCGCGGACCCTTCATATCCTTGATTTCCTGAAGCACCTTCACCACCTTGTTGACATCATTACCGTCGAAGGGGCCGAAATAGCGGATGTTGAGTCCTTCAAAAATATTCTGCTGGCGCGACACGAGAGATTTCACGGAATTATTGAAACGCAGAATCAGCCCCTTCCCCCGGTCGCCGATATATCCTTTGGTGCGGAAAAAGTCGTAGATCTTTTTCCGGGCGCGGTTGTAGCGCAGCGATGTGGATAGTGCCGACAGATATTTATGCAGCGAACCCACATTTGAGTCGATACTCATCTCATTGTCGTTGAGGATGATGAGCAGGTCGTTGGGATTATTGGCGGCATTGTTGAGACCCTCGAAGGCGAGTCCGCCGCTGATAGAGGCGTCGCCGATCAGGGCCACTGTCTTGCGTTGCTCATGTCCGGGGGTGAGTTTGTCGGCGATAGCCATGCCGAGGGCGGCCGAGATAGAGTTGGAGGCATGTCCGGCCATGAAAGTATCATAGGCCGACTCCGTGGGGTTGGGGAAACCGCTGAGTCCGCCGAGGGTGCGCTGGGTCTTGAAGAGGTCGCGCCGGCCGGTGAGGAGCTTATGGGCATAAGCCTGATGGCCCACATCGTAGACGATGCGGTCGTCGGGCGTATTGAATACGTAGTGCAGAGCCACGATTATATCCACGGCCCCCATGCTCGAGGCGAAATGGCCGGGATTCTCAGCGAGGGTATCGATCAGGAAAGAGCGGAGCTCCGCGCATACCTGAGGGAGCTGCTCGGGGGAGAGCAGCCGCAGGTCGGCCGGCGAGTTAATACGCGCCAACAGCGTGGGCACTCCGCTTCCGGCATCAGAGGGGAGGGAGTCGGGGAGAAATTGGGCGTATGAGCCGAATGCTGATTCCTCTACTTCTTCTTTCGATTGGCCAGAATCGGCTGCAGGTATCTCTTCCATAGGGGTACGAATATGATTATTCCCGAGGCAGCGGCTAAGAAGATATTCTTCAGATCCACACCACCGCGCGAGAAAAGCATGTAGACCAGCCAAACCCATATGAGAGCCAATAAGATAAGGCCGGCAATCTTTCCCGAGTCGGTGCCTGAGGTGGAATTATTGCGTTTCATTGATGCGAAATTAGCAAAAATCTCTGAAATTATCGGCATAAATTGTCAAATTCTTACTATCTTTGCAGTCAGAAGCGGGTGCCCGGGCTCTGTTTCCCCTTAATGAGGGGGGAGGAGAGGCAGGTGCCCGCCAGCCTACACCATGCATACCATAGCTGATGAAATTCCGAGCCTACACTACGTTATATACATTGGGAGTGGCGCTTGTACTGGCGCTCCTATGTGGGTGCCGGCGCGCTCATGAGCAGGCGCAGCCTGTGATAGAGTCTCCTCCCACCGAAATGCCCGACACGCTGGCGGTCGAGCCTGAGCCGGAACCGGAGCAGGCTCCCGTGGTGCTTACAGATACCGATTCGATACTCGCAGCGATAGAGCGGTCGGCCGATCGCGACCGATATATGGCCGGTATTCTTCCGCAGATGGCGCGCGATGTGCCGGAATATGCCGGAAAGTTGCTCGCCAATGAGGAGGAGGGCTTTCTGATAGTCGACAAGGCCACTATGAAACTCTACCGCTACGACCGCTACGGTGTGGAGCAGGAGAGGGTAGGGGTGGCTGTGGCCAAGCCTTATGGCTCGAAGCATAAACGTCGCGACAACCGCACCCCCGAGGGGTATTTCACCATCGAGGGGATTTACGATTCGACCGATTGGCTTTATACCGACGACGACGGCAATACCTCACAGGTGAAGGGGCAGTTCGGGCCGCGCTTCATGCGGCTGCGCACCCCCGTGTCGTCGCAGATCGGCATTCATGGCACCGTGGCACCCTGGAGCATAGGGGGGCGCCGCTCGCATGGCTGTATACGCATGACCAACGAAAATATTCTCCGCTTTGCCGAGATCTGCCGTCCCGGCTGGCCGGTAATCGTGTCGCCCGGACCGAAGGATATGAGGGTCAACGAGGATGAAGGCTACGACATCCCCTCGGTGCCCGTGATACCCGGACGCCCGCGCTGCAAAGCCGGCAAACCGGTGCCCCCGGTGAGTGAAACCACCGGCAGCAGCCCCGACTCCGATACCTTGACGCTCCCCGACCAGGGCAGCACTACCGAAAGTGCGGCCGCAGGCGGCGAAACTATCGAGGTGGAAAGCGTGGCTGCCGACACCACAGCACTTCCGGCCGCACCCTCGCGTGAGGAGCAGCCGACCGACCCGGATCCGGCCGATCCAATGTTCAATTGAAACTGACAATGACCGACAACAGACAATCCCGCAGATATGATGATACATACAGCCCCGTATTCGATTTAATCGATGAGGAGGCACGTGAGAATCCCCCCCTCGAGCCACTGCCCGAGATGCCCAAAGAGGAGCCACGCCAGGCTCCGCGCGGCAAGGGGCGCAATCTAAAACCGGTGAGCCGCCGCTCAAAGCAGGCCGCCACTGAGAAGCAGACCGCTTCTCCCAGACAGCGTCAGGCTCGCAGTGAGTCGAAAGTGGTCGAAGCCAAGACTTCGGTGGTCGATGCATGGCAGCGCGTGAAGAGCGCCCTCACATCACAGACCACCTGCTGGCTGCTGGGTATATTCGTGGGTGGATTTGCAGTGTATATGCTGGTGGCATTCATATCCTATTTTGCCCATTGCATCGAGGATCAGGCGGCTATCGCCAACACTGCCGTGGGTTCGCTCCCGAAGGTAGGCAATTCGGGTGGTGAAGGTGGCGCGCGGCTCTCGGAATTGCTTATCAATGAGTCGTTTGGTCTTGGATCATTTGTGCTTATAGTATGGCTGATCGCCATTTCTCTAAAGTTGCTCAGCGGCTGGCCGCGCTTCAAGACGGTAAATTTCACCATCAAGTGTCTGGTGGCGCTTATCACCGTGTCGCTGATTATCGGTCTGCTCACCATTTCGCTCGATTCGGGTGTGAACTGGGGTGGATACCATGGCCGGTATGTGAATGAATTTGTGGTGGGTTTCGCCGGTTGGTCGGGTGCCGTGATACTATGTCTGGTGCTTGTGGCCACCTTCTTTGTGATCTGTCTGCGCGATTTTGTCAACTGGATACTCCGCAAGCGGGCCCAGATTGCCGAGAAGCGCCGCGAGGCCGCCGAACTGAAGGCCGAGCGCCTGCGCCGCGAACGTGAAATCGAGGAGATGCGCCACCGCGAACGCATGGATGCCATCCGCGCCGGTGAGGAGAAAGCTGCCGAAGAGGTCGATACCGATGAGAGTGTGGTGACCTTCTCGGCCGATGACTCATCGGTAGATTCCACAATCGAAAGCTATGAGATTGAGGATGAAGACTACGACGCTCACTATTCTCCCTATATGCCGCAGCCGGCTGCTGAGGCTCCGGCTGCTGCGGCTCCGGCTGCTGAAGCCGCTCCGGTGGTTGCCGCTCCCGAGGCTGTGGGCTCCCCTCTTGCCGGGGCAGATGATGGGAGCAATCAGGCTGAGGCACCGATTGTGGATGAACTGCCGGCCGATGCTTCGGCTGAAGATCCGCAGGATGCTCCCGATCCGATTGATGAGGATATGGAGATGGTGGTCAATGTCAATACTATATCTCAGGCCGACCCCCGCGCTGTGCGTCAGGGTGCAGCCCCCACGCAAGGCTCGATACGCCATCTCTACAAATTCCCCTCACCGCTGCTGCTGCGCGAGGTGGAGGAGAAGACAAGTGTGGATATCGAGGAGCAGCAGGCCAATAAGGAGCGCATACGGGAGACTCTCAAATACCACGGCATACCGATCACCAGTATCGAGGCTACCGTAGGCCCGACGGTGACACTATATGAGATTCGTCCCGGTCAGGGTATCAAGATCTCGAAGATCAAGAATCTTGCAGATGATATCGCTCTGTCGCTGGCTGCGAAGGGTGTGCGTATCATCGCGCCGATCCCGGGGCGTGGCACTGTGGGTATCGAGGTGGCCAACAGCGACCCGCAGACCGTGTCGATGCGCTCCATCATCATGAGCCGCAAATATAATGAGTCGAACTATAAACTCCCGGTGGCCATCGGCTCCACAATCGGCAACGATGTGTATATGGCCGACCTCACCAAGATGCCTCACCTGCTCGTGGCCGGTGCTACGGGTCAGGGTAAGTCGGTGGGTCTGAACGCTATCATAGCATCGTTGTTATATAAGAAGCGTCCCGACGAATTGAAATTCGTGATGATCGACCCGAAGGAGGTGGAATTCTCGCTCTATGCCAAGATCGAGCAGCATTATCTTGCCAAACTCGATGATTCTGACGCGATTGTGACCGATATGACGAAGGTGGTGGATGTGCTCAACTCCCTCTGCGTGGAGATGGACAACCGCTACAAACTGCTCCGCGCCGCGCAGGTGCGCAATATCGAGGAGTATAACGGCAAGCTCTCGCAGAATCTCCTCCGTGAAGATGAGGGACATCGCTTCATGCCGTATATAGTGCTGGTGGTCGATGAGTTTGCCGACCTTATCATGACAGCCGGCAAGGAGGTGGAGACCCCGATAGCCCGTCTGGCTCAGAAGGCGCGTGCGATAGGCATCCATGTCATCATCGCCACACAGCGCCCGTCGACCAATGTGATTACGGGTATCATCAAGGCCAACTTCCCGGTGCGTATCGCCTTCAAGGTGTCGTCGGGTATCGACTCGAAGACTATCCTCGACTCTACAGGGGCGCAGGCGCTCATAGGTCGCGGTGATATGCTGATAAGCTATAATTCCGACATGGTGCGTGTGCAGTGCGCATTTATCGACACCCCCGAGGTGGAGGCTATCTGCGAATACATCGGTCGGCAGCCATTCAATGCCGGACCCTATATACTGCCCGAGCCTCTCACTGCCGCCGATGGCGATGGTGGAGGCGCGCAGATGGCCGGCGGCGAACTCGATCCCCTCTTCGAGGATGTGGCAGAGCTCGTGGTCACTTCGGGTGTGGGAAGCACATCCGGCATACAGCGCCGCTACTCGATAGGCTACAATCGCGCCGGCAAGATTATGGATCAGCTGGAGCATTATGGTGTGGTGGGTCCGTCGTTCGGAGGTAAGCCGCGGCAGGTGCTTATGGATATGTACGGGCTCCAGGAACTGCTCCGAAATCTACACTGATATGAAAATGAATATGACCTCTACTCGTAGATCACTCTCTCCCCGCCGGGTGTGGCTCATGCTCCTTATGAGTATGCTCTGTATCGGCACCGCTATTGCGGCCACACCGGCCGAGCAATTGCACGATGCGGCCGCCCGGCTCAACAAGGCGAAAAGTATCACGGCCGGTTTTGTGATATCCTCCGGCGGTGCGAAAGCCGAGGGCACCATCACCACCAAAGGGAGGAAATTTGCGATTATCACACCGCAGAGTTCCACATGGTATGACGGGGCGGCTATTACCGTCTACAATCCCGCGAGCCGCGAAGCCACAGTGTGGACCCCCACACCGGCCGAACTTGCCGAATCGAATCCCCTCCTCTATCTCTCTACGGCGGGGAATTATAATGTGACGGCCGGCACCGGCGGAGGCAAGGGTGAACGGGTGCTGCTGCTTACCCCCAAGCGACGCGGAGGGAGTGTGAAGTCAATCCGACTCGTGCTCGGCGCCACTGATATGCTGCCGCGCAGCATGCGCATCACCACCGGCTCCGGCACGACCGACATCACCATCCGCAATCTGCGCCTCAACCCGGCTGTGGCCGATGCCACATTCCTTTTCCCTCGATCCAAATACCCGAAAGCGGTGGTCACCGATCTCCGGTAATTATCGCAGACTCTCCGAGGAGAGGATTCCTCACCTTTCTTCTCAGCCTCTCTGCTCACAATCCTAATTGAAAGAATCATAACTCAAAAACTATAAATCTAAACTATCATGGAAGAGAAAACCGTAAAAGTGTTGATTATCGGTTCCGGCCCCGCCGGTTATACCGCAGGAATATACTCCTCCCGCGCCAATCTGAACCCCGTGATCTACGAGGGTAATCAGCCCGGCGGACAGCTCACCCAGACTACTGAAATCGAGAACTTCCCCGGCTATCCCGAGGGTGTCCAGGGCCCGGAGATGATGGATCAGATCCGTCAGCAGGCTCTCCGTTTCGGTGCTGAAATCGTGTCGAAGACAATCGCCGAGGTTGATTTCTCCAAGCGTCCGTTCCGCTGCGTCGATGAGGATGGCAATGCCATCTATGCCGAGACAGTGATCGTGAGCACCGGAGCTTCGGCCAAGTATCTCGGTCTGGCCGATGAGGAGAAATACCGTGGCCTCGGTGTGAGCGCCTGCGCCACATGCGACGGCTTCTTCTACCGCAAGAAGGTGGTGGCCGTGGTGGGTGGCGGCGATACCGCCTGCGAGGAGGCTCTCTACCTCTCCACACTGGCCCGCAAAGTATATCTGATTGTGCGCAAGGATTATCTGCGTGCATCGGAGGTGATGCAGAAGCGTGTGCGCGACAGAGAGAACATCGAGATCCTCTTCAACACCAACACCGTAGGCCTCTTTGGCGAAGATGGTGTGGAGGGTGCGAAGGTCGTGGAGTTCAAGGGCACCGACAAGGAGCGAGTGTTCGACATCGAAATCGACGGCTTCTTCCTGGCTATCGGCCATAAGCCCAACACCGATATCTTCCGCGGTCAGCTCGACATGGATGCCGAAGGCTATCTGCTGACAGCCGCACCGACCACCCGCACCAATGTGGAGGGTGTATTCGCTGCCGGCGACTGTGCCGACCCCATCTACCGTCAGGCCGTATCGGCTGCCGGCACCGGTTGCCGCGCCGCGCTCGACGCCGAGCGCTTCCTGATGGAACACTCCTGAAAATAACCCGACTACTATGAATGAAGAGAAGCAACGCGTGCTCGACCTGCGCTACCTGCGCATGGCACGCATCTGGAGCGAGAACTCCTATTGCCGGCGTCGCCGGGTAGGTGCCATCCTCGTGAAAGACAAGATGATCATATCCGACGGCTACAACGGCACACCATCCGGATTCGACAATGTATGCGAGAATCCCGAGGGATCGACCTTCCCCTATGTGCTGCATGCCGAGGCCAATGCCATCAGCAAGGTGGCGCGTAGCAATAATTCATCAGAGGGAGCCACGCTCTATGTCACGGCCTCCCCATGCATGGAGTGCTCCAAACTGATAATTCAGGCCGGCATACGCCGCGTGGTATTCTCTGAAATGTATCGTATCACCGATGGTCTCGACCTCCTGCATGCCGCAGGGGTCGAGACCCTCTATCTGCCATTTGAGCCTATCGACAATGAGTAAACATCCACGTCGCTCCCTCCCCATGCTCCTGCTCCCGATGCTCTTTGCCATCGGTATCGCAGGGGGTGTGCTAATCGGCAAATACTTCTTTACCGACCGCCTTGACACACGCGGACAGAAACTCCATGCGCTCCTCGAGATGATCGATGAGCAATATGTGGATGAGGTGGATATGGATTCCCTGCTCGAAGAGCTGTATCCCAAACTGCTTGCCCTGCTCGATCCGCATTCGGCCTATATACCGGCTTCGGAGCTGCAGGCTGTCACTGAGGATCTGGCCGGTTCGTTCAGTGGGGTGGGAGTGTCGTTTCAGATACTCAATGATACGGTCAATGTGATTGAGGTCGTGGCCGGAGGCCCGGCCGAGAAGGTGGGTCTGCTCGCCGGCGACCGCATCCTGCGTGCCGACAGTGTGGACCTTACCGGTGCCGGAGCCACCAATGAGATGGTATTCAAGAATCTGCGTGGTAAAAAAGGCACCAGTGTAAGTCTGCTCATAGAGCGCTCCTCATCGAAGACTCCGATCAGTTTCGATGTGGTGAGAGGTGATGTGCCGGTAAATAGCGTGGATGCCTCTTATCTGCTGAATGACTCGGTGGGATATGTAAAGGTGAGCAAATTCGCCCGCACCACCTATGATGAATTCCATTCCGCTCTGGTGGATATGCGCCTCAATGGCGCCAAAAGCTTTGTGATCGACCTCCGGGGCAATTCAGGCGGATATATGGAGCAATCTATCCTCATGGCGCAGGAGTTCCTGCCGAAGGGGCGCATGATAGTCTATACCAAGGGTAAGATGCCGGAATTCCAGTCGATTGCCGTGACCGAGGAGAGCGGGCAGTTCCTCAACTTCCCGATTGTGGTGCTTATGGATGAATATTCTGCATCTGCCTCCGAGATATTTGCCGGTGCGATACAGGATAATGACCGCGGTCTGGTGATAGGCCGACGCTCATTCGGCAAGGGATTGGTGCAGAATCAGACCATTCTGCCCGACAGCAGCGGAGTGCGCCTCACCATAGCGCGCTACTTCACCCCGTCGGGACGCTCCATCCAGAAGGAATACAAGAGCGGTGCCACAACCGATTATGATCTTGATATCTCCAACCGCTTCGCCCATGGCGAGTTCTATAGCCGCGACAGCATCCGACTCGATGAGTCGAAGATTTTCCATACCGGTTCCGGGCGCAAAGTCTACGGCGGTGGTGGCATCATGCCCGATATATTCGTGCCCGAAGACACACTCGGCTTCACAAGCTACTATCTTCAGGTGCTCAATCAGGGTCTGATCCAGAAATATGCCTACAAGGTAGCGCAGAGCTACCGCGAGGTGCTGCGCAATGCCAAGAGCATAGCCCAATTCAAAAAAGTGCTGCCGCGCGACAACACTCTGCTTGAAGGATTTGTTGAATATGCAGTAGCCAACGGTGTGCCCGCACGCTGGTATTATATCCGCAAGAGCCGCAATCTGATCTTAGGTCAGCTCAAGGCGATAATCGCCCGCGATGTGCTCGGATATCCCGCATTTGTGGAGATGCTCAATGAGAATGATGCCACAGTGCGTGAGGCTCTGAGAGCGCTTGAGGCCGGTGAATCACCGATTCTGATACTTCCTCCGGAGGAGGAATTTGAAGAGGCGGCCAAGGCAAAATCGCAGGTGCCGCAGCGCAAGTGATGTGGGGGCACCGTGACCGCGAGGAGCGGTCGATGGTTGCTATGGCATGCCGAAGAGAAGCCCTCACATAGCGGATTGCTCCGGTTTGGCTACCGGCCGGCATGGCTGTGATATGTGAATCAAAAAGATAGAGAAAGATATGGAAAAATCTGATATCAGAAGAAAAATCAACTCCATGCGCCGCATGCTCTCCGAGGAGGAGAAGGCCTTGGCGGCCGAAGACGTGTTCAGCCGACTTGAACAGACAGCTGCCTTCCTTATGGCCGACAAAATACTCATGTATCACTCACTCCCCGATGAACTCTCCACCCATGCCTTCCTGCGCAAATGGGGTGGCCGCAAACACTTCTTCCTGCCGAGAGTCAACGGTGTGAATCTCGAACTGCTCCCTTACGACGAGTCGCGCCTCGAACTCGGTTCCTTCCATATAGAGGAACCCATAGGCAACGATCTCATCGACCCCGAAGAGATAGAGCTGATGATAATCCCCGCCGTGGCCTACGACCGATGCGGTAATCGTCTCGGCCGTGGCAAGGGATTCTACGACCGTATGCTCGGTTCGGCCCGCGCCACCAAAATAGGTGTAGGCTATGAATTCCAGCTTATCGACGACATCCCCGTCGAACCCCACGACATCCCCGTCGACATGGTAATCACGCAGCACACCACCATCACCGTAAAGCACACCCTCTGAATCATATTTATTCAATGTCTGATATAAGTATAGAATGAACTAAAATGAACCGGGGATAAATTAACATTAATTAACATTTGAATTTTGCGAGTATGAGGATCTATGCTTACTTTTGCAATTGATAGTTAATTATAGTGTTAATTAACATACTAAGTCACTTACTTAAAATCAACTCACCATGACAAATGAGTTTAAAAGCATGATCGAGAGGATGGAAGGAGATATGCTCGCTTCCACTTCAAGATTATTCCTCTGTGGAGGAGCTGGTGATGAAGGAGCAGATCCATTATTTTTGGATATCTGTTCTAACGCTGGCATATGTCCCAATCAGGTATGTTTACCTGATCCAGACTTTTTCAAATGTCTGAGTAATTTGGATGCATGTGGTCCAGTGAACAATCCGAAGTTGCAACTCACATGCAAGCGCGAATAGTCGATACACGCCCTCCACACACATTACTTATATTCAAAGAGTATAAGTAAGAACCAAATTTAGAGTCTATTATAATAGACTCTAAATTTGGTTGATTTGATATATTTGTTTAAAATATTATGATGAGATTTAAATATAGTATTTTTAATAATCGTCTACGAGCTACGGATAAAAGTGATATATTGTATAACTCTTTTACTCATAAGTCAATACTCGTTCCTAGAGATGTGGAATTGATACATCCCGATCAAATGGCTCCCCAATCCTTAGAGGCCATGAAATCATGGGGGTTTATAGTTGAAGATGATATAAATGAATCGAAGCGCGTACAGGATATACTACTAGATACAATGTCTACGGGATCGATATTTAATCTCATCATCAATCCCACATTAGAATGTAATTGTCGTTGTTGGTACTGCTATGAAACTCATCATAAAGAGATGGTAATGTCAGAAGTGACATTAATTCATTTAAAGGAGTTCATAACAGACATTCTTTCTAATTACGATGAACTTATAGTTTCCTTTTTTGGAGGGGAGCCGTTTATGGAATTTGATAGAATTGTGAGGCCTATCATGGAATGGACTCGTAATGAATGTAAAGCTCGCGGTAAGCGTATCAGATATGGGTTTACTACTAATGCGCTCTTGATAACTCAAGAGATGATTGAGTTTCTTGCGTGTTTCCAAAATCAAAAATTTCAAATTACATTAGATGGAGGAAGAGCATTTCATAACTCTACGCGAGTTAGTAGGTCATGTGATTCTTATGCAAAGGTTGTTGCCATTGTAAAAAAATTGGCATCTATAGGTTGTGATGTCTTGCTTCGTCTCAATTTAACGCATGAAAATCTTTCGTCTGCTTTTGAAATCCCATTAGATTTTGAAGAGTGTGAGGATGAAGTGAAGAATCATATTGAAGTTGGATGTCAGCAAGTTTGGCAGGATATTCAAAATGGAGATTTAGATAAAGACTTTTTTAATTTGAGGAAGGCCTTTAAAGCAATTGGAATCTCATCTGCTGATAAGGATCCTGATAGCATCCGAAGTACATGCTATGGGGATAAAAGGGATTCTATAGTAGTCAATTATGATGGAGGTTTATATAAATGTACTGCTGTTGACTTTTCTAAAACAAAGAGTATCGGGAATATTTTACACGGAAATCCTCTTAAGGCTATAGAGGAGGATTTTAAACATTACTCCAACCGTAAACTGTATAAAGCACCTTGTCAACATTGTAGAATTTGGCCGATTTGTGCTGGTGGCTGTTACAGAAAGCTATCATCGAATGCAGATCATCACTGTCTTTTCCCATCAGATGAGATGAAAGACGAGGTGGCAATGAACAATCTTGAAGAATTTGTGTTCATAAATATGAATAAGAACTCTTAAAAAGTTCTTATTCTACATTGAATTCAGTTATTCACGCTCTTAATCTTTACGGTTATGAAGAAATTGTCAATATTGATTGCGCTGCTTCTTAGTGTGAGTGCAGCGGCATTTGCCGGTAATCTGAAACAGGCTTATGAGGAGATGCAAGGTGTGGTGAAGATGCAGGATGTGTCGCAGGCTGAGACCGACACGCTGCTTTACAAGTTGCACTCCACACTTCCTGTCACGAATCGCCGGGCGATGATATCGAGTTTTGAAGTTGGTAGTACCGGAGTCTCAGCGGCATGGAACGGCACACAGCAGCTTATCGGCAACTTAAAGGATGTCAAAACAATATGCAAGGTAATGACCGACTGTAACTCGTTGGAGATTCTTGCCGAGCCGGCGGGTGATTCAGTAGATATTTTAGCCATATGGCAACTTAACTATTTTGGCCGCACGTTGGTGATATATGGCACGACCACACCCGAAAATGCTAATCTGATGCGGATGGGTTCGGCCACAGTAGATTACTTCAGAGTCTCTTTTAAGCCGATGCCTGAGCAAGTCTTTAATCAGTTGCAGCAGCTCGCCGAGTTGCAGACCCGCATAGAAAAAGATAACACCTCACTGACCCGCGAAGAGCAGCAACAACTGCTCGACCAATGCCGAGAGACACTCAGCCGTACTTCTGCCGCTGAATAGCTCCAATTACTCTCGCCCCCTTTGATTCTCTTGGCCACCAGATTAATCTTATTCTTGGTGATTTTGAATTTTCAAGATTACCAAGATTGATGATATTAATCGAGATGGTGTTGATTCTCCCGAACTAACTCTAACCCGACTGAATATGAGACGATTCCTAACTCTATTTCTTCTAATTTCTGCGATTTCAATATGCGCCTCGGCGCGTAGGATTGGCGGCGTGGTGCTCTCGGAAGTTGACTCCGTGCCGGTGGCAGAGGCTCGTTGTGTGGTGACTGTAGATGGCAATGAAGTGGCAACTACTGTAACCAATCCTCGTGGTCAGTTTGTAATACAGACACCGGATGCCGCCTCAATGGCATTGACTGTAGATAAAGAGGGTTTTACTCCCTCTGATGTGATAATTGAATCCGGAGCAGAGGAGCTGAATATAGGTGTGATATGGCTCTCATCCGGACGGATGCTTGAGGAGCTTACCGTAGAGGGGCGAGTGGATACCGATGCGCGAGGACGCACGATTATTTATCCCGGTCAGGCTGACGTAAAAGCCTCTCCTACAGCGGTCAGTCTCTTTCAGAAGCTGCCGTTAAGCGGGCTGACAGCCGACCCGATAAACAGGTCAATCAGTGTGCAGGGTCATACTCCCGTAATTCTGATTGACGGTGTCCCCTCATCGCTCACCGAACTTCTTGCTATCTCCCCGAAGAATATAGAGAAAATTGAATACTCCATACTTCCACCGGCCCGTTATGCCTCGAAATCCGAGATGGGTTATCTGAGCGTCACGCTTAAGGCCCGTACTGATGGCGGTCAGGTAGACCTTTGGGCACGCTCCGCTCTGACCACATGTTTTTTTGACGCCAGTCTGATGGGGTCGTATCATAACGGTCACTCGAAATTTCAGGTCAACTTCACCCCCTCATGGCGCAATTATCAGAATGTCAATGACCATGTAGAGGAGTCATATATCGGTACCGACGGGTTCCGCCTCGACCTTGAATCGCAGGGCATAAGTCCTTTCAATTATTTTTCAGCTCCCGTGCAGTTGAAATACACGTTCGCTCCCAATCAGGGCACCGTGTTTTCGGCGGCGCTCAATCTGAGACCATATTCCGACCACCAACGTTCCGATGGATATACCCTCGATTTTCTTCACAACGACTATAATTTTGACAACGAAAACCGGTCGAAAGATTTTGCCACTTCGCTCGATCTCTATTTCCGTCGTGACTTCAATTCGTCAAATAGTCTTGAAGCCGAGGTGGTAGGCACACTGTCCAACAGCGACTATGACCGCGAGAATATCTACAATTATATCAGTGGAGTCACCGAAACATATCCCATCGACATTCATAGCAACAGGCGCTCGCTTATCACCGAGCTGAGTTATATACACAGCTTCTCGCAGCAGTCAGAACTTACAGCGGGATACTCCAACACCCTCTCCAGAAGTGAGAATACCTACCGCACCACCGACTATCAGCCGGAACTGACAGAGAACAACAACTATCTCTACGTGGCTTACGGGTATCTGTTGAATCGTGTTTACCTTCAGGCCCGCACCGGTGCCAAACTCTATTGGATGCGCAACGATGATTCCCGGCATCATTATTTCCGCAATATCTCGGCTCTTGAGATGCAATGGGTTCCGGTGCAGGCATTCTCGCTGACAGCCTCCGCTAATTACTCCTCCGGCATCCCGGGTCTCACCTCGCTGACCGACTATGCCCAGCAGGTGACACCATATCTCATCTCTAACGGAAATCCCAATCTAAAGACACAGCATTACATAAATGTGGCTGCGCGCCCCACATGGCGTTATAAAAAGCTTGCCATGATGGGTGGAGTATTCTATTCCAAGACCATCAACGGAGTCTTTACAGATGTCAGCTATCTCGGCAACGGCATGTTCCTTTCACAGTCGATCAATGCCCGCCGAAGCGATACTTGGACCGGTATGCTGCAACTTCAGATGAGTGATCTCCACGGTTTCGGCTTTAACGTGAGAGGGGTCTATTCCCACTACACCTCCGAGGGAGCTGACTGGAAAGAGGCGCTGGCATCGTGGAGCGGGTTGATCAACGTGTGGTATAACCTGCGTAAGTTCACATTCAGCTACTATTATGTGCTTCCCGGCAAGAGCCTTTACGGGCAGAAGGTATCGAAAGGGGAGAACTCCAATGCCCTTCAGGTATCGTATGCTCCCGACAAGCATTGGAATATCCAGGCATCATGGATGTATATGTTTGACGGTCACGGCACCAAATATCCCTCATGGAATTACTCTGCAGTGAATCCCTCCTACGTAGACCGCAACATCCGTGATAACGGCAATATGGTCTGCATTAGCGTGAACTACACGGCCGACTTCGGCTCGATTTTCCGCACCAAACGCCGCACCCTCAACAACTCCGACGGCGGCTCGGCTATCCTCAAACTCTGATTTGATGCTGTGTGCGTAGGCCTGTGATACCGCTCTAAACTGAATATAGATGATTCATCCCGTGATAGTGCAAAAAATTAGGGATGAATCATCTTTTTTCCGTTATCTGTATTTGGATAATGATAAAAAATTCTTAACTTTGAAACATCAAGAGCGCGTTCCTTAAAATTACGGGGCCGTAGAGGTGGCGATTTTGAGGGAATTTTGCGAGTCGAAGAAGTCTCGATGAGGGCATCGTGACTGATGAGAGTTCGCAAGATTGTGTGTGACGATTCTACCAACCGACTATCCGATAGAGTACAAATTATATAACTATATCCGACACATTATGACGAAAAGAGTCTTTTCAGTTCTCCTGATGGTCATGGCCATCATAATGGGTTCAGCCTCAGTGCGAGCCCAGGAGATGCCGCAGCTCACTCCGCTGCCCGAAATGCCGGGTCTGCGCACGGGGAAGCTGCCTAACGGCTTGACTTACTATGTGCTTCACAATGCGAAGCCCGAGGGTCGCGCCAATTTCTACATTGCGCAGAAGGTGGGTTCCACCCTTGAGACTCAGGAACAGCTCGGTCTGGCACACTTCCTTGAGCACATGGCATTTAATGGCACTAAGAATTATCCCGGCAAGAACCTTCTCAACTATCTTCAGAGCAAGGGCTTGCGTTTCGGTGACGACATCAATGCCTATACAGCTTTTGACGAGACGGTCTACCACATCGACAATGTCCAGACATCCGACCAGGCTCTGATGGACAGCGTGCTTCTCGCCCTGCGCGACTGGAGCTGCGACATCCTTCTTCTGGATACCGAGATCGAGGCCGAGCGCGGTGTGATTCAGGAGGAGTGGCGTTCGCGCAACTCAGCCACCGACAGAATGTCTAAGGCGATGTTACCGGCAATCTACGAGGAGTATCAGTATCAGCAGTCGCCCATCGGCACAATGGATGTGGTGATGAACTTCAAGCCTGATGTGCTTCGCGCATATTATCACAAGTGGTATCGTCCGGACCTTCAGGGTATCGTGGTGGTAGGTGATTTCGATGCCGCCAAGATGGAGCAGAAGATAATCGAGATGTTCTCTTCGATTCCGATGCCTCCGAATGCCGCCGAGCGCACATATGCTGAAGTCAGCGACAATAAGGAGCCGCTCTACTTCGAGTTTGAGGATCCCGAGCTGAATACTCCGATGATTAGGACTGTTTTCAAGACCGACCGTGTGCCTTTCGAGTATCGCAATACGTATGAGATGTATGTCAACCATGATCTTCTTCAGCTTGTGCTTACGAAGCTACTCAACAACCGTCTTGAGGAATACTCCAATGAGCCCTCGTGCCAGTATATAGCGGCAGGCTGCTATTTCAGTGATTTCTTTGTGGCCAAGACTAAGGAGGCATTCTTCTGCAATGTCATTCCCAAGGCCGACCCGATTGTGGCCTATAAGGATATGATGGGAGTTGTAGCGCGTGCCTGCAAGACCGGCTTTACAAGCTCCGAGCTGGAGCGCGTCAACAGCGAGATAATCGCCGATCTGGAGCGTGCCTACAATGAGCGTGAAAAGACATTCACCGAGGTTCGTGCGGAAGAGATTATCCGCCATTTCGTGGAGAATGTGGCCGCTCCCGGCGCCGAAGCTGAGTATCAGATTGCCATGTCAATTCTTCCGCAGATTCCCGTGGAGCAGGTCAACATGGTGGCCTCGATGCTTCTCACACCGGAGAATCAGGTAATATTAGTGCAGCAGCCGAAGAAAGAGGGTTCGGTTCTTCCCGGCAAGAATGCCATGGTGGCCGCCCTCAATGAGGTGATGAATGCCACATATGAGGCATATGTCGACGAGGCTATCACAGAGCCCTTCCTTAAAGCCGAACCCGTGGCCGGCAAGATTGTCAGCGAGAAGAGCGGTGATTTCGACACCACAGAATTCACACTCTCCAATGGTGTGAAGGTAATCCTGAAATCCACCGACTATGCAGCCGATCAGATTCTGATTCAGGCATGGCGTGAGGGTGGCAAGTTGTACTATACAGATGCCGATGCCGCCAATATCCAGTTGATTGGCGATGCGTTTGACGCCAGCTGTCTTGGCAACTACAATGTCAAGATGCTCAAGAGATTCCTCTCCGGTAAGAATGTGGGTCTCACCCTCAGTATGGGTCAGCGCAACTTCACATATATGGGCAACTCATCGGTGAAGGATTTCCCGACTCTGATGGAAGTTTTCTATGCTGCCATGACTGATGTAAATGCCGATGAGCAGCAGTATGATGTGATGGCCAAGAATGCTATCACTCATCTTAAGCTTGCCGAGGCCAATCCCGACTACATATTCCAGCAGCAGTGGTACAAGTCAATGTATGGCGGCAATGCCATGATGATGCCCCCCACAGCCGCTGATGTAGAGAAGGCCGATTATGCCGCTATGCTCGGCATGATAAAGAATGCCACAGCCAATGCAGCCGACTTCACGATAGCAATCGTGGGTAATGTAGATGCAGCCACTCTGCGTCCGCTTCTTGAGAAATATGTGGCTTCGCTCCCCTCTACCGGCAAGAAGACACAGCTTAAGGAGGTCAACAAGATTGCACTCCCTTCAGGAACAGTCGACAATGTATTCCAGCTCCCCATGCAGGTGCCCGTGGTCAAGGTGCTCGGTATCTTCTCCGGCGAAGGCCTTGAAAATACAATAGCCAATCAGTCGCAGGTAGGTCTGCTTGGCGATGTGCTCGGCAATATCTACACCAATACTCTCCGTGAGGAGGAGGGTGGCACATATTCCCCCAGCGCATTCGGCCAGTATCTGTGGAACAGCCGCCAGTGGATGCTCCTTTACCTCTTCATCACCAACGATGAGATGAGCGACCGTCTGCAGAAACGTGCCTACGACGAGGCTATTGAGCTTCTCAAGAACGGTACGGATGCTGATATGTTCAACAAGGTGAGAGGTGCCGCCATCAACCAGCATGAGATTGAAATGCGCAACAACGGCTTCTGGATTACCAACATCCAGAACAAGGAGATGGGTCTGCCCGTCACAGTAGATGAGGGCGACTTCCTCCGCGGTCTGACTCTTGAGCAGTTCAACGCCTTCGTGAAGGGCCTTAAGCCTGCCGACAACTACATCAAGGTGGTTATGGACGGTGTGCCCGTAGAGTAATCCATCCGATGAACGCATCAATAACGAATATCCGTAATATATACAGATAGGACTGAGAAACGGACCTTCAGTGTTGCCTCCTCAACTCTGGAGGTCCGTGACTTCTAATACCTGAATTTATGAAAAAACAGATTATCCGCGGCCTTGCCGCATTATCTATCATGACATTCGCTTCAGTATCGCAGGGATTTGCCGAATACACCGGCAGCAATCCGCTGCTTCAGACCGAACTCCTCCCTTATGGTGCGATACCCTTCGACCGTCTCACTCCCGAGCTTTACGAGCAGGCAGTGAAGGAGGCTATCGCGCTCCAGAATCAGAATATCGCCGCCATCGTCAACCAGCGCAGTGTGCCCACCTTCGAGAATACGATTGTGGCGCTCGACCGCTCAGGCGATGAGCTTTCACGCGCCATGCTCGCGCTCAGCAATGTGGAGCATGCCGTGGGCGATCCTGCCATGATGCAGGTGATGACCAATGTGACTCCGCTTCTTTCCGAGCATGAGGCATCAGTGCTGCTCAATGATGGACTCTGGCAGCGCATCCGTCAGGTATATGAGCACCGCGCCGAACTCGAATCGCAGCTCACACCCGAGGATCTGCGTCTGCTCGACGAGACCTACAAGAGCTTCGCTCTCAACGGAGCCGCTCTCGAAGGGACTGACCGTGAGAAATACCGTCGGCTGAAGTCGGAGCTTTCCGACCTCAACGTGAAATTCTCACAGAATGTCACCAACGGCATGGCCGATCCCGAGCGCCGTCTCTGGGTGACGGCCGACAAGCTTGAGGGTGTCCCCGAAGGAATCATGCAGGCTGCCCGCCAGGAGGCTAAAGCCGCTCTTGAAGCCGAAGGGAAAGCCGACGATGAGTCGCTTTATCTCTTCACTGTCTATGCTCCGTCTTACGGTCCGTTCCTCAAATATGTAAAAGACCGCGACCTGCGCGAGAAGATGTATCATCTTTATTCCACCCGCAACACCTCGGGTGACTACAACAACATCCCGGTGCTCATCGACATCGCCAATGTGCGCCGTGAGATTGCCAACCTCATGGGCAAGGATAACTTCGCGCAGTATCAGCTTCAGCACACAATGGCCGAGACTCCTGAGAATGTCTACGCCATGCTCCACGAGCTCCGCGATGCATACACCGAGCCTATGAAAGCCGAGGTGGCCGAGATTCAGGAGTTCGCACGCCAGACAGAGGGCCCCGACTTCGTGCTCCGTCCCTGGGATTATTCCTATTGGAGCGATAAATTGAAATCGGCCAGATACTCATTCAACGATGAGGATATGAAGCCCTATTTCGAGATCAACAACACCATCAAGGGTGTGTTCGGTCTGGCCACAAAGCTCTATGGATATACATTCAAAGAGAACAAGAACATCCCCGGCTATCACCCCGACGTGAAGGTCTATGATGTCTATGGTCCTGACAAGAAGCTTCTGGGCATTCTCTACACCGACTTCTTCTACCGTTCCGGCAAAGCTCCCGGTGCATGGATGACCGAATATCAGACAGAGGTAAAGGATGACGAAGGGAACCGCACAATTCCGCTCATCTCGATAGTGTGCAACTTCTCCAAGCCCGTAGGCGACCAGGCGGTGCTTCTCACCCCCTATGAGGTGGAGACATTCCTCCATGAGTTTGGCCATGCTCTCCACGGGCTTTCCGCTCAGGCCAAATATGCATCGCTCTCCGGCACCAACGTATATCATGACTTCGTAGAGCTCTTCTCGCAGTTTAACGAGAACTATCTCACCGAGCAGGAATATCTCGACGGTTTCGCCCGCCACTACAAGACCGGCAAGAAGATGCCCAAAGAGTTGCTTGACCGCTTCATCAAATCCTCACAGTTCGGCGCCGCCTACAACTGCATGCGTCAGCTCAACTTCGGCTTCCTCGACATGGCCTACCATACAGCCGACAAGCCCTTCCGCGCCGGCGACGACATTGAGGCATTCGAGGTGGCAGCCATCGCACCTGTGCAGATTTTCGAACCCGAACCCGGCTGCATCATTTCTCCCGCCTTCGGTCATATCTTCTCCGGCGGCTACGCTGCCGGCTACTACGGCTATAAATGGAGCGAGGAGCTTGATGCCGATGCGTTTGCCGCATTCAAAGAGGCCGGCAACATCTTCGACAAGAAGACAGCGGCCCGCTTCCGCAAGATGCTCGAATCCGGCGGCACCGTCGATCCGATGACACTCTACCTTGAGTTCCGTGGCAAGAAGCCCACAGTCGATGCTCTTCTTAAGCGCGACGGAATCACCCCCGCCTCGAAGTAAGAGCGCGCTCTTAGACCCGCTCTAATCCCCGAATACCGTTGCCCCGCCATCAGCCATTGCAAGCTTGATGACGGGGCAACTTCTTATTTTGCAAACAGTTCCGGCAACTATGGTGATGTAGGATTCGATAGAATAGAGATGGTGGAATTGAGAGGAGCGAGGAGGTGTGATGGTTGGGGGTAAAATCGGTATGGAGATAAACTGGATTATGTTTTTTGTAAGGGCTATTGTATGTAAGGAAAAATTGCTAAATTTGCGAGCAAATCTACATATCTAAAAAA
The DNA here is from genome assembly GCA_029051525.1 of Muribaculaceae bacterium. GTDB lineage: Bacteria > Bacteroidota > Bacteroidia > Bacteroidales > Muribaculaceae > Lepagella. The sequence goes on from JAIDKG010000136.1 coordinate 65,709, forward strand.
CACCTTATGCAACTAAAAGAATCGTTTGCCGGTACGCTTGAATCAGGCGACATTCATGTAAGGCTTCAACCCAGTGAGGAGCCGGGCCTGAAAATCAATCTCGACAGCACTGTGGCTTATCAGTTTGGCGCGCAGATCAAGAGTGTCATCACCGAGACACTGGAGGGTCTGGGCATTGATTCGGCTGTGGTCAATGTGATCGACAAAGGTGCGCTTGACTGCACTATACGTGCCCGCGTCACAGCCGCCGCCGTGCGTGCCACCGGCAAGGATGTATGGGCCGACTGAGAGTGACTCAGATTAAGCCATAACCATCACCACAACTACATTACAACCTTTACACCATGGAAAGACTCAGACGAACGATGATGTTCGTGCCGGGCAACAACCCCGGAATGATGGCCGACGCCCATATCTACGGACCCGACTCCATCATGCTTGACCTTGAAGATTCTGTGACCATGGCCGAGAAAGATACTGCCCGGCTTCTGGTTTACAACGCTCTTAAGAGTATAGATTATGGCGACACCGAAATGGTGGTGCGCATCAATCCCCTCAACACCCCCTATGGAAAGAAAGACATCGAGGCCGTAGTAAAGGCCGGTGTCGACGTGATTCGTATGCCAAAGACCGAGACAGCCGAGGAGGTTGTCGAGGTGGAGCGCGAGATAGAGCGTGTGGAGCGTGAAATCGGCTGTCTTGGCCGCACCAAGATTATGGCCGCCATCGAGAGCGCACTCGGCATCTGCAATGCTTATGCCATCGCCACAGCCTCGCCGCGCATGATGGGCATAGCCCTCGGCGCCGAGGACTATTGTGCCAACCTCAAGACACAGCGCACCCCCGACGGCGACGAACTGCGTCTGGCCCGCGAGACAATCGTGGTAGCCGCCCGCGCCGCCGGCATCGATGCCCTCGACACCGTCTATTCCAACCTCAACGATATGGAGACATTCCGCAAGGAGGTGGAATTCATCCATCGTCTCGGCTTCGACGGAAAATCAATCATCAACCCCCGTCAGATCGAGGTGGTCAACGAAGTATTCGCTCCCACCGAGAAAGCCATCGAGAAAGCCCGCACCATCCTGGCCGCCATCCGTGAGGCCGAGAAGAAGGGTTCGGGCGTGATTGCCGTCAACGGCAAGATGGTGGACCGTCCCGTTGTGATCCGCGCCCAGCGCACAATTGATCTTGCAATCGCATCAGGAATTTTAAAAGAGGAGGAAGTGAAATGAGCACACTGAGCCAGCGTGCCGCCCTCGTGGAGAAGGCGGCTGAAAAACTCGGCAAGGCCGTGAGCCATCCCGAGAATAATGTAAAGAATCCCACACCCCGCATCGAGTTTCAGAAAGAGTCGCCCAAACTGGTGAGCCTTGAAGAGGCAATCCGCCGCTCCGGACTGAAAGACGGGATGACAATCTCATTCCATCACCACTTCCGCGGAGGCGACAAGGTGGTCAACCTCGTGGTGGCCAAGCTTGCCGAGATGGGATTCAAGAATCTTCATCTTGCAGCATCGAGCCTCAGCGATGTCCATGCCCCCCTTATCGAGCATATCGAGAATGGTGTGATTACACGCATTTCGACTTCCGGCCTGCGCGGCCAATTGGCCGACCGCATCTCACGCGGCCTGATGGAGGAACCCGTGATATTCCGCAGCCACGGCGGTCGCGGCAGTGCAATCGCCACCGGCGACCTGCATATCGATGTGGCCTTCCTCGGCGCATCCTCGGCCGATCCTCTGGGCAACGCCTGCGGCTATTCCCGCTCCGAGAATGCCAAATCAATCTGCGGCTCACTCGGCTACGCCCTTCCCGACGCGCAATATGCCGACAAGGTGGTGATCCTCACCGACGACCTTGTGGACTATCCCAACACCCCCTGCTCCATTTCAGAGCGTCAGGTGGACTATGTGGTGGAGATTGACTCTGTGGGCGATAGCTCGAAAATCTCCTCAGGTGCCATCCGCGACAGCAAGAACCCCCGCGACATCCTTTTGGCCCAGAAAGCGGCCAAGGTAATCATCAACAGCGGTTACTTCAAGGATGGATTCTCTATTCAGACAGGCACCGGCGGCGCATCACTGGCCGCTGTGAAATATATCCGCCAGAGCATGATCGATCGTGGCATCAAGGCCTCGTTCGCACTCGGCGGCATCACCGCCCATATGGTGAAACTCCATGAGGAGGGTCTGATCGGGCGTCTGATCGATGTGCAGTCGTTTGACAAGGTGGCGGCTGAATCGCTCAAGAACGACATGATGCACAAAGAGGTGAGCGCCAACGAATATGCCTCGGCCGACGAACCCGGTTCGGCCGTACACTACCTCGACATCGTGATTCTCTCCGCCCTTGAGGTCGACGTCAACTTCAACGTCAATGTGCTTGTGGGCAGCGACGGTATTATCCGTGGTGCCATCGGCGGCCACCCCGACACTGCGGCCGACTCGGCCCTCTCCATCATCGTGTGTCCGCTGCTTCGCGGCCGCATCCCCTGCGTGGTGGATGAAGTCACCACGCTGATCACTCCCGGTTCGTCGGTCGATGTGGTTGTCACCGAATACGGTATCGCCGTGAATCCCCGCCGTCCCGAACTTGCCGAGCGCCTGCGTGCGGCCGGCCTTGATGTGACCGACATCAAGACGCTCCGCGACAAGGGACAGTCTATTATCGGCGAGGCATCACCGCTGCCGTTTGGCGACAAAGTAGTGGGCGTGGTGATGAACCGCGACGGAAATGTGCTCGACGTAATCAAAAATATCGCAGACTGACGTGATTACACTCGATCTCCTGCTTGCGGCCCGCGATGCCCGACGCGCCACGCAGCTGCGTCTGCTTGACCGTCATCCCGACCTGACCCTTGTGGTGCTCACAGTCAACATTCCCGGGAATGTGAAACGCACTCCCGAGAGCTACGACATCGGCATGGAGGGTGTGGCCGAACTTCGCCGCCGTCTCGGCGGGAGAGTGCGAGAAATGACTATTAACGATTTCCCTACAGGTTTTGAAGCCTTCCTCCTCGCCGACTGCGGCGAGGAGGAGGCCAAACACCTGAGCGTGGAAATCGAGGATAATCACCCGCTCGGCCGACTGATGGATATTGATGTGATAGGCCATGACGGTGTGCCGCTTTCGCGCACCTCCTTAGGTCACAGCGGGAGGCGTTGCCTCCTCTGCGGCGAAGATGCGCGAATCTGTATGCGGGCAGGCCGACACACGATAGCCCAGCTGACCGATGAAATCCACCGCCTGCATGATGGATACTTTCGGAGGACTTGAACTTAGGGAACTTCAGCTTTCCCTGCCATTCATACGTGCCCGGCGCGAGGCGTTGCTGGATCGGTGCGGTCTGCGTGCCGAGGATGCCGACTATGCCCTGGGTATATATGATGCCGACGACCGCCTTGTGGCCACAGCCTCATTGGCCGGCGACATTATAAAATGTATTGCCACCGATGAGTCGGTGCGCGGAGAGTCGCTGGCTCCCACGCTCGTGAGTGCCATCATGGCTCATGCAGCCGAGGCCGGCATACGTAATCTCAGAGTATTCACCAAACCGGAGTATGAGCCGGTGTTCCGCTCCTTCTCATTTCTTACTGTCGGCAGCACTGAGCGTTGTGTGCTGATGGAGCAGAGCGGCCAACCGCTCGAAGCCTACAAGGATTATCTGCGGTCGCTCCCCGGCAAGGGCCGGCGCGGATGCGTGGTGGCCAACGCCAACCCCATGACCAAAGGTCATCTTCACCTCATCAGCCATGCAGCCTCGCTTACCGATACGCTCTATGTAATCCCCGTGGCCGATGCCACCGCCGGAGGTTTCAGCTATGAGGAGCGCGTCGGGATACTCCGCGAGGCCACATCCGGAATAGCCGGAGTGCAGGTAATCGAGGGGAGCCCTTATGCAGTGAGCCGCTCCACATTCCCTTCATATTTCATCAAAGAGGTGAGCGAAGTGACAGAGGCTCATGTGGCCCTTGACCTTGATATATTCACCCGCCATATCGCTCCGGCGCTCGGCGTGACAGTGCGTTTTGTGGGGAGCGAACCCACCGACCCTCTCACGGCTGCCTATAACCGGGGAATGCACCGACTGCTCCCGCAGGCCGGAATAGAGGTGGTGGAGATCCCGCGCATCGGCATTGCCGAATCAGAAAGTGCTGACTGCATCGAGCCGATAAGCGCCTCGGCCGTGAGGAGGCTGATAGAGGAGGGGAGAGGTGCCGAGGCATTCAAATTAGTGCCACATGCCACAATCCCCGCACTACTCGGTAGGCTCGCTTCAAATGCGCTGCAGGCCGAACTCGACCTCACTCCGAAGCCCGGACTCGTGGACCGAGCCAACAGCGGTGCCCACACCGACATGGACCACCGGCTCATGAGCCGCAGCATCAATGCCGTGGCCCCATTCTTTACCGAATTGGCCCGGCTCGCCTTCAGCGCTGAAGGAGGCTCCCTCCCCGATGCCACAGCCGCACAGAGACTTGGCATAGAATGGGAGCGCCGCATGATGGAGGCCACCGGAGGTGTCAACACCCATCGCGGAGCACTCTTCTCGCTCGGGCTTACCGTAATGGCTGTGGCTCATCTGATCAGCAATGAGAAGAGACTTTCGCCGGAATCCATCAGCTGTACCCTCAGGGAGTTGGCTGCTGCATATCCTCGTCCGAAGGGTACCCACGGCGCAGCCGTGAGAGAGCGTTACGGCATCCCCGGCGCGCTCGATGCCGCGCAGGCCGGTTATCCCGAAGCCTTCGAAGCTGCCGCCGAATCCAATCCCTACCGCCGCCTACTGAAACTTATGGCTTCGCTTGAGGACTCCAACATCTATCATCGTGGCGGTGCCGAGACAGCTGCGGAAGTCAAACGGATAGCCCGCGATATGCTCCACTATCCCGATGCGCTTCTCCCCACGAAGATGGCCGAACTCGACCCGATGTTCATAAGCAGGCGAATATCCCCCGGAGGAGCGGCCGACATGCTTGCCCTCACATTCCTGCTCCGCTCCGTGATTCACACACCCTACCTTGAAAAGGAGGGTGAAAAAGAAAAGGAGGGTGAAAAACTTAAACAGATGGCTGATTGAACGAGTCAGCCACCCGATTCAACAAGATAACAACAACCTTTAAATATTCTGCCATGATCGAAGTAATCGACAAAGGAGTATATCTCCTGGACGGCGAAAAATTCGCCACTGACACAACAGGACTTCCCGCACCCGCCGAAGCCCGCGAAGCCACAATCACCTACGGCATACTTCGTGCCCACGATGTAGATGGCTCGAAGGGCGATGCGATGCGCATCAAATTCGATGCCATGATGAGTCATGACATCACATATGTGGGTATCATTCAGACCGCACGCGCTTCCGGTCTGGAGAAATTCCCCATCCCCTATGCAATGACCAACTGCCACAACTCCCTCTGTGCCGTAGGAGGCACCATCAATGAGGACGACCATGTGTTCGGTCTGTCGGCAGCAAAGAAATACGGCGGTATCTACGTTCCCGCCAACCAGGCAGTCATCCACCAGTATGCGCGAGAGATGATGGTGAAATGCGGCAACATGATTCTCGGTTCCGACAGCCACACCCGTTACGGTTCACTCGGCAACATGGGTGTGGGCGAAGGTGGAGGCGAGCTCGTGAAGCAGCTTCTCAACAACACATGGGATATCAAGGCTCCCGAAGTGGTGCTCGTATGGCTTGAGGGTGCTCCCCGCAAGGGTATCGGTCCGCACGACGTGGCAATCTCGCTCGTGAAGGCTGTGTTCGACAGCGGTTTTGTGAAGAACAAAGTACTCGAGTTTGCAGGTCCCGGCGTGAAGAATCTCCCCATCGACTTCCGCAACGGCATCGACATCATGACCACCGAGACCACATGTCTCAGCTCCATCTGGGTGACCGACGATGAGGTGCGCCATCACTACGAAATCCACCAGCGTCCCGAAGACTACCGTGAGCTTCGTCCCGGCAAGGTGGCTTACTACGACGGCATGATCCGCATCGACCTCAGCAAGCAGGAGGCCATGATAGCCCTTCCCTTCCACCCCAGCAACGCCTACACCATCCATGAGCTACAGGCCGACCCCGAGCGCATACTGCGCGAAGTGGAGGAGGATGCACGCAAGCGCTTCGGCGACAAGATCGAGATTGACCTCGTGGGCAAGGTGCGCGACGGCAAGGTATATGCCGACCAGGGCATCATCGCAGGCTGCTCAGGCGGCACCTACGACAACCTCGCCGAGGCAGCCTCCATCCTGAAAGACCAGAGCGTAGGCAACGACTACTTCACCATCTCCGCCTATCCGCAGTCAACCCCCGTCTACATGGCCACTACCCGCGACGGCATTGCCACCGAACTGCTTGAGGCAGGCGTGGTGATCAAGCCCGCATTCTGCGGTCCCTGCTTCGGTGCCGGCGATGTGCCCGCCAACAACGGCCTCTCCATCCGCCACACCACCCGCAACTTCCCCAACCGCGAAGGCTCCAAGCCCGGTCAGGGTCAGATTTCACTCGTGGCCCTTATGGACGCCCGCTCCATCGCCGCCACAGCCGCCAACGGCGGTGTGATCACAGCCGCCACCGATGTGGAATACACCAACGAGCACAAGCCCTACGAGTATGATCCGAAGATCTACGAGCGCCGTGTGTTCCAGGGCTTCAAGAAAGAGAATCTCGACGAAGAGCTCCGCTACGGTCCCAACATCAAGGACTGGCCCAAGATGTATCCCATGCAGGAGAATATGCTCCTTGAGCTTGCAGCCGTGATTCATGACCCGGTGACCACCACCGACGAGCTCATACCCTCGGGCGAGACCTCCAGCTACCGTTCCAACCCGCTGAAACTCTCTGAGTTTGCCCTTTCTCGCCGTGTGCCCGAATATGTGGGTCTCTGCAAGCGCATCCAGAAAGAGGACCTCGAGCGCCGCGAGGGTAACTGCCCGGCAAAAGTCGTGGAGGTGCTCGCCAAGGTAGGCGCCAAGGCAGCCGACACATCATTCGGCTCATGCGTATTCGCCAACCGTCCCGGCGACGGCTCTGCCCGCGAGCAGGCTGCAAGCTGCCAGAAGGTGCTCGGCGGCGATGCCAACATCTGCTATGAGTATGCCACCAAGCGCTACCGCTCCAACTGCATCAACTGGGGTATCGTGCCCTTCACAATCGACAAGGATGTGGAGTTTGACTATCAGCCCGGCGACTATATCTTCGTGCCCGGCCTCCGTGAGGCAATCCTCGGCGGCAAGGAGGAGGCAATGGCCAAGGGTATCAAGGCCGACGGCACAGTGACCGACATCAAGCTGCACTTCAGCCCCCTCACCAAAGATGAGCGCCAGATTCTGGCCGACGGCTGCCTGATGAACTACTACGCAGCCCAGAACAAAAAATAATACCTTAACCAATAACCAAACCTAAAAACAGAAACTGACCATGGAAAAGATTAAAATGACCACTCCCCTCGTGGAGATGGATGGCGACGAGATGACCCGCATCCTCTGGAAGATGATCAAAGAGGAGCTCATCCTTCCCTACGTAGACCTCAAGACAGAATACTACGACCTCGGACTTCCCGAGCGCGACAAGACCGACGACCGCATCACAGTCGAGGCTGCCGAGGCCACCAAGAAATATGGTGTGGCTGTGAAATGCGCCACTATTACTCCCAATGCCCAGCGCATGACGGAGTATAACCTCCACCAGATGTGGAAGAGCCCCAACGGCACAATCCGTTCGCTGCTCGACGGCACAGTGTTCCGCACTCCGATCACCATCCCCAGCATCAAGCCGGCCGTGAAGTCATGGGAGAAGCCGATCACCATCGCCCGTCATGCCTATGGCGACGTCTACAAGAATGTAGAGCTGCGTGCCGGCGAGGCCGGTGTGGCAAAGCTCGTGTTTGAAGGTGAGTCGGGTGCCCGCGAAGAGCTGGTGATCCATGAATTCAAGGCTCCCGGTGTGCTCCAGGGTATGCACAACACCGACAAGTCGATCACATCCTTCGCTCATGCCTGCTTCAAGTTTGCAGTCGACACCCGTCAGGACCTCTGGTTCTCTACCAAGGACACCATCTCCAAGAAATATGACGCCCGCTTCCGCGAGATATTCGACGAGGTATACAAAGACTACAAGAGCGACTTCGAGCGCCTCGGCATCGAATACTTCTACACACTGATCGACGATGCAGTGGCACGCGTGATCCGCAGCCGTGGCGGCTTCATCTGGGCCTGCAAGAACTATGATGGCGATGTGATGAGCGACATGGTATCCACCGCCTTCGGTTCGCTGGCCATGATGACTTCGGTGCTCGTATCGCCCGACGGCAAATATGAGTATGAGGCAGCCCACGGCACAGTGACCCGCCACTACTACAAGCACCTCAAAGGTGAAGAGACCTCGACCAACCCCATGGCCACCATCTTCGCCTGGAGCGGAGCTCTGCGCAAACGCGGCGAACTTGACAACCTCCCCCAGCTGGTGAAATATGCCGACAATCTCGAAGATGCCTGCTTCGATACCCTCAACGACGGCATCGTGACCAAAGACCTCGTGAATCTCATGGAGGGTGTGGAGCCCAAGGCTGTGAATTCGGCCGACTTCCTGCACGCCATCCGCGAGCGCCTCGACAAGCGCATGGCATAAAGGCACCAAGCGTAGAAATACCGCAATCGTTAAAAGTCCCGACCGTAGCTTTCGGCCGGGACTTTTTTATGGTTTGGATTGTCCCGACCGTAGCTTTCGGCCGGGACTTTTTTATGGCTTGGATTGTCCCGACCGTAGCTTTCGGCCGGGACTTTTTTATGGCTTGGATTGTCCCGACCGATGTTAGCGCGCTCTTAGTAATACCCCGGATATTAAGAAATGTGATGTGAGTTTATTTTATGTTATGTAAAATTTGGTTATAACAGTTAAAATACTTAATTTTGTGCAATAACGGTTAACTCGAAGTCCTACTCGCTGCAATTGCAGCATTTTACACACGTAATTAAGGGTTTCAAGCAGAAGAATTTATATCTATAATAATATCAAACATATCACACATGAGACATTTTTACCATCTGCTCACTCTACTTGCGGTGCTACTCCCGATAGCCGCCAAAGCCGACAAGACAGTGAATCTCGTGACCAACGATCCTGACGCCTCATGCGTCATTGTAACAGCAGACTACAGTTCTACCCGCCATGACTGGAATGCCGATGGGACAATGTTGCTTACAGTGGCCGACAACCGAGGTATCAATATCCAGACCAATTCCGGCTATACCGTGAGCTCCATTTCGGTGGATGGCAATCAAGTGGCCTCCAATGTGAGCTCCATCTACTACATCGCCCCCAAAGCACTTACCGATGGCTGCACCGTGGATGTGCAGGCTATAAGCCGCCAGAAGAGCACAGTCACCATAGCCGGCGATCCCTCGCAGATCATGGTGAGCTACAACTATCAGAACTATGGGTCTTCAGCTTGGGTCGATGGGCGGCTCACCCTCGAGATAACCGACAGCTACTCACCGGTAAAGGTGAGCGCACTCGCCGGTTTCGGGCTGCGCTCCGTGATGTGGAACGGCAGTAACGAACTCAATCCCGGCGACCGCACCTTTGCAATCTACCCCAGCGTGCTCAAACCGGGCGACAACCTCTTCGAGGTGTCATCCTATTCACAGCAGGCCGAGCGCACATCGCATTTCACAGTGAAGGTGAATGGCAATCCCTCGGCCGTAAATGTGCGCCTGGCCGGCGATGATGGTAGCATCAGCGGTGAGGCCCTCAATGCTCCGATTGCATTCTCGCCTGCATTCGATCTGCCGGTGCGCATCGAATCGGCCGTGTATGGGCGCGACCTCTATCAGGTGCGTGTGGGTGATAAGGTGATCACCCCATCCTATGGTGTATACACTCTCTCCGAAGTGGCCGACAATGAAGTGGTGACTGTCGATGTGGATTATCCCGATATCGATATCCCGGTGCGCTTCACATTCACCAATCCCGACACCGATGGGGCAGTGAGCAATGTGACCGACAGCAAATTCAATCTCATCCCCCGCACCACATGGAGCGCCTCCGACTTCACGGTCAAAATGGGTGAGATCCTTCGTGTGGCACTCGATACCGAAAACTTCACCCTCAGCGCCACACTCAACGGTGAGGCCGTAGAGGGGAGTTACATCACATTCTCCGCCATTGAACCGGAGGGCTACGACATCGTGGTCGATGCCACTCCCAAGGCCCCCTATCAGGTGACATTCTATTATGAGGGTCAGCCGGCGCATTTCAGTGTGGTATGTGTCAATAATACTGAGAAATCATTTGAAATGACAGGCCGCGATGAGACAGTGGTCGATGTGCCCCGCAATCTCAACCGCCTGCGCGTGGTGCCCGAAGATGGCTGGATTGTGACATATGTATACGTCGATGGGGTAGAGGCCTCCGAAGAATTCACAGTGACCGGCAATTCCACAGTTGATGTATATGTAGAGGAATACCACCGCGACAATACAGCAGTGATCTACCTGCAGCCCGATGCCGAATGGGTCTACGGATTGCTCACACTGAATTCCGGCGGCGGAGCGCTCGAGCAGTTCATCAGTCTGCAGCCCGGCTACAATGTGGTGAAATATAATGAGGCCGACCTCCCCTTCATCTTCGACGTGCATGCCAACGGCAACTACACCTGTTATCTCAACGGAGTGCCCACCAATGTGTTGGCCTCAGTAACAGGATTTGCCGACCTCTCGGTATTCAAATTCTATACATCCACCCCCGCCTTCATGACCGTGGCGCTCGCGATAGCCTCCGATTGTGACGCCACTGTAAGCAGCGACATTGTGACCGACATCACCTCCCGGGAGAGTGTATCGGTGGCCGAGGGTACGCAGCTCACAATCACTCCCGCTCCTGCAGGTGATCTCACTGTGAAATTCAACGGCGCGCCGCTTGTGGCCGGCGCCGACGGCACCTACACCCTCACCGTGACCGAGAACGGCCGCCTGGAGGTAGAGAATGGTCCGCAGACGGGTGTGGCCCACACTGCCGCTGACCGGCACCTCGAGGTATACACGCTGCAGGGCATCCGCTTAGGCATATTCGATTCGATTAGCGAAGTGCGCTCGCTCCCGAAGGGGATCTATATCGTGGGTGGCCGCAAGCTGGAGCTGCGCTGATGGCCGCCCCAACTTGCAATAGAATGCACCTCAGCATCTTATAAATCTTATAAATTTTATAAGATTTATAAGATTTATAAAAATTATAATTTACAAAAATTACAATCCCACTATAACCAAAAAATCAGACCTAATATCACCCCAAAATGACAAGAAAACTGATTACTCTGATGGCCATAGCGGCCACCCTCTCCGGAGTGGCCGCCCCGGCCACCCTCGACCCCGGAAGTGTGGCGCGTCTTCGCAGCCTGCGCAGCGGCTATACCGCCATGAAGCAGCCAGATGGCACGCATCGCCTGCGCCGCACTCCCGCTGCACCCGCCACAGTAGGTGCCTTTGTCACCATCACACCGGGTTACACAGCTGCCGATCTTGAGGCAGAGGGTTATACACTCACTCCCACACGAGGCGATTTCTATCTCACCCGCATACCTCTGGCCGAGGTCGAGGCATTTGCCGATCTCCCCGCTGTGGCTTCGGTGAGAGTGGAGCGCGAATTGAGCACCAAGATGAATCTGGTGCGCGATGTGACCGATGTGGATCTTCTGCACTCAGGTCATATCGATGATATGGAATTTACCGGAGCCGGTGTGTTATGTGCCATTGTCGATGAGGGTTTCGACCCCAATCATCTGAATTTCCGCAATCCCGACGGCTCGAGCCGTATTCAGAACTTCACCTACTTCCGTCCCACCCAGGCCGGCACACTTGCCGTGGAGAATCATGGCCCCGAATATATGCCGGAGATCGACACCGAGAGCTCCAGGACCTTTCATGGCACCCACACTCTCGGCATCATGGCCGGCAGCTACTATGGCAATCTCACCACCAGCTATCTCGATTGGAGTGCTGCATCGGCGTCCGATCTCGTGAAAATCGAAGAGATGGAGAATCCCTACTATGGTGTGGCCCCCGATGCGGATCTGGCTGTGGCCTGCGGATGCACCACCGATTATTCGATAGCGCTGGGTATCGAAGAGATTCTTAATTTTGCCAGCCGGCGTCAGACAGAGCTCGGCCGCCCCTATCCGGTAGTAATCAATATCTCGATGGGTAGCAACCTCGGTCCGCACGATGGCAGCGGCAAGCTGGCCCAATACTTCGATGCGGTGTGCGATGAGGGATACACCAACAATGTGATCTGCGTGGCCGCCGGCAATGAGGGCGACAAGATGATAGCCGCTCATAAGACCTTCACCGCCGACGACACCTCGCTTCAGATCGGGCTCACCTCCTATAATGTAGATCCCGTAGAGTATCCCAATGCCTTGGGAGGTCCGGTATACATCTACTCCGACTCCGACACCCCCTTCGAGCTTCAGGCCATAGTCTACAACCGCGAGCGCGGTACGGTGGTGTTCAGAGCCATCGCCCCTGCCAATCCGGAGGGTTCGGTGATGTACTATGTCACCGATAATGGCTATAAAGAATCGGATGATGATGTGGTATCGAAGCAGCTTGCGCAGTATTTCAGCGGATACATCGGAGTGACCGGTATGCTTGACACTGGAGAGAGTGGCCGATACCTCGGCATAGTCGATCCGATGCTCTGGGAGACCTCCGCCAATAAGGGCAAATATGTGCTTGTGTTGCAAGTCACCGGCGAAGCGGGTCAGCGTATAGACCTCTTCTGCGACGGCACATTCTATGAATTCGGCGACAATGGCATGGCCGATAAAGGTGTGATCGGAGGCACTGCCGACGGCACCATTAGCGACACCGCCACAGGATTCAACACCATTTCGGTGGGAAGTACCGACAACCGCCTCGAGTGGGCCTCGCTCGACGGCAAAAGATATAGCGTGCAGAACGGTGAAGCTCCGAGCTCGGAGTTATCATCCTATTCCTCATGGGGCACTCTGGTGGATGGCCGCCGGCTCCCGGTGGTATGCGCTCCGGGCTGCGGTGTGATCTCCTCGACCAATGAGTATTATCTTCAGGATAATAGAGTAGGGCTTGACGAGCTTCAGGCCACTGTCGAGGCCAACGGTCGCCGCTACAGCTGGCAGGTAGCTCATGGCACTTCTATGTCGACACCGGTGGTGTCAGGCATCATCGCCCTTTGGAAAGAAGCCGATCCCACTCTGAGCTACAAAGATATCCGTGAGATAATCGAACTCACCGCCAATACTACGGGCAAAGAGAAAGATAGCAAGGAGAATGAAGTGAAATGGGGTGCAGGTCTGATTGATGCCCATTTCGGTATGATGGAGGTGCTGCTTCGTAAGCAAATCGATGGTATCGCCGACATCACTGCCGAGCCGGGGAGCGAAATGCTGCTCACCGCGCAGCCCGACGGCTACCATATCGTGGTGCCCGGTGCCCGGGCCGTGGAGGGTAGGCTCTATTCTCCGGCCGGAGTGCTTGTGGCCACAGTATCATCAGAGGAAAATCAGGCGGTGATCAGCACTGCCGGCCTCGAGAAGGGTATCTACCTACTCAATGTCAACGGAGTGCACACCCGCAAGATTGCAATCCGCTAATAGAACAGTAATCAACAGTAATCAACATAATAAGAACCAACTATGCGAAATTACATGAAGACTCTCATAGGCGCCACGATGCTGGCGGCGGTCTCCATTCTCCCGGCACAGGCCCAGTCGCAGGCTCCGATTATGTCGTTTCATACACAGCGTTATGAGATGGCCGGCGCGGAGAATGTGTTCAGCTTCGTGCTTGGAGCCACGAAAGACACCTATGTCGAAATTGACTTCGGATTCGGTCCGGTGGAATATTCAGTCGGCTTTGCCGACGTGGACTCCTCGACCGGATCGATCAACGGCACTTTCATCTCCGGCCAGGTAGGCCCGGAGGGAATGGTGAGGGTGTATGGCGATGCATCTGAAATCGATTTTGTGGATATCGAAGGTGTATATGCCGACGAGCTCGACATCTCGCAGCTCGTGAATCTCGATGTGCTCAATATCAACCACAACTCGATTCCCGAACTCGACCTGAGCAAGATGAAGCGCCTCTCGGCGGTATATCTCAACGACAATCCCTTCGACCGCAAGCCACTTGTGATGGGGTCCGACCATCCCAATCTCGCCATCATCGAGATGGAGAATGTGGGTGCACTCGATCAGAGTTTCAATATCTCCGACTATCCCAATCTCATGAGCTTCAGCGCATTTCACACTCTCGATCTGCGCCGCATCGACCCGACCGGATGCTCGAAGCTGCTGCGCCTCTCGCTCGACTGCACCAATGTGGAGAGCGTGGATCTGAGTCAGAACCCGGAGCTGAGGATAGTCAGTGTGTCGCAGACCAAAGTCACCGAGGTGGATCTTTCGGCCAATACCAAGCTACAGCAGTTCTACGCCACCAAAAGCGGTGTGCTTAACAACGAGTATAAGCTGCGGACGCTGGATGTGTCGATGTGTCCCGAACTGGTGTATCTCTTCGCGGCCGACAACCTCTTCACCGAGCTTGATATCACCGGCAATCCGAAACTGATACATCTCTCGATAGCCAACAACTATCTCACCGGTATCGACTTCTCCGGTTCGCCCGATCTCTATCAGGTGGATATTTCCAATAATGACATGGACTATGTGACCATGCCGGCTCCGCGCGAAACAATCAGAGAATACTACTATAAGCAGCGCGCCATCCCCTTCGAGCGCAGCTATGCTGTAGGCACCGAGCTTGACCTCACAAGCCGTCTGGAGCGCAAGGGTTCCACTACTACCGCCCGCCTGATATGCGGTGACCAGGAACTGAGCGATGAATACTACACTTATTCCGACGGTCTGATTGAATTCTACAAAGAGACGCCCGACAGTGTGTATCTGCAGTTTGACAACACACTCTTCGTGGACTATCCTATGACATCTTCAAAATTTGTGGTGAAGAGCGTGGCCGATTACGGCAAGGATGTGGCAATGGTCACATATCGTCTGCGTCCTTCAGCCCGCGAGGTATCGCTGAGTGTGGGTATGGCCGGCGCCACTGCCGAGAATCCCAAGCGCTTCAGTGTGGATTTCGGCGATGGTAATCCTGTGGACTTCACCACCACCACCAATCTTCTGCCCGCAGTTCCCAATGCCACCGGCGCCAAGAAGGCCGTGGGGGCCATGACGCTTTACATTCCCGAGGGTGAGGATCTCACCGCCTTCGGAATCGACGGCATCCAGCTCAGCGCCATCGACGTGACAGCCGCCCGCTCGCTGGGCTACCTCTCGGTGACCGACTGCGGAGTGGGAAGCATCAATCTGAAATACAACCGATGCCTGCGCTACCTCAACCTCAACGGCAACGCCCTTGAGAGCCTCGATCTCACAGGCTCCGATGATATGCTCACCTCAAAGAATCTTCTCGCCGAGGTATATGCCAACAACAACCAGCTCACCTCATTCACAACCAATGAGAACCGCACTCCGCGCGTGATCGAGCTTGCCGGCAACCGGCTCACAGAGTTCTCCCTCTCCAAAGCCTCTTATATAGAGCGCGTGAATCTGGCCGGCAATCAGCTCACCGAGATCAATCTTCAGGACTGCGAGGCACTCACAAGCCTCAATCTCTCGGGCAATGACCTTGCCTCAATCGAGATTCCCGAGTATACCCCCCTTGAGGAGCTGAATCTTTCGCTCAATCGCTTCCCCCTCTCCACTCTCCCGCTGCCCGGTGTGGTGAACCGCTACACCTATGCCCCTCAGAAAGAATGGATGATGCCCGAGATGGCTCCCTCTTGCTCTCTGACAGAGCAGATGGTCACGGTGGGTGGCAATAAGACGGAGATCAAGTGGTACAGCGCTGATGGCCGCCAACTGACCTCCGACGAAGTGAGTGGCAACAATGGTAAATTCACATTCAAGAAGACCGATATGGGTCAGGTCTATGCTGAATGGACCAATGCCGCTTATCCTGACTTTACCGGCGCCGACATCTACCGCTCCACACTGATTACTCCGGCTGCCAGCCCCACTCATGTGGCTGCCACCTTCACCACCGCCAAGGCTGCGGATGGCACACTGATCATGACATCGGCCGTGCCCAACAACTATGTGTATATCGACTGGGCCGGCGATGGCAACCTGGAGCAGTATCGTCTCAACGACAAGATGTACACCATGTTCCCTGTCAAGGCATATGCCAATACCGATGTGAAGGTTTACACCTACGACGACCGTGACGCCATATCCGTATTCAGCGTCGGGGGGCTTACGTTCTCTCAGATCGACCTCTCGGCCATGACCGATCTCTTCTCGCTCAATCTCGGTGGCACAGGTCTGAACGCCAAGAATATGAAACTCCCCACCACCGAGCTGCGTGAGCTGACACTTTCGGGCTGCGATGTGGAGGGTGTGGACTTCGGCGCATATCCTACGCTGGAGCACCTCGTGCTGCGCAACAGTGGTCTGGCGGAATTTGACGCCTCTGTATGCAGCAAGCTGCAGAGCCTCGTGGTGAGTGACAATCCTATCACTACCATCAAATTAGACAATCCCGTGATGTGGGAGCTTATGGCCACCAACTGTGAGCTCGAGACCCTCGATCTCAACGGAGTGCCCGCCATGGAGCAGCTCTTCCTCACGAGCAACTACCTGCGCGAGCTCGACCTCAGCATGCTTCGCAATCTGAAGGTGCTCGACTTGAGCAACAACTGCTTCACTCTCACCACACTGCCGCGAGTGCTCTCCACCTATAATATCTATTATTACAACAATCAGGCACTCTATAAGGTGACTATTCTTGACGGCAACCGTATCGACCTTTCCGATCAGCTGACGGTAGGCAGCAACCGCACGAGCTACCGCTGGTTCCGCGACCGCAGTGCATATGTGGCCGAGGATGGCACCATCGCCGGCGACGAACTGACCGCAGGCACCGACTATCTTGAGGAGGATGGAGTGTTCACATTCCTCACTTCAGTGCCCGATGCGCTCTGCGTGATGACCAATGCCGCTTTCCCCAACCTGATCTATCTTACAGATCCGATTGATATCACCGTGAGCGGAGTGGAGCAGATCTCGGATGAGATTGATATGTCGCTCCCCGTAGAGGTCTACGACCTGAGCGGTGTGAAGGTATCCAAATCGGTCGATTCACTTCTTCCCGGCATCTATATCGTGCGTCAGGGTGAGAAGAGCCTGAAGATCTCTGTGCGCTGATTGCGCTGATTGCGCATCGTGGGGTTTGAGCCCATAATAGAGCGCTATAAATAATCCGGGTGAGCATCCGTCATAAAGGATGTTCACCCGGTTCTTTTTTTTGGGGGGGGAAAATGGGTTTATTTCCGGCACAATCAGGCTATTGTCGAAGTCCTGATGTGGAGGGAGGGTCAATGGTGGTGGTGGTGGTGATGCTTATCGTGCTTCTTGTGCTTATCGTGCTTCTTGTGCTTTTTGTGTTTTTTGTGTTTTTTATGCTTTGGGGGTTTGGGCGGCTTGTGGTGATGATGGTGATGGTGATGGCCATCCTCATAGTAGCCACCATTCCAGTTGTAAGCCACATCGTGGTCGAGGCCGAAATGGGCGCTTGTGGTGCCGCAACTTCCCAATCCTGACATCATGGCGAAGCATAAGAATATGGCAGGCAGCCGGTGAGTGAGTTTCGCATTGCGCATATGGCTATAGTTTATAGGGTTTATATTTATTGTTAATTACACTCTCGAGGCCGATTTTGTTCAGCTCAAAGGCGTAGGCCTTGTGGTATAGACTACGGAAAAGAGGAATGGTTTAGGCTCCATTGCCCCCAAAATTGTATATCAAGGGGAATGGAGCCTAACATCATTTGCTCATCGGCAAAGAGGAGAGAGAAGGAGAGAGAAGGTGGCTCACACCGGGGGTGTGGATTGGAAGAGAATCAGCGGGAAGAAGAAGCTGATGATGAGGAGCAGCAGGAAGAAGGCTGCGATGATATAGGTGGTCTTTTTCATTGTGATCGGGGGTGTTATGGGGTTATTTACTATTGCGGAGGAGATAGTCGCGGTAGGCGTCGCGGAGCTGGTCGGGGTCGATGTTGAGGTGACTCAGCAGACTGAAGATATTCTCCAATCGGTTGTCGACCAGGTCGGAGCCGCGGGCATCGAGAATTTTCTGTCGGGCATCGAGTGATATGAAGAATCCTATGCCCCGGCGGTTGTAGATATATCCTTGCTGGGCCAGGCGCTCATATGAGCGCATCACGGTATTGGCATTGACCTGCATATCGGCGGCATATTCTCGGACCGAGGGGAGACGTGAGTCGGGGGGATAGATGCCATTGACTATCTCATCGCATATTCTGTCGGCAATCTGGATGTAGATGGCCTTGTTGTTTTCTTCGAAAAGCACGGGTAATGGATGTAAAAATAAGTGATGAGTAAAAGTGAGGAGAAGTGAGGAGGAGAGAGGAGGAGAGAGGAGGGGTGACGATGGGTAAGGATTACCAGCGTTTGATCACCTCCCACTCCTTGAAGCGGAAATAGCTCACGACATAGAAGAAGATGGTTATGGCGATTGAGATACCGATTATCCACCAGCACACTGTATTCGTCTCAGCGTCGAAGAAATGGCGGGGAAACATCGGGCCATTCAAGAAGAAGGTCTTGAATCCGAGGAATGTGAATAATCCTGCCGCGGTGTTGAAGCTGAATATGAATGCAGCCGTCTTCATGAAGGAATTCTTCGGCCATACCGACGACCCGAGGGTGAAAAGCGCCGGCACTGTAAGAATCATAGCGAGCCAAAGGGAGGTGCAGAAGAATATCATATCGGCCGATTCCGCCATGTCGAAGGGGGAGGGTATGCTGTCTCCGTTGCTGGCGATCATATGGAGTGAGATATAGTCGACCAGGATTCCTTCGGTGGCGCGGGATGAGTAGAACCACACGCGAATTGCGTCGGCCAGAAATGATCCACCTAAAGTGAGCAGAGGGAGCAGGATGAGCCAGACACTGAAGTAGACAGCGAATTTCTCAAACGAACTGACCGGCAGCGAGAAGAGATTGATACGCATCGTCTTGCGTGAGAGCACATCATAGAACGAAGCTCCGACTACGGCCGCCATCACGATGAAGAAGAATGAGAAGAATGTTGACTCTCTGTGCCACATCGGATCGGCGATTGTATTGTAGATGTCGGGCGCGCTGTCGTAGCAGGGACTGAGCACCGGGAGGGCCATACAGAAGAGGATTGGCACCAGAATCAGAGTGAGGGCAATCACTCCGAGGCGCGAGCGGTTTTCGAAGACATACTTCCGGAAGTAGTCGGCGAAGCGGGAGGGGGAGAATATCTGTTGTGTCATGATTTCTATTTGGTTTTCGTTGCAGATGAGGGGATGGGTAGGGTTGAGGAGTATCGAAGGAAGAGACGGCACGGAGGCTTACTTGTTGAAGATCGTGTTGAGCAACTGTGGCTCCTCATGAGCGAATGAGAAGAGCTGCTCGAGGTTTACTTCAGTGTCGCGGCCGTCATCGTTGGGGAGGATGATGGAGCTTCCACCGGGTGATTGGGTGGCGAAGATTGCACGGTCGATGAGGGCTGGATCGTTGGTGTCGATAAATTTTAGACGGTTCTGGATATCAGCCACAGTGCGGTCGAAGAGCACCTTCCGGTTGTCGATGATCAATACATGGTCGAGAATCTGAGCCACATCGCGCACCTGATGGGTGGAGATGATAATGATTCGGTCGTCGGAGGCTCCTTGGGCTATGAAGCGGCGGAAGGCGGCTTTGCCGGGGATGTCGAGTCCGTTGGTGGGTTCGTCGAGGATTAGCAGCGGGGTGTTGCATGCCATGGCGAATGAGAGGGCCACTTTCTTCTTCTGTCCCATGGAGAGTTGGCCGATATTGATATCTGCGCCGATCTCGAATAGGGAGAGGTTGTCGAGGAGTTGCTCATACGAGAAATTTGGGTAGAAAGCACCGTTGAGGGCGGCATACTGTCGGAGCGACATCGAGGGGAGGTCAAATTCCTCCGGCACGATGCAGAGCTGCGAGAGAGTTGCCGGGAGGCGGCGGCGCACATCCAGGGCGTCGATAGTCACGCATCCCGACTGAGGGGTAAGCAATCCCGTCATGAGGTAGAGGAGGGTGGATTTACCGGCGCCGTTGGAGCCTAACAGTCCATAGACACCGCTCTCAGAGATGGAGAGGGAGAAGTCTTCGAGCACCGGCTTGCGGCGAAGTCCGTAGGAGAATGTGATGTTGTTTACTTGTATCATAGTGAAATCTGAATTGTCGGAGAGGGGAGCACGTCGGTGCATCGGCTTGGCGTGCTTGCGGGCGCGCCCCCCTTGATGATGAAAAAACTGTCAATATAATTTCTAACTGCGCCACTCTAACCGGCAGCCCTGATGGGCGGGAGTCGGAAGAGTAGTGGTATATCAGTGAAGTAGTGTATTACCTTACTAATACACTGCAAAGTTAAATCAAAAAATCCTTTCCACCAAATTTTTGGCAGAAAAAATAGAAATAAATTTTCTCAGCCCTCTGCGCAAGTATTGTCGGCAGAGGGCTAAGTGTTGTGAAATCAGAGGGATGGAAGGTCGAATGTGGTCTGAATGAGCTGGGCGGTTTCCGGCTGGGCGGATGGGAGATTTCTAAGCCGGCGGTCGGCGAGCAGTGCTATCCGGTCGGTGCGGCGCAGGGCGATATCGAGCTCATGGGTGGAGAAAAGTATACACTTATGGTGGTCGTGGGCCAATTTGCCCAGAAGCTCCACGAGTCGGTAGCGGTTGGGGAGGTCGAGGAATGATGTGGGTTCGTCGAGCAGGATGTTGGGAGTGTCCTGAGCCAGAGCGCGTGCTATCATCACTCGCTGGCATTCGCCGTCGCTCATTCGGTCCATAGTGCGGTCGGCGTAATCGGCCATGCCGATGGCCTGGAGCGAATCGGCTATAATCTTCTCATCGGCATCCGAGAGGCGTCCTATCCAGTTGGTATAGGGGGCGCGCCCCATGGCCACCACATCACGGCAGCGGAGATTGGGAATGCGTGTGCGCTCCGTATTTACGAATGCCAGCCGGCGCGCCAGTTGGGCGGGTGAGAGATCACTCAGGGGTGAGCCGTCGATCAGAATTGTACCGCTATACTTATTATTGAGCGCGGCTATTGCACGGAGCAGTGTGGATTTGCCGGTGCCGTTGCGCCCGATGAGTGCGGTGAGCTCACCCTCGGCCAGTGTGGTCGATGACGGGTCGAGGAGGGTGCGGGATCCATAGCCGAGTGAAAGGTCGTGAAGCTGAATCATGATCGGGCGGAATTTTTTACCACCACATAGACCACCACAGGAATGCCGAGCAGCGCGGTGATCGAATTGATGGGGAGGGTGAGAGTCTTGGAGATGATATCACATATCAGAAGCACGCAGGCTCCGGTGAGCATGGTGGCCGGGATGAGCACCCGATGATCGGAATCATTGAAGATCATGCGGCTCACATGTGGCATGGCCAGCCCTATAAACCCGATCGGGCCGCAGAAAGCCGTAACACTTCCGGCCAGCAGTGTGGTGGATATAAAGAGGAGCCGGCGCGAGCGAGTGATGTCGAGTCCCATGGTCACGGCATATTCCTCGCCGAAGAGGAGCAGATTGAGCGGCTTGATGGTAATCACTGCCAGAAGCAGCCCTCCCACTACGGCCGGGAGAAGAATCCAGAGTTGCTGGCGTGTCACATCTCCCAGCGATCCCATGGTCCATATCACGAAAGCCTTCAGAGCCTCCTCATGACTCAGGTATTGCAGAATCTGCACGATGGCGCTCACACCGCTCGAAAACATCATGCCCAATATCAGAATCACCATTATATCCTTGATGCGCTGCCCCACCACCGCAATGACAGCCAGGATAGCGGCCGCGCCGATCCAGGCCGCGCCGGCTATGCCGAGCGAGCAGAGCCATGCCGGCAGATGCATCACCGGGCCGGCGAGTATGAATAGCGCCACACCCAACGATGCGCCCGAACTGATGCCCAGCACGTAGGGACCGGCCAGAGGATTGCGGAAGAGAGTCTGCATCTGTAGTCCGCTCACAGCCAGCGCGGCCCCCGCCAGAAGTGCCACCACGGCCTTGAGCAGACGGATATCCACGATGATAGCCCGGCTCACAGCCGATACCTCGGGGCTGCCTGTCAGAGCGCCCCACACATCGCGCAGAGGCACACTGACCGAACCCACAGCGATATCGGCCATAAAGAGAAGCACCAGCAGAATGGCGGTGCCGATAAATTGGATTCTTCTTTTTTGCACAATTTCAGTAGGTTGGGATTGGGGAGAGAGGAGAGAGAAGGGAGAAGAGCGGATGGAGAGAAGGGAGAGAAGGGAGAAGAGAGGAGGGAGAGGGCATGGAGGCGCTTATCTCACCCGTTATTCCTCACTTGACTCGGGCTGCGCCGGCAGCGGTTGCTGCGGCAGTTGGCGGTAGTAGGTATAGGGGGCATCGATCAGCGAGGGATGCAGCACCTTGATCATGTCGCGTAGCACGAGGTCGGGATTCACCACGCCCGACTCATAGAAGTCGTTGCCACCGGCGGCGGTGGTGCGTTCGGTATTGTTATAGAGTTCACCTTGCTGCACCACCGGGAGGTTGGCAAATTTCGGCAAAGCCTCCTTCACATCGGCCACAGTGGTCATGTCGGATCCGAGATTGATCCATTTGTCGGCCTGCGACGTAAGGAGATACGCCTCCTCCATATCGATGGCCTTCGAGGAGCTGGTGTTATTGTCTTTATATATATACTCACCGCCGGCATCCTTAACAAGAGTGACCAGATAGCTATTCGATGGC
Source organism: Muribaculaceae bacterium (assembly GCA_029051525.1). Lineage (GTDB taxonomy): Bacteria > Bacteroidota > Bacteroidia > Bacteroidales > Muribaculaceae > Lepagella. The sequence goes on from JAIDKG010000136.1 coordinate 88,567, forward strand.
GGGAGAAACCATGAATCACGATATGGCATGTTGAGCATCACCTTCGGGGCCTTGCGGCCCGATTGCGCCACAGTTTTCTTCAGATTCTCATACATCTCCGGGATGGGCTGAAACACCTCTTCGGCTCTCTGTCGCTTCCCGAGGGCCTCGGCCACAGCCACCATCCATTCAGCCTTTCCAAGGGGGGATTCCTCCACATATTCACCCACATACATATATGGTATCCCCAACTGCCCGAGGCGCTCCTCCATCGGGTCGGGGCCGAACACACCGTAGAGCAGCACCAGGTCGGGCTTGAGGCTCACGAGGAGTTCGTAGTCGATATTACCTTCATATCCCACATCTCCTATTTCGGCGCGGCGCGACTGGATATCTTGCGAAGTGATGAAATCCAGACCCGACACGCCCACCACATTCTTCGAGGCATCAACCACCTGGAGCATGGCGATCTGAGTCGACGACATGCAGACAATCCTCTCGGCATCGCCCGTGATGATCTGCCCCTCGAATCCGGAGGGCACCGCCTCGCCATCACGCTGGATGAATAGCTCGCGCGCAGGTGTGCTCTCACCCTGCCATGGGGAGGAGACCTTGATGATTGTGCTCTGCTTACCCTCCTGACCGAGTATTTCGAATCCGGATGCATAGGCAGGCTCATATACTTTCACATTATAATCGGCGGTAGTGCCGCCGGAGCCGGTGCATGATGCGAGCAGGAGCGCAATGCCGGCCAGTGTCAGAAAGAGCGGGGTGAGCCATGGCGCGCGGTGCGCGCTGTGGCGGGTGGCGGGAGAGGTGATGGATGAAGTTGAATGTATCATGATAATCGAAGTTACCTAAGAATATAACGTCTGTATGCCGATTTTCATTATCCCCCGGAGAGGGAATCGCGATAGATGGGGGATTACTTGGTCGAAGAGAAAGAGATGTGTGGGAAAATCAGGATCGGAAGCATCTGGCCGATCACCATGGCCAGCACCACGAAGATAGTGATCAGACCATTGCTCTCGAAGAGATAGAACCAATGCTCGAATTGCTCCTCCTGAGTGGTGGTCAGAGCGAATGCCAGAGCCTGCACCGTGCGGTAGGCGTAGATGCCCGGAATCATGGGGAGCAGGGAGGGGAAGGAGAATGTCTCGGGCGGACACTTCAGCCTCGGGGCTATCATTATGGCAAGAAATCCCACCACCAGGGCTCCGACCAGCGAAGATATCACCAAATGGCAGTGCAGGAAATTGATCATGCAATAGCGGCTCACATGTCCTAAGGCTGCGATAAGGGCGCAGAATTTCAGCACCCTGCGCGGAGGGTGGCTGATAGCCGCGAATCCATAGGCGGCGATTCCGGCGAAGATCATGTCGAGAAGCAGTTTGATTGCGATATCCATAATCCGGTGAGGTGTGAAGGTAGCGGGGGCGAGGGATGAGAGATCAGATTATTATCTTGATGTCGGCCAGCACCAGACCGGCGGTCAGGCCGATGGCGATGCATATCGTCAGTGCGCAGGCATGTATGAATCGCCCTATGGCCGAGATATAGTGGGCATCGATGCAATCCGAGATGGCGTTGATATATGGTATGCCGGGTATGAGATAGAGCACCGAGGCGGCTATCGCCCAGTCGGGAGTGGAGGTGATGGGGAGGTAGGTGAGGCCGGCGGCTATGAGGGCGGAGATAAACGAGCAGATCAGCCAGATGATTTTCGCCTCCCAATGGCGGGCGAGAGTGAGCAACTTCACCACATAGCCTGCCAGAGTGGCTATTGCCACGATTGCCATGGCTCCCGGATCGCCACCGAATAGATAGCAGAAAGAGGCATTGGCCGCCACCACGAGCCACATGATGCGCCATTCCGACACCTTCTTGTGTTTCACCACGCGATAGAATATCTGCTGTGCCTGCTCAATGTCGATTTTATGTTCGGCCATTTTCCAGGAGAGTTCGGAGAGGCGGGTATTGATGGCGAATGATACGCCTGTTTTGGCGATATGGCGTGTGTGCTGGCAGTATAGTCCGGTGGCGGAATCGGTACATACCACAGTCACATGGTGCGACAGAGTGATCATATCCACATGCACACCCACGGATAGCCCCATGCGGTGCAGATTTTTGGAAGTGCGTATGCATGTGGCGCCGCAACCCAGCATGCGGGCTGCGTATTGGGCGAAGAAGTCGGAATATAGACTTAGTTTCTCTTCCTGGTTGAATATCCTTTGCACCGAGAATGTAAAATTTATGATTTTGACGGGTAGCGGGGAGAGAGGATTACATAGAAATTCCAAATGCTATCTGGGCGAACCCCACATTTGGTTTGCTCACACTTGCGAGAGCCTGATGCTTCTCGGTGAAATGGCGGAATCCGAATGCCAGTATCACGCGGCTCTGGAATGATGGGCGTTGCACGAGGTTGACACCGCATCCCACCGATGCGGCCAGATCGCCGAAAGTGGGAGAAGATGATATGGTATTGAAGCTATATCCGGCCGAGAGATGGAGGAAGAGAAGTTGCTGCCGGGGCACCACACCGGTGCGGAACACGAGCTGGATCGGGATAAAACTGTCGCGGTTGCCGAGCGACTTGTGCATGCCGAAGCTCACGCCGAGAAACTGTATCAGTTTGTGGCGGTAACCCAATAGCAGGTCGGCATTGAAGGTCGACATGTCGGCCCCCGAGAGGTCGAGCGATGTGCTGAGTTCGGCGCCGATCATCACAGGATTCATTTTGGTGCGCTTCGGTCGTGCCGGAATCTCCGGCAGCGCCTTGAGGAGCGGGTCGGATTTTAATTCTGGCCCCGATATAGTGTCGGTGCGCACCGAACCATCCGAGAGATATCGTGTCACGACCATCTTCTCTGTGTCGGGCTGCGGATGGCTCTGTGCAAGAGCGGCCACAGATGCCAGAAGGAGTGCCGGAAGGATGAAGAATTGTTTCAACACAGTGTAATTGAGGAGCCGGGGGTGAATAAAAGACGAAAAGCCCCACATCCCGCAGATTATAGAGAGCTACATTGTGGGATACGGGGCTGATGTGATTTCTAAGAGCTTGCTCTAAGTTTAGTCACCGAGATATGATTTGAGCAACTGGCTTCGTTGCCCTTTGAGACGGCGGATTGCCTTCTCCTTGATCTGGCGCACGCGTTCGCGGGTGAGGTCGAATTTAGCGCCTATTTCCTCAAGAGTCATTTCCTGGCATCCGATACCGAAGAACATCTTCAGGATTTCGCGTTCGCGGTCGTAGAGCTGACGCAGTGCGCGGTCAATCTCCTTGGAGAGCGACTCCTGATTGAGGGTGCGGTCGGCCATGGGGCTGTCGTCGTTGGCGAGCACATCGAGCAGAGAGTTGTCTTCACCCTCCACGAATGGGGCATCGACCGAGATGGAGCGTCCGGAAACCTTGAGCGACTCGGCGATTTTGTCGACCGGCTGCTCCAGGCGCGCTGCGAGCTCTTCGGCCGAAGGCTTGCGCTCGTTCTCCTGCTCAAACTTGGTGATCTCTTTAGTAATTTTATTGAGAGAACCCACCTGGTTGAGGGGTAGACGCACGATGCGCGATTGCTCGGCGAGGGCCTGGAGGATAGACTGACGGATCCACCACACGGCATAGGAAATGAACTTAAAACCTCGGGTTTCGTCAAACTTCTGAGCGGCGCGGATCAGACCGAGGTTGCCCTCATTGATCAGGTCAGGGAGTGGGAGCCCCTGATTCTGGTATTGCTTGGCTACCGACACTACAAAGCGCAGGTTGGCGCGCACAAGTTTGTCGAGGGCCTTCTGGTCCCCTTTCTTGATGCGCTGTGCCAGCTCCACCTCTTCAGATACGGAGATGAGTTCCTCACGACCGATTTCCTGGAGGTATTTGTCCAGGCCGATGCCGTCGCGATTGGTGATTGACTTGTTGATTTTAAGTTGTCTCATAGGATACGGAATATTATCATAGCAGTGCAGGGTGCGATTGCAAGTATATAACAATCGCACACTGTGCCGAAATGCAAATTTAAGGAATTTTGGTGATTTTTCAAAGTCATTGGAGGGAGAATTCTATTTAATAACGGAGTGGATGCGAATTTGTTGTGTTAAATTAAGGAATGCGCTCTAACAGTAATGGGTGTGAAATGAGACCGGCCGCCCCGATTTGGCAGGGCGGCCGGCTGCAGAGCTATGTGTAGAGAGGCTTGGAGCTTAGTTGAGGTTTACGGCGTAGTAGTATTTACGGCCACTGTCGGGGTAAAGACCTGAGAGGAGGAGCACACGGTCGGCATCCTCATCCTTCATGATCTGATTGTAGATGTATTCCACATCGTCCTGGCTGTTGACGGGGCGGTTGTTGATCTCAGTGATCACGAAGCCATCCTTCACTCCGGCGTCGCGGAAAGCACCCTTCTGGATGCCGGTCACCTTCACGCCGCTGCGTATGCCGAGTTCGCGTTTGGTGTCGTCGGAGAGTTTCATGAAGGCTGCGCCGAGTTCGGAGAATTCACCGGGTTTGGTGATCTCTGTGCTTCCCTGATTGTTGCGCAGGGTGGCGGAGGAGGTAGCCTTCTTATTGTCGCGGTAGTAGGTGATCGAGATTTTGTCGCCGGGGCGGAATTTATTGAGCTGCTCTACGAGTTCAGCGCGGTTCTTGATGGTCACATCATTGATGGCCACAATCACGTCGCCATCCTGCAGACCGAGTTCGCGGGCTGTGGAGCGCGCCGATACATCGGCCACGAGCAACCCCGACTTGGTGGCGGTGATATCATTCTCTTTGGCGAGTTTGGCGTCGAGCTCACGCACTGTGCACCCGAGCACTGCGCGCTGCACAGTGCCATACTGCCGCAGATCGGTGATCACCTTCTTCACTATAGTTGTGGGGATGGCGAAAGAGAAGCCGGAGTAGCTGCCGGTGTTGGAATAGATGGCGGAATTGATACCGATCAGTTCACCTTTGAGGTTAACCAGTGCGCCGCCGGAGTTGCCGGGGTTGAGAGCGGCATCGGTCTGGATGAATGATTCGATACCCATGCTGCCCGAATTGGTGCCCAGACTGCGGGCCTTTGCGCTCACGATACCGGCGGTGACGGTGGAATTGAATCCAAACGGATTGCCCACGGCGAGCACCCATTCACCCACCTTGACAGTCTCGCTGTCGCCGAATGTGATGGCCGACAGACCTTTGGCATCGATTTTGATAAGAGCCAGGTCGGTGGCCGGATCGGTGCCGATCACGCGGGCATCATAGGTGGAATTGTCGTTGAGGAGGATTTCAAGTTTTTCGGCACCGTCGATCACATGGTTGTTGGTCACGATATATCCGTCGGCTGCCACGATCACGCCCGAGCCGAGACCGCTCTGCACATAATCATCGTCGCTGCTCTTTTTCTTCTGCTGGCGTGGCTGCTGGCGCTGCTGCGGCTGCTGTTGCGGACCGAAGAAGAAATCAAACATGCCGAAGGGGTCGTAGCCACCATAGTTCTGCTGGCGGCGGGAGGTATAGCTTTTGATACACACCACTTCATTGACCGTTTTTTCAGCGGCCACGGTGAAATCGGTTTCAAACGATGCCGGGGCGGCTGTGCGCACAAACGAGCCCTGCTGCTGAGCCTGGGCGGCCGATGTGAGGAGGTTGTCGGTTTCGGTTGCCTCAGGCTCCGAGCCCGAGTGATGGGCGGCGATGAGCACGGTGGCTCCCAATGCCAGCCCGAGAACGATAGTGGAAGTTTTCAGGATATTCATCGTTGTCAGATTTTGACCACCCGGGCCGTGTGGACTCATCCCGGGTGAGGATGTCGTGACCATATTGAGGCCGGGGGGTGGTTTGGGTTAATTTCCTACATACTTATACCCCATAGACGGCCGTTTAGTATTTAGGTATAAAAGAAAGAGGGTGTATTTAAAATTATTTAGTACTACCTCTTGTTAAGCTTTAAAATTTACTAAATTTAGAGTGTGTTCCTTAAAATTCGACCTGACGGAATGAATAGAAGTATACAAGGATTGCATATCATAGCCACAGTGGCGGTGGTGCTTCTCCTGCTTGGAGGATGCCGCAGTCATCGCAGTGTGCGCTTCCCCGGCGCTGCCCAGGGGGGCGCACCGGTCAATGTGGAATTTGCCCGACTCAGCAAGGAGCGTCGACAGCTCATCGAAGAGGCACAGAGCTGGATCGGCACTCCATATAAATATGCTGAATCTACCAAGCACCGTGGCTCCGATTGCAGCGGGATGGTGGTGAGCGTGTATCTCGATGCTTTGGGGATCAAACTGCCGCGCAATTCTGCACAGCAGGCTGAATTCTGCAGGCCGGTGCAGTTGCGGCAGGTATTGCCCGGTGATCTGGTATTCTTTGCCACCGGCAAGGATCAATCCAAGATATCGCATGTTGGGATAATGCTCGACTATGAGAATTTCATCCATGTGAGCACCTCCAAGGGGGTGGTGATATCTAAGATCACCACTCCATATTATACCTCACGGTTTATGGGATTCGGGAAGGTGCCGGGGCTTTGAGTAGAAATGGCAGCGGCCCGGCGGAAGATTCCGCCGGGCCGCTGTGATGATTGCGGTCAGGGTGTGGCTCAGAGGATAGCCTGAAGCTTGGCCTCGAGGTCGGAGAGCTTCACCAGACCCACGCTGCGCTCTTTGAGTTCGCCATCTTTGAAGAAGAGCACTGTGGGGATGTTGCGCACACGGTTGGCGCTGGCGATCTCGTCGTTGTCGTCGATATTGAGTTTGCCGATCACTACATCGGGATATTTCTCAGCGAGTTCCTCTACTACGGGACCGAGCTTGATGCAGGGACCGCACCATGTGGCCCAGAAGTCGATTACTACGGGTTTGCCTGATTCGATTGCCTCGCGGGCAGTCTGGTCTGTGAACTGTAATGCCATTTTGGATTAGATTTAAAAATTAGTTTTGATGATGATTCTTTCTATTGGAGGAGGAGTATAGGTGCCGACCGCATGGAGATGAAGGCCGTAAAGCCGACTACGCGATTCAACCTCTCAAAGTTATCTAAATAATTCGACTTTGCCAAATCATTTAGGGAAAAAATGCAAAAACGGCAGAGGGTAGAGGAGAGTGGAGGAGAGTGGAGGCGCGGTGTGAGCCACGCTGATTATAGTGGAGTGTCAGACACGCAGTGTGTCGACATTAAACTGCACCCCCCATTCATTGAGGAAATCCACCATACTCTTGTCGATGCGGAACTTGCGGCGCGAATGTAGCCTTACGCTCTGCCGGCGCTTATAGTCGAGCAGCAGCAGGCAGAGGTCGCCCCGGCGGTCGGCGGGGTCGGACGACTCAAACTGTTTCAAGGCCCGGAGGAAGTCCTGATTGTCAAATTCGCGGTCGAGCCAGACGGTAAGCTGGTTGGCCACTGTGCCGCGCAGGCGTTCGAGCGGGGTGAGTTCCTCGATATTCATGTCGAGAAAATCCGGATTGAAACGCCCCTGCTGGAACCGCACCCTCATATATACGGCATCGCCCGCCACGATTTTATGGCGGTAATCCTCATATAGTTTGCCGAAGAGGCGGATTGAGGCCGTGCCGTTGAAATCTTCGATAGTGAGGAGTCCCCACGGATTACCCTTCTTGCTCTTGCGTTCCTCCAGTCCGGTCACCAGACCTCCGATTGAAAGCACGGCGCCGTCGCTCTGCGACATCTCAAACTCATCGCAAGTCGTATTGCAGGCATAGTTGAGTTCCATATAATAGGGGTCGAGCGGGTGGGCCGAGAGATACATAGTGACAAGATTCTTCTCGGCCTCAAGGAGTTTCAGGCGGCTCCATGGCTCATATTCCGGGAATGGGGGTTTGTCGGTTTCGATAGGTTCCAGGTCGCCGAAAAGAGATGCCTGCAGAGAATTGGAATCATTCTGGATGCGCTGGCCATACTTCACGAGGAGGTCGGCCCATGTGGAGTCGAGCACCGGCGCCACCACCATCTCACGCGGCACACCGAAGCTGTCGAAAGCACCAGCCAATGCAAGGCTTTCGATTGCCCCACGGTTGCAGGCCGAAAGATTCACACGCTCCACAAAATCGAAAAGATTCTTGAACGGACCGTTTTTACTGCGTTCCGACACGATGGCATTCACCGCCGAATCTCCCACACTCTTGATTCCGCTGAGTCCGAAGCGTATCTCCCCCTTCTTAGTGACAGAGAATTTATGGCCCGATTCATTGATGTCGGGTCCCTTCACCACGATCCCCATGCGCTTTGTCTCATCCATAATCTTGGTGAGCTTGTCGGCCGCGCTAAGGTTGCGGCTCAGCACACCGGCCATATACTCAGCCGGATAATGAGCCTTAAGATATGCAGTCTGATATGCCACCCAGCTATAGCATGTGGCGTGCGACTTATTGAAGGCATACGAAGCGAATTTCTCCCAGTCGGCCCAGATTTTCTCAAGCACCTCCGGCTTATGGCCATTCCCCTGACCCTGCTCCATAAACTTCACCTTCAGCTTGGCCATCTTGTCGATCTGCTTCTTACCCATAGCCTTACGGAGCATATCCGACTCGCCTCGGGTGAAATTAGCCAGCAATCGCGACAGTAGCATCACCTGCTCCTGATAGACGGTGATGCCATATGTCTCCTCCAGATACTGCTTCATGATCGGGATGTCGTACTGAATCGGTTCGCGGCCATGCTTACGGGCAATGAAGGAGGGGATATAGTCCATAGGGCCCGGTCGGTAGAGGGCGTTCATCGCGATAAGGTCCTCAAACTTGGATGGCTTCAGCTCGCGCAGCGACTTCTGCATACCCGGCGACTCAAACTGGAAAGTCGATGTGGTGCGTCCGTCGCAATAGAGCTTGAAGGTGAGTTCGTCGTCGAGCGGTATAGAGTCGATGTCGAGGTCGATTCCCTTACTCTCCTTGATATTGGCCACAGCCTCCTTGATTATGGAGAGAGTCTTCAGACCGAGGAAGTCCATCTTGATCATACCCGTCTCCTCGATCACCGAACCCTCATACTGCGTGAACACCACCGACTCCGTATCCTCATTCGATATAGCTACCGGCACCCAGTCGGTGATGTCATCGCGACCGATAATCACACCGCAGGCATGCACACCCGTGCCGCGCACCGTCCCCTCCAGTTCGCCGGCATATTTCATCACATCATGGGTCTTCGGGTCCGGACTGTTGTAGGCCTCCTGGAAGGCCTTGTCATACTTCACCAGATTCTTGAAATTAATCTTCGGCGACTTCCCGTCGACCTCCGGCAGACGGTCCACCACCAGTTTGGCGAGTTTCGACGACTCCTGCGGCGTCATATCCATCACGCGCCCCATATCCTTGATAGCCATCTTAGTAGCCATAGTCTGATAGGTGATGATATGAGCCACCTTCTCGGCCCCATACTTCTCCGTGACATACTTCAGCACCTCATATCGGCCGTCATCATCGAAATCCACATCGATATCAGGGAGCGATATACGGTCAGGATTCAGAAAACGCTCGAAAAGCAGGTCATACCTGATAGGGTCAACCTGCGTGATACCCAGACAATAGGCCGCCGCCGAACCCGCCGCCGAACCACGTCCCGGGCCGATGCTGACACCCAGTTTCTCACGCCCCGTATTGATGAAATCCTGCACGATGAGGAAGTAGCCCGGGAAACCCATCGTCTTCATTATATACAGCTCGAATTTCAGCCGCTCAGCCACATCCTCAGGCAGCGGGTCGCCATATCTTTTCTTTGCCCCCGCCATAGTGAGATGCTCCAGATAGTCAGCCTCAAACTTGATGCGGTATAGTTTGTCGTAGCCGCCGAGCCGCTGTATCTTCTTTTCCCCCTCCTCGCGCGACAGCACCACTTCACCGTGCTCATCGCGTGTAAACTCATCGTATAGATCCTGCTCCGAGAGTCGCGCCCGGTATTCCTCCTCAGTTCCGAAATCGGCCGGAATCTCGAAGTTAGGCATGATAGGGGCGTGGTCGATGCTGTAGAACTCCACCTTATCGGCAATCTCGCGGGTGTTGGCAATCGCCTCCGGAATGTCGGCGAAAATACGGCTCATCTCCTCCGTGCTCTTCAGCCATTCCTGCTTCGTATAGTGCATACGGTCCTCATTGAAACGCTTGCCGGTGTTCACGCAGATAAGTCGGTCATGCGCCTCTGCATCCTGCTCATATGCAAAATGCACATCATTGGTGGCAATCAGTTTTATACCGTGACGACGGGCGATGTCCACAAGCACCTCATTCACCTTCTGCTGCTCCGGATACACATCGCGGTTGGCATTCTCCTTAAAAGTCTGATGTCGCTGCATCTCAAGGTAATAGTCGTCGCCGAAGAGGTCGTGAAACCACTTCACCTGCCGCTCCGCCTTCTCAATCTCACCATCGAGAATAAGCTGCGGAATCTCGCCGCCCAGACACGCAGAGCATACGATAAGATCCTCATGATACTTCAGCAACTCCTTATGCTCCGTGCGCGGACGATAATAGAACCCCTCTGTATATGCGCGGCTCACGAGCTTAATCAGATTGTGATAGCCGTTGAGGTTCTTGGCCAGCACAATCAGATGATAAGCCTTATGGTCCTGACGACCACGCTTATTATACATCGTCTCCGGAGCCATATACATCTCGCAACCGATGATCGGTTTGAATCGATCCTCCGGTTCCTTGCCCGAATTAATCTTATTGCAATAATTCACAAACTCCTTGATACCGAACATGTTGCCATGATCAGTGAGAGCCATCGCACGTTGACCGTTGGCGATAGCCTTATCAACGAGTTTAGCTACCGGTGCCATACCGTCGAGAATGCTGTACTGAGAGTGTACATGAAGATGTGTAAAAATATCGGGAGAATCCATAGACAATATATATAGTGATTGAGAAGGGGAAATCCTTAGTGCAAAATCTTGATTTAGCACGAGAGCAAAGAGCGCAAGTCGGCCGGAGGCCGGTGCGCGGTGCCGATAGGCACTTTGACTCACTGCAAAATCTTGATTTAGCACGAGAGCAAAGAGCGCAAGTCGGCCGGAGGCCGGTGCGCGGTGCCGATAGGCACTTT